>MGSU01000065.1 GCA_001799195.1 Deltaproteobacteria bacterium RIFOXYA12_FULL_61_11 | reverse complement strand
CATCTTGGTGCCGTCGTCGCTCTCGCGGAAGGCGGTGTCCAGGCCCTTCTCGGCCAGGGCAGCGTTCACCACGGCGATATACTCATCCACGACCTGGATCTGCAGCTTGTTGATCGACAGGAGATCGCTCTCGTTGTCCTGCATAGCCGCAGCCGAGACCTTGAGCTGCAAATGGATGATGCCGTCCGACGAGACGAAGCCGTTGGTCGGATTGGGCGAGTCCACGTCGCCGTTGATGCTGTCCCAGGTGACTCGGAAGTTCAACGCGAGGTTCTTCAGTTCCATGGTGCTGAGATCCTGCGAGGGTTCGAGCTCGAGGGTGCCGCCGCCCACGCCCAGGACCACGCCGGACACCGGCACGCCGATGCCGGCCGGGCAGTCGTTGACCGCGGTGCCGGTCATGGTCGTGGCCGTAACCAGGGTGAACTGGTTGATGTTAAGGCCGTTGGCCCACTTGTCGTTGGTGATGGCCAGGGTCAGGCTGGCGCCGGTCTGAGCCGGATCGTCCTTGAGCGCCTTCTCGCTGACCAGGGCCGGGGTCAGGGTGATGCCCTCGCGCACCGCGGTGAAGGTCAGGGTGGCGCTGGAGGCGTAGAGGTCGCCATCGTCGTCGAGGGTGCGGTAGACGTCGTTGCTGATCTTCAGCACCTCGTCGCCCAGCGGGTCGGCGGCGTGTCCCTTGTCCACGATGTGATCATCATCCACCCAACCGTCGTGGCGGATGGCGCGGCCGTCGACACCGAGCACGAGTTGGAAGTCCTCGTCCCAGTCCGTGGTCGAGCCGATCACCCGCACCTCCATGACCTCATCGCTGATGCGGGACACGGAGTCGATGGTGAAGCCCGGGGTGGGATAGAGGTCGTCCGAGGCGTCGACCTTGTTGATGAACAGGTCGAAGTAGTTAGGCGTGTTGGCCGCGGTCTCGGTCCAGATCGCGCCGGTCAGGCGGGCCTCGACGAAGATCATCTGGAGCTGGCCGTTGTCCAGTTCCTCGTAACCGCAGTCGGCCTGGCCGAAGGTGTCCTCGTCGATGAGGCACTCGCCATTGGCCAGGGTGTCGATGTTCTCCTCGCCCAGGTTGACCACCGCGCTGTGGCGGTTGAGCAGCCGCACCACCAGGGTCTCAGGCTGCGGGGTGAGGTCGATGGTGTTGGAGGTGATGCCCGTGGCTAGGTTGGACTCGGCCGGGCCGAGAATCTCCTCGTCGTAGACCTTGGTCTCGTCGTTGGGATCGTCGAGGTTGAGCCCCTCGATCTCATCGTCGTTGTCGCCGTCGAAGAGGTGCAGGGTCAGGTCGGCCTTCTCAAGATATTCCGTGTCGATGTCCGTGCCGTCCCACTGGACCTGGATTTCGACCGTCTTGTCATCGATGAACTCGACGTCGTCGGCAAAAACCCAGTACTTGTGGCCGTCGTCGTCGTCCCAGGAGAAGCTGCGGATGCCGTACAGGTCGATGGCGTTGCCGGTGAACTGCCACTCGCCGTCTGGGAGCACCACCTCGACGTCGAAGAAGTAGCGGTTGGAAACGGCTTCCTCGAGGGTCGCCGTGACGATAGCGCCGTCGAGGGTGTGCTCGAAGTTGTTGATCACGATGGTCAGTTCCTTCACGTGGACGAACTCGGCCTTGGTCGAGAGCTCGTCCTTCTGGCTGAACTGGAAGATCTGGCCGTAGGCCTCGACGTAGAAGTCGAGGTCTTCTTCGATCTGCGTGCCGTCCCAGTCGATCTCGAGGTCGACCCAGCGGGCCAAGCCTTCATCGTCCTCGTCGATGCCGACCCCGCGAGGAGTCTCGTCGATGCCGTAGTCCAGGTTGACGAGGTCGAGCGGATCGGTCGGGTCGTCGCCCTTGGCCACGACCAGGATGCGGTAATTGACCGCGTCCTCTGCTGAGGCCAGATCGTTGAAGAGCTGGGCCGTGGTCAGGGTCTCCATGGGCACGTTCTCGGCCGCGTTGTCCGTGTTGACCTCGAAGCGCTCCAGCGGGTTGCCCTGCGGCAGGGTCAGACGCAGCCACTCGTGGTTGAGGATGCCGTCGCGGTCTGTGGCCCGGACAACCTGGGTGTCGCCGCTGACGTCGAGGCGCCAGGTCAGGACCGGCTGCTCGTCATAGCCCTGGAAGGTGTAGCTGACCGTGCGGACCAGGCGGTCCATGAACTGGTTGGCGCTGATCGCGACGTTCATGGTCACGTTCTTGTCGCCGTAGTCCGGCCAATTGGTCTGGGCGTCGGTGTCCCAGAAGTTGGTGTGGTACTCGTCTTCGCCGTCGGCCACCAGCAGGATCTCCACGGTGTCCTCGGAGATGCGGCTGATGCCCTCGCGGTCCTGGACCTTCATGCCGCTGCCGGTGAGGCCGCTGACGATGAATTCCTCGGCGTTGACCTCCTTCACGAAGGTCGTGCCCGTCACCTGGATGCGCAGCCGCGGGGTGTTGGTGTTGGCTTCATCATTGAAAAAACCGGCGTCCAACGGCGAACCGTCGGCGTTCTCGTCGTTATCGTGCAGGGCGACGCGCCAGTTGTACTCGGTGCGCACGTTGCTGCTGGCGATGATCACGCTGTCCTCGGCGACCGGCAGGCCGTCTGCTGCGGTGTGGACCACGGTGATGGTGTAGGGAGTAGCGCCGCGGGTGCCGTCCTGGGCCACGACGACCAGTTCGAGCTGGGTGGTACCGTCATAGACGATAGGAATGGTGTACGGATCGGCGATGTGTCCGCCGCCGGCGTAATTGATCTCGACGTGGGCGCCGGGGGCGTTGGCCAGGGCCATGACCCCGATGTTCTTCGTGGTGCGCGAGACCTGGTACTCGCCCGCTTGGTTTTGCAGGATCTGGTAACCGGCCGGGTCGAAGACCACGATGCTGTCGGTGAGCAGGGTGGTGTCCCCCACCAGGGTCGCGGCCGGAACCGTGATTTCGAAGTCACGGTAGGTGGAGCCGCCGGCGCAGGTCCAGGCCACCACGCGCACGGTGCCGGTGGCGGGAGCGGAGCCGTAGGGCGGCCGGGTGACGATGCCTGCCTGATTGATGGCCGGGTGATTGTCGGTGCGGACCTCGAAACGGACCTCGACACTCTTGGTGACGTTGCGTTCTTTCGAGTCGACCGAGGGGTCGTTGAAAGTCAGGCTGACTTCTTCGGTAACGGCTTCGAGGGCCACGCTCAGGTTGGTGATCAGGGCTGCCGGGTTGGTGTTCGCGTTGCCGATGCGGGCGAAGCCCATCTTCGTCAGAGCCTGATTGGCCGCGAAGCGGCAGAACTGCTCTTCGTAGTTATTGGCCTCGACGTTGAAGTAGTTCTCGGTGACGGTCAGGGCTTGGCTGTTCGGATCGGTGCCGGGATCGGTGCCGGGATCGGTGCCGGGATCGGTGCCGGGGTCGGTCGGGTCGGTGTTGTCGGTCTGATCACCGGGATCGGCCGGGTCGGTGCCCGGGTCGGTCGGGTCGGTGCCCGGATCGGTCGGGTCGGTCGGATCGGTACCCGGGTCGGTCGGATCGGTGATCGGATTGGTCGGATCCGAGGGGTCGGCGCTCGGATCGTCGGTCTTACCTCCGCCGCTCGAGGAACACCCGAGGAACAGCAGGAAGAAGGCTGCTAAGGCGATGATAAGGAAAGATTGGTGGGAACGAAGTGAGTGCATGGTTTCCCCCTTCACGCAACAAATAGGAACGGTGTCCTCTCCATATGGCGGACACATTGAACCGCTGCAAGGTACTTGCAGACGTGAAGCGGTGTCAATCGAAAAAGCGTGATCAGAGACCTTCAGTCTTGGGTGGTTTAAGGGGTCCTGACACCTCTCACCCCCACCATGCTCATTCTTGCGCGTGGCGGGGGACCCCCGTCGGTGCCACCCCTGCGAGGTTAGAGTCACTCCAGAGCACTACACCCAAGACCGTTCCCTGGCTCTTGACGAAAGGGATATTCATCAGAGGGAGTGTGGGGTAGCAAGGGCGGGTAGGAACCGAGGTCAGGTGGTCGGCGTGGTCGCGCGGATGGTTTTAATGGTCTCCGGGAAGTGCACGGCCATGAACAGGGTGTTCCATAGGTCGAGCGACCCGATGGCGATGGTCTTTTTCTCAGGGGTCTTGGGTACCGTCTTCTCGTCGTGCATGGTCATCCTCCGTGGTGGTTCTCGCCGCGCGTCCGTGTCGCGGTCCTCGTCCTCAGAATACCTATCGGCAGAAAGCGTCCTGTGCCACAGGATTTTTCGTCCGGAGGGCCGGGACGAGGGGGCGCGGCCGGGGGCAAGGCATTGGCGTGGCAATGGTCGATTTTCCTGCTTGCCTTTTCTCGACGGTTGCGCTGGATATGGGCCCTCCGCGGCAGCGCGATGCCTCCGACGAAAGTCAGCAGGAACGGTACCAGTCCATGAGTGAACGCCGAGAAGACCAGATTTGGCAGATGGTCGTCACCAGCATCCAGGAACACGAGAAGTCGCAGCAACTCAACGTGTGGCTCGGCCGGATCCGGTTGGCTGAGATAGGGGACAGCAAGATCGTGCTCGAGGTGGCCAACCAGTTCTTCCGGGATCACCTCGATAATCATTATTACGACATATTTTACAAACATTTCAAAGAGATATTAAATCTCACCCCGCATCTCATCTTCAGGGTCAACCCTGAGCTCAAGCTGCCCGTAGAGCCTGAGGCCGAGCTGTTGCCGCCGCCTGAGCCTCCACAGGTGGCGAAATCGGGCAAGCGAGCCACCGGGGTACTCCTCGGGGCGGTCAATCCACGGCACACCTTCGAGAATTTCGTCGAGGGCAAGAGCAACCAGTTCGCGTACAATGCCTGCCGGGCCTGCGCGGAAAAACCCGGGGAGAGGTACAACCCCCTCTTCATCGCAGCGGGTTCCGGGTTGGGGAAGACGCATCTACTCACGGCTATCGGCCACTTCATCCACGAACAGGACACATCCGCGACCATCAGCGTGGTCACGGCCGAGAAGTTCACCAACGAGTTCATTGCCCAGGTGCGCACCCACAACATGGAGGAATTCCGGCGCAAGTACCGAGAACAGTGCGATGTCCTGCTCGTCGACGATATCCAGTTCCTGGCCGGAAAAACCGGCACTCTCGAGGAATTTTTTCATACTTTCAATAGCCTGACTGCCGCCAGCAAACTCGTCGTGCTCACCTCCGATAAACCCCCCGCCGAGATCGGAGCCTTCGAGGAGCGCATCAGGACCCGCTTCGCGCATGGCCTGATCGTCGACATCTCGCCGCCCGAGCTCGAGACCCGGATCGCCATCCTCGAGAACATGGCCCAGCGCGAGGGCGTGCATCTCGACTCCAAGGTCTCGACCTTCATCGCCTCCTGCGTCCGTTCCAACGTGCGGGAGCTCGAGGGGGCCCTGACCAGGGTGCTCGCCTATGCCTCCTTCCACGGTGTCGAGGTCTCCGAGGACCTTGCCCGGAAGGCTTTGCAGTCGATCCTGCGCGAGGCCGAAGAGAAGGTGACCGTCGAGAAGATCCAGGACTGCGTGGCTCGCTATTTCGGGATCAAAGTGGCTGACCTGTGCTCTCAGTGCCGTAAGAGGAAATACACCGAGCCTCGGCGGATGGCCATGCTCCTCTGTCGGAAACACCTCGGCTTGTCCTATCCCGAGCTCGGGGCGAAATTCGGCGGTAAGGATCACAGCACGGTGATCCATGCCTGCGACAAGGCCCTCGAGGACCTCGAACAGGACGAGGACCTGCGCAACGCCTTGCTCGCCATCGAGCGCGAGTTCATACCGTGACTGACCTGGCCGAGGACCACGGTCCGGAACCGTGGTCGGAGGATCACCTGCCGCGCACCATCTTCCCGGATCCCCGCACAGGGCCACGGGACGGTCCGCTCGCGATCGGCGGTACCCTCGCTCCCTCCGTGCTCCTGGAAGCTTACGGTCACGGCATTTTCCCCTGGTTCGGCCCCGGGGAGAGCATCATGTGGTGGAGCCCCGATCCTCGAGCGGTGCTTTGGCCGGGGGCCCTGCGCCTCGACCACGGTGTGCGTCGCGCGCTCAACTCCGGCCGCTGGACCTTCTCCTTCGACCGCTGTTTCGAGCGAGTGATGAAGGCCTGCGCCATGGTCCCCCGCGGGGGACAGGTCGGCACTTGGATCACGGTGGAGATGCAGGCGGCCTACACGGTACTCCATGAGGTGGGGTATGCCCACAGCGTCGAGGTCTTCCGAGGCCAGGACCTAGTCGGGGGGCTTTACGGCTTGGCCCTCGGGGCAGGGTTCTTCGGAGAATCCATGTTCCACCTGGAGCGGGATGCCTCCAAGGCTGCCTTGTTCGTCCTGGTACGGAGGCTCGAACACTGGGGGTACTTCCTCCTGGATTGCCAGCTCCCGACCCCCCATCTTGGTTCCCTCGGCAGTGTCGAGGTTCCGCGGCGACAGTTCCTCGCCGCCTTGGCCGGCGCTCTCGAACGTCCCGGCCGACGGGGGTCTTGGGCCGGCGTGCCTACCCTGCCCGGCGGGCTTCCGGGAGGGGGAACGGCGAGGAACTGACCTCGAGGTTCTCCAACCCTTCGTCCGTGGTCGGGAGCGATCGGTGGAGGAAGGAGCGGACAGTGTATATAATAGATACAAAAGCCCCTCCCTGGTCGGGGGGGTGGAACGGAGGCGGCGTTATGGGCGGACGAACGAGCTCTCGAGCCCGGTTGGCAGGGTGGTTGCTGGTAGGGGGGCTGGTCGGGTGCGGGGGCGGTTCCTCGTACGTCAAGCTCGATCAACCCGGGGCAGCGGTCGACCCGGCAACCCCCACGCCCGCGGATCCTGTTCCAGCTGAGCCTTCTCCCACCGCCACCGAACCGGTGCAGCAACCGGTCCTGACGCCATCCCCCGAGCCGTCCTCTGATCCGGTGCCCGCTCCGGTGGAACCCGAACCCCAACTCTCGCCCGAGGTCATCACCGAAGAAGAGCTGATCCTGGTCTTCGGGGCCGAGGTGTTCCACGAAGTACGGTTGCTCGACGAGTTCAAGACCTTGTTCGATCGCACCCTCGATGGGTACGTCTTCCATGCGACCCTGCGGACCAGGGCTGATCTGCTCTCGGCCATCGAGGCGGCGCCCCGGAAGATCAAACAGGAGCGGAACGATCTCCAAGCCTTGTGGGACGCCCGTTACCCGGAGGATACCCGGCGATGAACCCGAGTTCCTCTGTCCGACAAAGCCCCTGGGACCTCCCCCTCCGAGCAACCGAGTCGATCGTTGCCAGGTGAGGGTGTGAGCGGTAGGACGCTCTGGCTGCTGACCGCCATTGTGCTCGCGGTCTTTATCCTGGCCATGGTGCCGCTGGGTCGCCCTCTGGTCGATGGCCTGAGACGGGAAGGAGTGCTCGGTCTTCTGATCGGCGGGGCTTTTCTCGGGGGGGCAGCGCTAGTGGCCTTGCTCGGGTTGAGCGCCCGCTTCCATCGCCTTGCCACACCGGGGGAAGCTGCCGTCTCGACGCTCCGTCCCTCGCCGGCCCTACTGAGCTCGACCGGGCTGCTGTACCTCTTCGGGTACTTCCTCTATGACCTGCCCGAAGAGCGTTTCCACTTCCTCGAATACGGGCTCCTTGTTCTGGCCCTGCATCGCGGGTTGCCAGGAGTTGACCGGCCGTGGCGCGACGGAGGCGTGCTCGGACTCGCCGTAGTGCTCGGCCTCTTCGACGAAGGTCTCCAGTGCTTCGTGCCCGACCGGGTGTTCGACCCTGCCGATCTGTTGTTGAACCTGCTTGCGGCATTGCTCGGTGCTGCCCTCGTGCGCGGGCTTTCCTGCGATAAGGGCTGGCGGCGTTCGGTCGCTCTTACCACCTTAGCGGCTGCTGCGGCCATGGTAGGGCTGCTCGCTGTGGCTCGTATGCCGGTCCAAGAGCCGTCAACCGTGGTGCCGCCGCAACGGCCCAACCTCCTCTTGCTCACTGTCGATGCCCTGCGTCCGACACGCCTCGGGAGCTATGGCTATTCCCGCCCGACGTCCCCGGCCCTCGATTCCTTCGCGGCACGGACTGCGGTGTTCACCCGGGCCTATGCACACTCGGCCTGGACTGCGCCCGGTTTGGTTAGCCTGCTCACCGGACTGCGGCCCGGAGCCCACGGGGTGACCGATCGCGAGACCGACCTGCCCGATGGGGTGCGCGCCCTCCCGAAGGTGTTGAGCGAAGCCGGGTACGCGCTCCCCGATTTGAACTACCTGACCTCTGTCCCCGGTTACCGTCGGTTGGGGTATCCCGAGGGGGGCGACTATGCCGGGAGGCTCGAGGCTGACCGCACCTCCAACCTGGTCGTGGAATGGCTCGAGCACGAGGTGGCCGAACCCTTCTTCCTCTGGTACCACTACCGACACGTCCATCTGCCCTATGATCCAGGAGAGAAGTACGACCGCTTCGGCAGCCGAAGGCCTCTGCGGGTGGAGGCCGTGCAGCGGGAGGTCCTCCTGCCGGTCGGAGTTTTCGCCTTCTCCCCTGAGGAACAGACCCGCATCTCGGACCTCTACGATGGCGAGGTTCTGGCCGCGGACGATTTTTTCGCCGAGGTGCTGGCCTGTCTGCGCCGCAAAGGTCTGGAGGAACGGACCGTGGTGGTGGTGACCGCGGACCACGGGGAAGAGCTGTTCGAGCATGGCCATCTCGGGCACGCTTCCACTGCTCTGGCCGCGAAGCTCAACGAAGAAGTCGTGCGCATCCCCTTGCTGCTCGGGGTGCCGTGGTTTGGGGAGGCCCGGCGCATCGACGAGACGGTTGTCCAGGCCGACCTCGTCCCGACCGTACTCGAACTCTTGGGGCTTCGAGCCAGGACCCCGAGGGTCCAGGGGCGTTCACTGGTCGGAGCGCTCGAAGGCCGGAACGCGGGCCCGTCTCCACCGGTCTTGGCCGTCTCGAGCTGGGCAGGGTATCAACAACGGCGGGGTGACGGCGACCAGGTGACCATGCTCCTGCACGGGCGCAGGAAGTTGCTCGAGCTGCGACGCGGGAGCGTACGCACCTACGAGTACTACGATCTCGCCGCAGATCCGGCCGAGCGCGACGAGCTGGTGCCGACCCTGGGCGTGCCGGGCGACCTGCTCAAGCTCCTCGAGGGAGAACGCGAGGCCGATCGCCGGCTGAGCGCGGAGCTTGCCGCGACGAGCGCCTCGAAGGCCGGGGCCGGAGGCGAGGGGCTGTTTCCCGCGTTGCAGAACGACCTCGCGTCGCTCGAGGCCGCGTTCTTCGAAGGTACGCTCGAGCTGCGCTGGAATCTTCCCCCCGGCCTACCCTGCCGCCTGGAGTACGAGGTCGGCAGCGGGTACCGGCACCTGGTCGGCGGCTTCGCAGTCGATTGCGGGGGTCAGCGCTTCGGGCCGTTTTCCGAAGGGCTGCGCCGGGAATTGCTCCAGTTCAATCCCTGGAGGTTCCGCCTGGTGGTCGAGAGCACCGGCGCCGCCTCGCCTTGGTACCAGGTCCACGTCCCCCCTGAACCCGCGCCTGCCGAGGTCTTGCCATGAAGGTCCTGCTCTTCGCCCGCTCCGACCTGCGCAAGAAACCGGGAGGGGACGGGTGGCAACTCGGAGAATGCCGCGACTTCCTCGCGAGCAAGGGGTTTGCCGCCGAGCTCCTCGAACGACCGGATCCGAGAGTGCTCCGCACGGCAGGGGTCCTCCTCCTGTTCAACCTCAACGTGGTCCACGAACATCTCCTGCTCCTCTCGGCGGCCGAGAGGCTCGGGATACCTGTCCTGTTGTTCCCGATCTACCACTCGCTGGAGTTGTACCACCGGTGCGGGAGGTTCCCGCCCTATCGCTTCCTGTCGTCGATGGAGATCGAAAGCATGGAACGGCTGCGTTCGCTGAGCAGCGCGTGCAGGGGCAACCGTCATCGAGGTAGCGCTCTGCGGGAGGTCATCCTGGGTCACCGCAGTGGTCAGGTCCGATTGCTCGAGGCCTGTCGGTTCGTGCTGTGCTCGAGCCGCGCCGAGGGAGAGAGTTTGCGGGCCGATTTCCCCGGCTTGGATCCCGGGAAGCTGCGGGTGGTGCCCAATTTCGTCAATCCCGAGCGTTTGGGCCTGATAGGGCGCGGGCGCGAGCTCCGTCGTCGCGGGACTGCCGTGCTCCAGGTCGGCCGGATCGAGGACCTCAAGAATCAGCTCGCCCTGGTTCACGCCTTGGCCGGGACTGGTCTTGAGGCCAGGTTCCTGGGGCGGCCCAACCCCTTCCACTGGTGGTACGTTCGAGCCTTCCGCAAAGCCCTCGAAACTCTCCCGGGAGCCTCGCACCTGTCCGAGGTCGCCGCGGAACGCTATACGGAGACCTTTCTCGCCGCGCGGGTCCACGTCCAGCCCAGTTGGGTCGAAGCCATCGGGCAGGTCAGTCTCGAGGCCATGGCCCTGGGGTGCGAGGTCGTGCTGACCAAGCACTCCCATGCCTGGGAATACCTCGGCACCTCGGCCCGCCGAGTGGATCCCTCCGACCGTGCAGCGCTGAAGGCCGCCGTGGTCGAGGCGTACGGCTCGTGGACTCTCGAGGGGGCCAAGCGACGCAGCGAGGAGGTCTTGAGTTGGGGGGCTAGGGACGTGGCCCTGACCGCTCTGCTCGACGCTCTGGCCGAACTCTGAGGATTGTCCTAGGTTTCCTAAGAAAATGCTGGCGTTTTGACGCGCGATGGTGTATGGAACACCGTCTGCGTGTAACGCAAAGCGTAAGGGGGGATCATGCGCCGCTTGCACTTCCTGCCGGTTCTGTTCCTGGTGACGGCCACCTCACTCCCTGCCTATTCTCCGTTGGTGCTCGATTTCGACCCGAGCAAGCACGAGTTCATGATCGAGAAGGCCTTTCGCACGACGGACGGCAACTACTGGTTCATTGAACGCACCTTGAACGACAGCAAGAAGATCTTCGTCCAGCTACCCGACAAGGTGAAGCAGATATCCACCAGCGCCACCTATGATGCCATCTCGTTCGGCAGCAACGGCACCGCGGTGCTGGTGGACAACTCCAAGAACGACAAGGTCATCAAGTGGTCCTCCCCCACCACCGGGACCACGGCCCTCACCTCCGTCTCCATTACCAAAAAGGCAGATATTCTCGCCACCGACTGTTCGATCGGTGGTGACGGCACCATCGCCTGCACCCTCTCCGGGACCTTTGACAACTCGGTCAAGATCATCCCCGCGGATCTCGCCAAGACGGCAAAAGTCAAAGATCTCAAGGACAACAAGACCCGCGACATCAAGGACGAGGACTTCGGCCGCGCCGATCTCACGCTTTGCAAGTTCGATGCGAATGCCTCTGCCGTGCGGGTGACCGATGCCGGCACCACAATATGGTGGCAGAACAATGTGTTCGGAAAGAAGCTTTTCCTACTCAAGGCCAAGGACACCAAGCCCTACCGCATCGATACCACGGTCGAGGACGTACGCTTTCTCGCCGACGACACCGTGATCTGGTACGACCACGGCTTCCGCGGGGGTGAAATCAACGTCCTCAAGGCGGGGCTCCTGGAAGAGAAGACGGTCGAGACCGATCCCTCCGACGATCCCCCCGAGTACCGGGAGCTCGATTCTCGGCGCATCCTGACCTTCGACGGGTCCTTCGACGACCTCCACGTGACCCCGAACGGCACCATGCTCTGGTGGGGGGACGGGAAGATCAAGATCCTGTACGACGATTTCTATGAAACCGCCGAGGCCCTCGCCGAGGCCGAGGTCGCCGGGTTTGCCGGTCTGGGGGAGGACGAGCAGATCGCCGAGATCCTCGCAAGGGTCGAGGTTCGTCACCTCGACGCCGATCCGCACAGCGCGGCGATCAACGCCGAGGGCACGGTGGTCTGGGCCCAGGGCGACAAGGTCATGGTCGCCAACCCGGGTGAAGAAGTGAATCACATCGACGAGAAGGCCGACCGGGTGACCATCGCCGATGACGGAACCATCGCCTGGACAGGCCACAGCATCGGCAAGTACTGGGTCAAATTGCTCGTCCCCGGAGAACGCGAAGCCAGGGTCTTCAAACACTGGGCGGACGGGATCGACGTACTCGGGACGCGCACCGTGCTCTGGTGGGGCAGATCCGATTTCCAAGACGACAAGGGAGACGATTACATCACCACCTATACCGCCATGTTCGGCAGCGAATGTTACCTGCCGCAACCGGTTGCGGGTGAGAACGGTTGCGATACCTCGGGCAGCCTCAACCAGAAAATCGTGCTTACCGGCTCGTACGATCCGGCCAACCTCGATGCCATGGTCTGCTACAAGAAGGCAGAACTGAAGAAGCTTTGGAAAGCGGTGCAGGTGCCGCGCGACAAAGACCTCAAGAACAAACCGACCATCGCCAACAGCAGCACCGAGGTGGCCAATTTCACCCCCGATCCTACCAAGCACTACCAGGGGCGGTACGAATTCGATTTCTGCGTGAACGTGGACAAGACCCTCTCCAACTGCGACCGCATGGGTGTGGAGGTGGTGGGTGAGTACACGAGCCCTCCCGAGGTCGAATGCAACCGCGAGGGCGGTGGAGGCATCTGCGGAGCAGCGAGCCGGAATGGCGGGAACCCGTTCGGACCCGCGGCCATGGTCTCTTGGGGAAGCGCGCTGTTCGCTCTGCTCGCCCTCGTGCTGCTCGGTCGGCTCCGCACCCCGCGGAGACCGTGACCGGAACGACTCTCTCGATGGCAACGCGGGAGTGAGGCCATGCGTCAGCGAGCCTCGATCAGGACCAAGAAACGTCTTACCCTGAAATTTGGGACCTCGGATCTCTCCCGCACCGGGGTCACCAACGACCTCTCGATGGATGGTCTCAAGATCCAGGCCAACACCCAGTACAAACCGGGCACTCTGCTGCACATCGAGTTGCACGTGACCACGGCCATTGTTCTGCGGTTGTCGGGGATGGTGCGCTGGGCCAAGCGCTGCCCGCCGGCCCTGGTGAGCGTGATGCAACCGGGCATGGGGGTGCAGCTCGATCGCGCAAGTCAGGATTACGAACGCTATGTCAAGGTGATGGAAGCCCTTCTGGGTGGGAAGACCTCCAAGGGGTGAGTGGGGAACGGGCTCGGAGGGGGGGGTCAGTCGACGGTGATGCGGGTGCCGGTCTTGCCTGCCAGAGCGTCCGTGAAACGCTCGACCGAGGTGATCAGCGCTTCTTTACCGCCCCATTCCAGGAAATTGATGCAGGCCTTGATCTTCGGGCCCATGCTCCCGGCCGGGAACTCGCCCTCGGCGAGGTATTGTCGGGCCTGTTCGAGTGAGAGCCGCGGCAGGGATCGTTGGTTGGGTTTCGTGAAACCGAGACAGACCTGGTCGACGGCGGTCAGGATGATCAACCGTTCCGCGCCGATGTCGCGCGCGAGTACGGCTGAGGCCAAGTCTTTGTCGATGACCGCGTCCACGCCGTCGAGCAGTCCTTGCTCGTTGCGGTAGACGGGGATACCGCCACCACCCGCCGCTATGATCACGTCGCCGCGCTCACACAGTCCTCGAATGACGTCTTTCTCCACGATTTCCAAGGGAGTGGGCGAGGGAACCACGCGACGCCAGCCGCGGCCGATGTCTTCCTTCATCACCCAGTGGCGTTCGCGGCGCAGCTCTTCGACGTCGTCCTTCTTGTAGGCCAGGCCGACGAACTTGGTCGGGTTGAGCATGGTCGGGTCATTGCGGTCGACCACGACCTGGGTCAGCACCGTGGCCACGTTGCGCTTGATGGAGCGTTGCAGGAAGAAGTTGATCATCGTCTGGGCGATCATGTAGCCCATACCCCCCTGGAGGTCGGCGACCATGATGCCGAGCGGCAAGGGTGGGGCAAGGGTGCGCGAGGCCTCGACGCGGATCATGTAGTTGCCGACCTGGGGACCGTTGCCGTGGGTGATGACTACCCGATGCCCCTGCTCGATAAGGTCGAGCGCACCGTTCAAGCTCTTACGGGTGTTGGCGAACTGGGCGGCGATGCTGCTCTCCTCCGCCTCCCTCGTAATGGCGTTGCCGCCGAGCGCGACGATGATCGTTTCTTTGGTCATGTGCGGACCTCGCAGTCCTGGAGGTGATTGTCGGGTCGGCGAACTCCCTCGCCGACGCCCCCTTGTCGCTGAAACCCGTGGAGGTTGCAAGTGGAAAGAACGACCCCGACCGACCATCGAGAGGAAAACCGAGGAAAAGGCGGTGTCGCGAGGAGCCTTGCGCACGTCGCTGTAGGCCTGAGGCTTGCACCGGGCCTCCAACTGGTGTAGGTTGCCCTCGCGTTGGTCCGCTGGTGAGCCAGGCGAGGCTCCCGGTGCGGGTTTCTCCGGAGCAGGTGATGCCGATCGAGCAGCTCAGCGTGGTCCTGCCGGCGAGGAACGAGGCGGAAAACCTCGAAACCGTGGTGCGTTCGGTCGACCGTTTCTGCCGTACCCGGTTCACCCACCATGAGATCCTGGTCGTTGATGACGGCAGTGACGATGGAACGGAAGAACTCCTCTCCCGCTTGCGGGACGAATGCTCCTCGCTGCGCGTCCTTCGGCATCCCCGGCGACAAGGCTATGGCGCGGCGCTTCGTTCCGGCTTCCGGGCGGTTCGCCTCGAGCACGTCCTCTTCCTGGATGCCGATGGCCAGTTCCGCATCGAAGCCTTGCAGGGCTTCTTGGACCATCCCGAGGCCGGTCGTGGCGTGCTGATCGGGTATCGCCTCCGTCGTGCCGAGGGACACTTCCGCGCGTTCCTGGGGAAGAGCTACACGCTCCTCGGCAACCTCCTCCTGGGAGAGCAGAAGGTCCAGGATCTCAACTGTGCCTTCAAGCTGTTCCCGAGGGACGTGCTCGGCGGAGGTGAGTTTCGGTCCACGAGCGGCGCTATCAATGTCGAGCTGCTTGCGAGAGCGCAACGGCAGGGGCGTAGGGTAGTGCAACTCCCGGTCGACCATTTTTCGAGAACACATGGCCGGTCGAGCGGCGCTTCGCTCCGGGTCATCGTGCACCAGGGTCTGGAATTGGCCAGGCTGGCCATTGCCCATCGGTCCGATCGATGGTAGCACTTCCTCGGCCGCAGGACCCCGTCGCGGGGTGTAGCGCGAGGAA
>MGSU01000064.1:15471-26357 GCA_001799195.1 Deltaproteobacteria bacterium RIFOXYA12_FULL_61_11 | reverse complement strand
TGTGGAAGCCTAGGCAGGCTCGTCCGGGGACGTGAATACCCACAGGGGCATCGGTCACCCGGAGATTGCATGAGCTACCTGCTCGTCGCCGTGCTGTTGCTGAACTCGATGAGCGCGTTCGGAGCTTCGCCCCCGGAGCCCCGCCCCCCGCTGGACGAGGTACTGGCTCGCCTCGATCACCTCTTCCGCGGTACGACCGCCTACGCCGAGCTGCGTATGTCCATCGTCACGCCGAACTGGGAGCGCACGCTCGAGGTTAGGTGCTGGAGCGAGGGGCTCGACAAGACCTTCATGGTCCTCGATGCGCCCAAGAAAGACAAAGGTATCGCCACCTTGCGTCTCGGAACCGAGATGTGGAACTACTTCCCCCGGATCGATAAGGAGATGAAGATCCCTCCGAGCATGATGTTGGGGAGTTGGATGGGTTCGGACTTCACCAATGACGACCTCGTCAAAGAAGCCTCGCTGCTGCGCGATTACCAGGCTCGGTATGCCGAGAGCGAGGTGCCCGGGCGCTTGGTCCTGGAGCTCACCCCTCGCCAGGGCACGGTTTCGCTGTGGGGCAGGATCGTCACGACCCTCGACGCCGCAACCTTGCTGCCGCTCCGCGAGGTCTACCATGACGAACACGGCAAGGCCGTCCGGGAGTTGGTCTTCAGCGAGCCCCGGGACTTCGGGGGAAGGACCGTGCCCACGGTCTTGACCCTCCACCCGCTGACCAAACCCGGACACAAAACGGTAATCCGCTACGAGAAGCTGAGCCTCGATCAACCGCTCCCGGACGGGGTCTTCAGCCTGCGCAATCTGCGGGCCAAGCACTGAGGGCGGGATGGCCATGCTCCTTCGCCTCGCCCTGAGGAACCTCTCGCGCCATCGCCGACGCACCGTGCTCACCGGCCTGACCATCGTGGTCGGGTATGTCCTCATGTCCTTCATGCTCTCCCTGGATGCCGGCACCTACGGCGCGATCATCGAGATGTTCACCGGCGATCATACCGGCCACGTCCAGGTACATGCTCGCGGCTACCTTGACCGCCCCGGGTTGCACAAGACCGTGCAGGACGGAGAAACCTTTGGAAATCTCCTCGAGAGCGATCCACGGGTGCAAAGGGCCGCGCCGAGGATCTATTCCTCGGTCCTCGCCTTCGCTGGCCCGAAAACCACCGGGCTCCGGTTGATCGGCATCGATCCCGATCGGGAACGTTCCACCACGCGCCTGGCTGCGAAAGTGAGCGCCGGGAGCTTCCTGCCCGCCGAGGGGAACGTGATCCTCCTCGGGTCGGACACCGCCGAGGTCCTGGGAGTCGGACCGGGCAATGAGGTGGTCCTCGTCGGTCAAGCCGCCGATGGTTCTGTGGCCAATGACCTCTTCACCGTGGCAGGGCTGCTCGGCAGCAGCGCCGACCAATCCGAGCGCTCCAACGGCTATCTGCCCCTCCGAACGGCTCAGGAGTTCCTTGCCCTGGGAGGAAGGGTGCATGAATGGGCCCTCCGGCTCACCCATTACGGACTCGCGGAAGAGGTCGCACAAGCTCTCGAGGGAGTGCTCGACCGCACAGGCTTCTCCGGTCTGGAGGTGGATCCCTGGCAAGTGGTCGAGAAGGAGTTCACCAAGACCATGGAGGGCGATCGCAAGGGCAACACTGTGATGCAATTCATCTTTGTCCTCATCGTGGCCCTGGGGGTGTTGAACACGGTCCTGATGAGCCTGCTCGAACGCACGCGCGAGTTCGGGGTGCTGCGAAGCCTGGGTACCTCCCCCGGGTTGCTCTTCACCCTGCTCGTGCTCGAGACCGGACTCCTGACCCTGGGGGCTCTCGGCGTGGCCCTGGTGCTCGCCGGTTGCCTGAATCTGTACTTCCAGCACTACGGTATCAGGTACCCCGAACCGATGAGCGTGGCCGGCATGCTCATGGACCGGATGGAGGGGGCGCTCGAGCTGCACGTCTTCCTGCTGCCGGCCCTGACCATTTTCCTGACCGCGCTGCTGGTCAGCCTGTATCCCGCGATGCGAGCGGCGACGATCCGGCCGGTCGACGCCCTCCGAACCTTCTGAGGAACCCCGGCATGCCGCCACGATTCGGAGCGCTGCGCCTCATCTTCCTCTTGGCCCTGCGCAACGTGTTCCGGCACCGCCGCCGTTCCGTGCTCACCGGGATGGCCATCGGAGTGGGGCTCGCCACGGTGATCTTCGGCGATGCCCTCTGGCTGGGTATGTTCACCCGCATGATCCGCGGAGCGACCCATACCTTCGTCGGCGAGGCTCAGGTCCATCGGGAGGGGTGGAGAAAACGCCGTGAACTCGAAGCGGTGCTCACCGATCCGGCGGCGCTCCTGCAACGTCTCGGGGCCGACGAGCGGGTGGCGGCGTTCGCGCCACGAGTCCTGGGCTCGGGTATGCTCGCCAGTCCGAGAGATCTCCGGCCGGTCTTGTTGGTCGGGGTGGACCCTGCGCTCGAACCCGGGGTGTCGGCCCTACACCGGGTCCTTGCTGCCGGGAGGTATCTCACGGAGGAGGGGAGGTCTGAAATCCTGCTCGGGGCAAAACTGGCCGAGGACCTCGAGGTCGCCGTGGGCGACAAGATCGTGGTGACGACGGCTCGGGCAGGGAGCGGCGAGCTCGTCCAGGAACTGTTCCGGATCGGAGGGGTGGTCCGTTTCGGCATCCGCCAGCTCGACGAGGGCGCGGCCTTCACCACCTTGCCGAATGCCCAGGGCTTGTTCGGACTTGGTGAAGGCTTCCACGAGGTCGCCCTGCGCTTTCGCGAGGAGACCACCGCGCTCGAGGTAATGGCAGGGTATTGGCCGACCCTGGCAGGGCCGGGCAACGAGGCCGTGGGTTGGCCCGAGCTGTTGCCCGAGGTGCGCTCGATCCTCGAGCTCAGCGATTTCATGCTCTGGATCGTCGTCCTCCTGCTCTTCGGCATCGTCTCGGTCGGGGTGATGAACACGCTGTTCATGTCGATCTACGAGCGGCAGTTCGAGTTCGGAGTCCTGGCCGCGCTGGGGACCAGCCCTCGCTCTCTCGGTCTCCTGGTCATGGCCGAGGGGGGCTGGTTGGCCTTGCTCAGCGCTCTTCCCGGAGCGCTCCTCGGAGCCTGTTTGGGGTGGTGGTACGGATACGTGGGGATCGATTACAGCGGTTCGGAATTCGCCGGCGTGACCATCCTCGAGCTGATCAGGCCCGAGTTACACCCCCGGCAGTTCGTGCTCTATCCCCTGGCCCTGGTGGCGATCACCCTCTTGGCCAGTGCCTATCCAGCGCTGCACGTTGCCCGACGTCCTCCGGCGGAGACGATGCGGCGTGGTCTGTGAAGCGGAGGAGGAACAAATGATGGGCAACACGCTGCTCCGGGCGGAAGGGGTCGAGAAGACCTTTCGCAGCGGTGCGATCGAGGTACAGGCGTTGCGGGGGATCGACCTCGACCTCAGCCAGGGGGAATTCGCCGCGTTGAAAGGTCCCTCCGGCTCCGGGAAATCGACTCTCCTGCACCTGTTCGGGGGACTCGATCTGCCGAGCAAGGGCACGATCACCCTTGGCGGTACCCCAGTCACGTCAATGTCGGGCCGGGAGTTGTCCGACTTCCGGCGCGACCATATCGGGTTCGTCTTCCAGGCCTACAACCTGATCCCGGTCCTCACCGTGACCGAGAACATCGAGTACGTGATGATGCTCCAGGGCGTTCCTCGAGAAGAGCGCCGAGAGCGGGTGGCGGCAATACTCGCCGAGGTCGGCCTGGCCGGCCTTGAACGCCGCTTCCCGCCCCAGCTCTCCGGCGGGCAGCAGCAACGCGTGGCCGTGGCCCGAGCCATCGTCGCCCGGCCCGACCTGATCCTCGCCGACGAACCGACGGCGAACCTCGATTCCCTGAACGCCGCGGCCCTGCTCGAACTCATGGCCGCACTCAACCGCGACCACAAGGTGACGTTCCTATTCTCTACGCATGATGAAGCCGTGTTTGCAATGGCCAAGCGTCTGATAACTTTAAAGGATGGTCGTATCGAAGCCGACCAACGGCGGGAGGGGGCGGCGTGAGGAGGGTCCTTGGCGGGATCCTGCTATGGCTGCTGCTCCTCACGGTCGCCGAAGGCGAAGATGGGCGGGTCGAGATTTCGGGCCGGGTCAAGACCTTCGTGCTCGGCTATCAAATGCCCGAACACGCCGAGGTATTCGGACTCGAGCCTGCGTCTCGCCATGGTCAGGTCAACCAGGTGTGGAGGGGGCGGGCCCTGCTCGTGCCCTCGACTTTGCTCGATCTCGAAGTGGCCTACCAGGTCGCCCCAACGCTCGAACAGGGAGGGCTCGCGACCCTGGCCGACGGCCTGGGCCCATCCCCCTCGCCGTACCGGTTGGTCGATCTCCCCAACGATCTGCTCGGTCCCGGTGCCGGCGGCACTGCCCGGGTAAGCCAGGACCTCGACCGCCTGGTCGCCTCGTTGCATCTGCCGTTCGCCGATCTGCTCCTCGGCCGGCAACCCCTCGCCTTCGGATCGGCCCGGGTGCTCAATCCCACCGATGTGCTGGCTCCGTTCTCGTACCGAGAACTCGACCGCGAGGAGCGGGCCGGAATCGACGCCCTGCGGTTGCGCTTGCCGTTGGGCTCGCTCAGCGAGGTGGATCTGGGCCTGGTAGCGGGAGATCATGCTCAGCTCGCTGATAGCGCGGCATTCGCCCGGGTCAAGGCCTCGCTCTTAGGCCTCGAACTCGTCGCCCTGGGGACCGCCTTCCAGGGCAATCTCCTCTTCGGGTTGGACTGCTCCGGGGAACTCTCCGGGGCCGGCCTCTGGTTCGAGACCGCCTACACCCTGGCAGGAACTCTGGAGGAAGGGCAGGACGAAGAGGACTACCTGCGGCTGAGCCTCGGCGCGGACTACAACGTCGCGCTGCGTTCGGGCCTCTATCTCGCCCTCGAGTACCATTACAACGGCGCAGGGGACGCCGACCCCTCCGAGGCATTGCAGCACCGCCTCACGAGCCCCGCCTACACCGAGGGATCCACCTACTTGTTGGGCAGGCACTATCTCGCCGCCGTGGGAAGACACGAGCTGGTTCCCTTGTGGGGAGGAAGCCTCCAGGTCTTGTGCAATCTCGAGGATCCTTCGGCCTCAATTGCTCCGGCAGTGGACTACAACGTGGCCGAGGAGGTGTATCTGGACCTCGGGGCCTTCTTGCAACTCGGTCGGGGTCTCACCGATCAGGGGACGTGGCGGTCGGAATTCGGGGCCTATCCGGTCATGGTCTATACCGCGACGCGCGTGTACTTCTGAACGTCCTCCCGGGTCGGATTCGAGGCTCCGACCTCAGCCTCCAAGGACCTCCAAACCTATACGCGCGGCGTTGGAGAGGCCTGTCTCGACCTCGGGCGCGAAGAAGCGCGGCACCCACCCCCGCTCGTCGAGCACATCGCTGAGGACCAACAGCGCGGCGGCTTCTATCCCTCGGCACGCGGCGACGGCGAAGACCGCCGCCGCCTCCATCTCGACGCTCAGGACGCCCGCACCTCGATAGGCCACCACCTCCTCAACCGTTTCCCGATAGGGGGCGTCGGTGGTCCAGGTGGTCCCCCTCGCGAAGGAGAGCTCCGAAGCCTCGAGCGCGCGTTCCAGCTCCCCGACAAGACTTGGCGAAGCCTCGACCGAACGCGCCGGCGGCAGGTAGTGCCACGAGGTCCCCTCGTCGCGCAGCGCCTGGTCTGCCAGGATCAGGGTCCCTGGAGCAAGCTCAGGTCTAAGACCCCCGGCCGTACCCACGATCAAACATCGCCGGAGACCGCAGGCGATGAGGTCTTCCAAAGTTGCCGCGGCCATAGGCGCGCCGATACCCGGCAGCCGATGCAGCGCGATGAGGGCGGGCTCGGTCTCGGGCAGGAGCATCGAGTGCCCGAGCGTTCTCTCCGATCTCGTCCAGCCCGCTTCTTGGGCCCGGTGGACGACCTCGGCGTGGAAGCAGAGCAGGACCGAGGGAGGTACCCGGGGCGCCTTGCCCGATCCAGCCGTTGCATACTCCCGATACGCCTCAGCAGTGACCAGGGACCCGAGCGCGGGTTTCCCGGGATGTAGGGGGTACGAACACAGCTCCATGCCGGTCTCCTAGGGTGAAGAGTTCCTCGAGGTCGGTCAGCAGGCCAGGATCCGGCACGGCCTTGCCGACAGTATCCGATCGTCGGCGGTCGCGAAGTCCAGCTCGTAGACGAGAGCCGTGGCTATGAGGAATCTGTCGGCCGGATCTTCATGAGGGAGGGCCAGGTTCCTGCTGCGAATAGCGATTTCACCGGAGAGGGGGGCTTCCCTCAGGGGAACGGTAACCAACATGTCTCGGACGAAGGTTTCCGGATCGGGACGCAGGATCACCCGCGCTTTCTGCCCCAGCAGCAGGATCTCCCAGAGGGTGATGGGGGAATACCAGACTTCCACCTTCTCGTCCTGCAGGAGCGCGCGGACCTCCGGCGTCAGCCTGTCGGGGTCCAACAAGCTCCACAGCAGAATATGGGTATCCAGCAGCAGTTTCAACTAGTTCAAACCCTCCCAGTCCTCGGGAGAACCGGCTGGCGAGAGGATTTCTCCCTCGAGCTCACCCCGGTTCTTCATCGACCCCAGCCAGCTCGCCTCGCTCGCCTTCTTGACCGGTGGCGTGATGAGGGCTATGGGCTCGCCCCTCTTGGTCACGAGAAGGCAGCGTCCGGTGTTCTTCACCTGGACCAGCAACTTGAGACAGGTCGCCTTGAAGGCCGAGATCGAGATGGAATCTTGGTTGTCCATGGGGTCCCCCTGAGACACACCGTGCATCACGATAATAACCATGGTCAATGTCCATAGTCAAATTCGGGATCGGAGTTCAACTTGGAACGACGGTGAGGCGCGAAAGCCCCCCTCACCGGTCGGAACTCCCCCGACTCCGCCACAATACGACCAGGAAGAACGGCCCACCGAGCAGCGCGGTCAAGACCCCGACCGGGAGCTCGGCAGGCGCGATGAGGGTGCGGCCCAGGAGGTCTGCCAGCACGAGGAAGCCTCCGCCCGTGAGCATGGTCGCAGGCACGAGATAGCGGTGCTCCGGGCCTACCAGCGGTCGGCAGAGGTGAGGGATCATCAACCCGACGAAGCCGATCGGACCGCAGAGCGCAACCACCGCACCGATCGCGACGGTGACCAAGAAGAGGAGGAGCATGACCACCTTCTCGACAGCAACCCCGCGGGCAGCGGCAAGTTCCTCGCCGAGCAGGAGGAGGTCTTGTTCCCGGTCCAAGCGGTAGACCCCCGCGAGACAGCAGAGGACCAGGGGAGCGGCCACGGCAAGGCCGCCGTAACCCACGGTGGCCACACCACCCATGAGCCAACGGACCAACCGGAAGGTCTGGGTGAAATCGGCGAGGTATTGCAGGAACAGCATGGCGCCGGAACAGGAGAAGCTGACCGCAACTCCTGCCAAGAGCAGGGTGGCACTGCCCCTCCCGGCAACGCGGCCCAAGGCCTGGACCAGGGCCATCACGCCTAATCCCCCGGCAAAGGCTCCCACCGTCTGCCACGCTGGACCAAACGCAGTCGCGCCCAGTCCGAGGATGACGGTGAGGGCCGCACCGAACGCGGCACCGCTGGCCACCCCGAGCGTATAGGGCGAGGCCAGGGGGTTGCGGAACACGCTCTGGAACACCAGTCCGCCGACGCCGAGACTCCCCCCTGCCAGGAAGGCCAACAGCACGCGCGGAAAGCGCAACACCAGGAGGATCTCCCGCTCGGGTCCCGCCGGCCCGGTCGTCCACAGGAGTGCGGGCGAGAGAAACTCGCTCCCGAGGAAGGGGGCCGAGGCCAGCACCGACAGAGCGAGCACGCCGAGGACGAACAGCCTCGTGGTCGGCCCGGGTTTCATGGTCCCTCCGGGACGAGCAGGCGCTGGCCACTGTGCGGATGCTCCACGAACAAGGCATTGTGCCCATAGACTTCGAGGAGGAGAGCCTCGTCCATGACGCCGGCGACCGGACCGTCGTAGCGCACTCGTCCCTCGGCAAGGATCAGGGCCCGCTGCGCATGGAGCACCGCGGCGTTGAGGTCGTGGGTGACCATGACCAGGGTCTTGCCGAGCTCGCGATTGGCGCGGCGGAGCAAGGTGAGGACCTCGGCCTCGTGCCTCGGGTCGAGATACGCGGTCGGCTCGTCGAGCAAGATGATCGGGGTATGCTGCACCAAGGCCGCGGCGACCGAGACGCGCTGGCGTTCCCCTCCGCTCAAGCTATCCACCCGCCGTTCGGAAAGCGCCAGCAGCCCGCAGCGCTCCAGCATCTCGTCGACCAGGGCGCGATCCTGACGCGGGAGTTCGGAGAAGGCCCCGAGGTACGGATACCGCGCCAGGGCCAGGAAGGTCCGCACGCTGAACGGGAGCTCACTCCCCAGCGATTGGGGGACGTACCCGAGCAGCGTGGCGATCTTTCTCCGGGGCAGGTCGCAGAGCCGGTAACCCGACACCTCGAGTTCCCCACGTTGGGGCGTCAACAGTCCGGCGAGTACCCGGAGCAAGGTGGTCTTGCCCGCACCGTTGGGACCGAGCACGGCGAGGAAGCAGCCGGGCTCGAGGGCTAAGGACACCCCGTGTAAAACCTCGCGCCCGCCGAGGGTGCAGGAAAGCTCACGGACTCTGAGCACCGGTACGACGTTCATCGGTCTGCCTCCGGCGTGGCGACCGGGTGCAGCAAGGAGGCAAAACGCTCGAGCCACCAAACGAACTCCGGCCCGGGCACGACGCCCTCCGGCCTCGTCACGAGATGGATCCGTCCCTCGCGGGCCGCGGTGAGCGAGGAGAGCCGGTACCAGGCCCTCAAGGCCTGAACGGGTCCCAGGGAGCCGAGATCGCTCTCGGGCAGGACCTCGAGGACCACCTCGGGATCCAAGCTCAAGACCCCTTCGGCCGAGAGTGCCGGGTAGGCCGGGCCCTCGGTGCGTGTGTAGGCATTGGTCCCACCCGCCAAGACCAGGAGTTCTCCCAAGAAGGTGCGCGGTCCTGCGAGGTGTACCTCGCGCAGTACCGGATCTGCCAAAGAACGGCCCACGGAGAGCAACACCCGCGGCCGCTTTCCCTCGGGCACCGCCTCGGCGACGCGCCGTATCATCCCTTGCAACGCTTTGACGACCACTTCCGCCCGATCCACCACGTGGCAGCGCCGGCCGATTTCTCCAACGGTCTGGAGGATCTGGTCGACCGTATCGTTCCCGGCGGTCAGGGTCCGAAGACCGAAATCTTCCAGGCTTGCCCGTACCTCGTCCTGAGCGGGAAGGAGCAACACCAGGGTCGGCCGCGCCGCCACCACGGCTTCCAGGTCCGGGTCGAGAAAACCCCCGACCCGGGCGACCTCTTGACCGAGGGGCAGGGTGCAGAACCTCGTCACCCCGACGAGGGACGAGGCCAACCCCAACGCGAGCACCGTCTGGGTCAGGCTGGGAGAGAGCGACACCAATCGGCTGCACGCCGCGCTGTCGGATGATCTCGCCGATTCCACCCGGAGCAACACGGTCGGTAACACCACGGTAAGGAGGATGGCACCGCCGAACAAGAGCAGGAACAGTCGATGACGGACCTGCATCAGCGGCCTCCGCTGTGCAGCAACGGGGAACACGGTGGTGAAAGAGGGGGAAAACGGCCGGACATACGGACCTCCCTCGCGGTGTGCGATCGGTTCGGTCTTCCGGCTCGGGGCCCCCTACTGGTCCGCCTTCCCGGCACCTCGGGCGCCAGTGGCCTATCGGACGGTCGTTCCCCTCACGGCTGCGGGGCAGCACGAGTCTTCCACTCGTTTCCCGGCACCGATCGTTGGAGGAGTCGGAGCGTTCCAGCTCCTCCGGGGAAGTGCATAGCAGAGCCGGAACGAAGTGTAAACCGAGGATCGGGGGGGGGTCGCACAACCCTTCAGTCTTGGTTTGGGTAAGGGGTCCTGTCGCCTCTCACACCGACGCCGCTGCATCCTACGCGGCGCTGGATGTCCGCATCCTTGCGGTCGACCCCACCATGCTCATGCTTGCGCGTGGCGGGGGTCCCCCGTCGGCGCCACCCCCATGTGGCGAGAAACAACCTGCAATTCACCCCAAGACTGAAGGAATACGGGTTGGATCGGATACCTGCCTAGGGACGGGAGGGCGGGTCGAAGCGATCGAGTAAACCGCCGAAACGGGTGCGCAGGGTATCGTCGAGCAGGGTGAGGAAGTACCCCTTGCTGTCGTTGTCGTCGCGAAGAACACGATTCTCACAATGTTCCAACAGCACAGGAGCGGGAGGACAATCGGTGTACTCGGCGATCAGCGCCTCGCTGCGGGCATTGGCAAACCGTTTGCGCCCGGTCATGAAGGGCAGGTAGTTGGCCAGCGTGGCCAAGCCGCGGGCTCTCTTCCCGAGGCTCTGGCGGCGGGTGAGCATGAACACCAGTTTCACTGCGACGACCTGGCTGAAGAAGAGAGCTCGGAACACGACTTCGGGGAGGAAGCGTATCGTGCGAAACCTGCGGCGCGGGCAACGGCTGGTATAGAAGTGCCGGGCCGCATCGTGGAACTGGCGATTGGTGATACTCTTCTCGCCCGCGGCCAGGCGCACCACGCCGAAAAGGAAACGAGACTGGGTCATGAAGGCCGCAATCACCTCACCGACCCAATCCACGGGTACGATGTCGAGCCGATTATCGGGAGCGGCAAGGAAAGGGAGCTTGTTGCAGAACCCCAACAACAAGAAAACATAGAACAAATTGTACTTGCGGGTGGCGCCGTCCTTGCTCGACCCTCCGATGATGGTCGGTTCGAAGACGATGGTATGGGCTCCGGTGCGGCGTTGGTGGTCGAGCACGCACCGTTTCGCCTCGGCCTTGGTCCGGCTATAGGTGTTCTCCGGTGCTCCCGGCGCGAACTCGGGC
>MGSU01000064.1:0-15445 GCA_001799195.1 Deltaproteobacteria bacterium RIFOXYA12_FULL_61_11 | reverse complement strand
GGCCGCCGATGGCATCGTGCAAGGCGAGTATCGTCGTGGTGAAGTCCACATTGACCACGCGGATCTCTTCGTACGGCCGATCGAAGCGCACGTCCGCCGCTCCGTGCAGAATGCAATCGGTCCAGGCCGCCAACTCCTCCCACGCTTCCGGTGAGAGCCCCAGCTTCTCGGTCCCGAGTTCGATCGGAACGACCCTCGTGCGGCCGAGCAACCGCTCCCGGTTCCCCGGTAACAGCTCGAGCTTCGTCACGATCGTGCGGAAACGCGCCTCGGGGTCAGGTTGATCCTTGCTGCCACGCATGGCCATGGCAAAGCTCGCTTCGCTGTCGCGTTCGAGCAAGGCCACGACGATGCCGGGCACGACCGACCCACTGAAACCGGTGACGAAGTAGCGCACGAACAACCTCCGCGAAATCGTGATCACCTAGGCAGACCACGGGGATCTGTCAAGTCCGGGGTCGCAGTCCTGAGGTGCTGCAGGATCATGGTGCATGCGTGTTAAGGGTTGCTTTGGCTGGGACAGGGGAGTCGCAGGGGCTGCGATGCAGGGTTTTTATTTATCGTTTTCAATTTGTTACAAATAGGCATGGCCTTCCTGCATGGCCCACTTCTTGCGGTTGGTCGCTGCGGCCACAGCTCGGGAGCGTCCCATGACCCTACGGCTCGTCCTCCTCGCCAGCTTGATCTTCCCCTTCCAACTGCGCGCTGTCTGGCAGGAACGCCTCGACCGTCAAGCCTGCGCCGAACAGCTCGGCGAGCTCCCCGGTATCAACCCGCAACTCGAAGAAGCCCTCTGCGCCACCTCGTCGGCCCACGCCCTCGCCTGTGCCGCCCTCGTCGCTCTCTATCTCCAGCAAGAAGAGGCCATCCTGGCCATGGCCCAGGCCTGTCCGCGTTACACCGACCTGCACCACCTCTTCTGCCTCGACCGTGCGGTCGAACGCTTGGGGAAGGAACTGGGGCCAGAGGACGTCGAAGCCTGCGCCGGAGAAGCGGTCGTACCCTCCTCCGACGAGCTCGTCTACCTGCCCTTCGACCCGGTCGAGCTGGCCGACGACCATAACGGCCGTTTCGTCGCCGACGAGCACGGGTTCCACGACGGGAAGCTCTTCGAACGCGTCCGAGTCCGCGGAGAAGCAGTGCAGGGGCATCGGGGCTCGGCCCTGCGCTTGACGAAAACCGCTGAGGGCAACGGCTATGGGTTGGTCCTCGACCTGCGCGAGGGCAAGACCGCGCGCTTCTTCGATGGCGCCCATGCGGTCGATCTGTGGTTCCGCCTGCCCCAGGTCAAGAACAACTACTTCGAGATTCTGACCGTGGATGCCGGCACCGGGAGCTTTGTCTACAAATACCGCTTGGCGCTCGGCTTCCACGAGACCTGGCGAACCCTCGGTATGGAAACCATGAACTTCCGGCAAGAGTTGACCACCGGACCTGCCGTGGGCTACGGCAGCCGCCACGCCGATCTGCCCGAGGTTTCGGCCCGCGCGTGGCACCACCTCGTCGTCGTGCACAGTGGGAAGGAACTGACCGTACTCCTCGACGGCGAACGCTACGGGAGCTTCCCGATCGACCCGCGTATGACCACGGTCAAGTGTACCGGGAACCTCGTGCTCGGACCGACCTCCCACAGCGCCGCAACCGAGGTCGACCTCGACGAGGTCCGGATCTATCGCATCCCCGCACGTCTGGCAGCCCTGGCCGGGATCGAGTACGAGCAACCCACCCCTATCCAGCAGTTCGTCAAGGGGCCGCTGCGCGAGTTCGGCCGCAAGCTCTCGCGGTTCCTGATGTACGGCCGCTTCGATGATCCCAAGAACGATTGACCTCTAACGCGCTCCCCTCTGTTCGAGAACACCCTCACTCGACCGCTTTCGGGAAACGGAGGGTCGCCAGGACGCCGAGGTGATCGCTGGGGTGGAGGAGTTCGGAGGCTCCCGGCACGGCACCGTCGCTCAGCCCGGTCCGCACCTCGCTCGCGGAGGTGAGTCCCGAGGCAAAGATGTAGTCAATGCGTTGCAGCGGCACGGTCACCTGCTCTCCCTCGAACAGGACCTGACAGCAGGTCGGCGCAGGTGGGGTTTCTACGAGGAGTGCGACATCGGCCATGGGCAAGGAAGCGAGGTCGAGGTACGTTTTACTCCCGAGCACCGCGTTGAGGTCCCCGAGTAGGACCCTCGGAGTGCCTATCTGGAAGGACCCGAGGTACTCGACCAATTCCTCGGCTTGCGAGGCATGCACGCCCGCGAAAGCGCCGATCTCGAGGTGGGTGTTGTAGAGCTCGACGTCGAGACCCTGTTTGCGAATCCGTACCCGTTGGACCCCTCTCTCGGCCTTGAAAGAAGCCTCGAGGATCGGGATCGGCCCGACCGCGGCCTCGAAGATGCGCCCTTCTTCATCCACGAGTTCCACCTCGTCGCGCACCAGGATGGCATTGCCTTCGTTGAAGCTGAGCTCCGTGGCGACCCCTTCCCTCCAGAACGGCAAGGTCAGGGGTTCGGTTTCCTGATACGCGGCTTCGTAGGTGAGACCTTCGGCCGCGAGGCCTTCGAGCAATGCTGCAAGGAAGTCATGGACGACCTCTTCACCGAAACGCACCCTCATCACCTCCTGCAAGGCGATGACCTCGGGCGCATCCTCGGCTAGGGCCTTCGCCAGGGCCGCGAGGCGTTCAGCGGGCTTGGCTTCGCTCATCTCGTCGACCAAGGAGGCGGTGTCGGCGCTGAGGTCCTCGACGGTCGCCGGCATGAGGATATACTTGGACAAGCGTTCCAGACCGAAACCCACGGCGAGGTTGAGCGTCGCCACCTCAAGTTCGACCGTTCCCCCAACACCTTCCTCGACCACCGCCCCGGCTGACAAGGCGGCCAGATCCGGGGTCTTCTCGTCGCCCTCGCAGGCTCCGAGGAGCACTATCCAACTCCAGCACAGCAGAGAACAACGTCGCATGGCAAGCTCCTGGAAGGTGACCTCGTCGGATCGAGCCGAACCACGGGGCCGGCCGACCGAGGTGGCAGTGTAGCACCAGGAACCCACCCGTCAAATGCTTACAGTCAGAGCGACTGCGCCAAATACCAGTTCTTCGTGCGTTGATCCCCCTCAATCCGGGAAAACCCGCCGCACCTCCTCGAGTACGCGAGCCTCGTCGAGGGGTTTGTCCAGCACCACGACCGACTTGCTCACCGCCACGTCACGCCCGGCGAGCCCGCTGATAACGATGACCGGAATAGTGCGCAGCTCGCTGTGCTGGTGCAACTTGCGGTAGAACCCGGTGCCGGTTTCCTCGGGCATCTGCAGGTCGAGGAGGACGAGGTCGGGCGTGGCCTCCTTGACCCGCTGCATCGCCTCGAGGCCATCCGCGGCGGTACGCACGGAATACCCGTGGTCCTCGAGCAGAGCCTTGAGGTAGTCTCGCTGATCGAGTTCGTCATCAACCACGAGGATGTCTTTCTTCATAGAGGGCTCCTTCTCCTGTTTACGAACCTGCGCTCTCGAGGCCACGGCTCAACGCCGCCCCCCGCGGAGAACGCGGAGCGCTTCTTGTACACTGCTCTCGTCGGCATGCTCGAGCAGGTCTTGCAACTCTTGTCTGGCCCTCTCGAGGCCGCTGCTCGGAAGGGCTGGAGCAAGGGTGTCATAGGCAAGGCCGACTTGCTCACAAACGTAGCGAACGTAGACCTCGGCCTTGACCGGCTTCTCGAGATAGAAGCCTGGTCCTGAAAAAGTCTTTCCGTCCAGGATGTTGGCCAAGTCATCCCGGCCTTCATCGTCCCCGGCGTGCGCGGTCACGATGACGAAGGGGATCTTGGCCCATTGCTTGTTCCGCCTCAGCTCGTGGAGGAACCGAATGCCCGATTTCAGGGGCATGACCAGGTCGAGGGAGATGAAGTCCGGCGCCGCGGCGCGCACGTGTTCCAAGGCTTCTTCGCCGTTCGCCGCCAGGACGACCTTGAACCCTGCGTCTTCGAGCATGGCAGCCATGTACTCCCGCGCGTCGGCCTCGTCGTCGACGACCAGAATGGTCTTGTCCTCAGGTTTCGCCATGAACGTCTCCTCCGCTGGATGATGGATGGGGCTCCGTCTCGCTCGGCCGCGGCAACCGGTGCCGGGGGAACAGGAGCTTGAAGGTCGAACCGCTGCCCGGTTCTGAATGGACCTCGATGTGACCCCCGTGTTCCTGGGTGATCTTGCGGGTCACCAGCAGTCCGAGGCCCGTCCCCTCGGTACCTTTGGTGGTGAAGAAGGTCGTGAACACCTTGTTCTTGATCTCGTACTCCATGCCGCAGCCGGTATCGGTCACCGCGAAGATGAGTGTACCCTCGGTTTCGCTCGAGCTCAAGGTGACCTTCCGCCTATCGGGGGGAGAGGTCTGGCACGCGTCGAGGGCATTGGAGACCAGATTGGCCAGGCAGGTGTGCAAGCCCTCAGCATCCATCGCGGCGAGCTGCACCCCCGGTGCGGGAGTCCAGTGCAAGGTGATGCCCTTGGCGGCCGCGGTAGCGTGATACAGCTCGTACACCTCTCGGCCCACGGCATTCGTATCCAGGAGACTCACCTTGGGAGTGCGCCCTTTGGCGAAGGTGAGGAAACCTTTCACCAAGGTGGTGATATGCTCGACATTGCGCTCGAGCATGCTCCAGCCCCTGGTCGTCCTCTCCTGAGAATTGGAACGCATACCCGAGCGCAAGATGTACATGCCGCCTTGCAACCCGTTGAGTATGTTCTTGATGCCGTGTGCGAGCTGGGCCACGGTCTGGCCCACGGCCGCGAGACGCTCGTTGTCCAGGTTCTCTTTCTCGAGACGTTTCCGCTCGCGCAAGTCCTGGAAGAATGCCGCACCACCGAGAATGTGCGGGCCATCGCGCAAAACCGAGCCGCAGAACCGCACTGGGAGCTTCTCTCCGTGGCCATCCTCGACCACGGCCTCCTCGAGGGAGAGGTTGTCCTCGCCATGTTCTACCACCTGCAGGAATCTCGCAGGCATGAAACGGTCACCGGCCACCTTGCCGATGACCTCGTCGGCCGAGATGCCGAACAGCTCTTCGGCCGCGGGATTGAAGACGCGCACCTTCCCCTCTCGATCCATGGCCACGAGAGCGTCGAGCGTGCTCTCGATGAGGATACGTTGGAAGGAGGCTTCTTCTCGGAGCTGGTCGTTGAGTTGGCGGACCGCGGTCACGTCGGTCGACAGCTCGATGACGTGGTTGCATGGTTCTTCGCCGTGGGCGAGGGGCGCGGTGGAGACGATGAAGTGCGTCCGCTTGCCGTGCTTGTCCGTCCCGATCTGTTCGGCGCAGTGGATCTTTCCGTCGGCGAAGGTGCCGAGCGTTGGGCAGTCCGGGCAACGCTCGCCGCGGTGCTTGTAGACTTCGTAGCAATGCTCGCCGATGCGCTCGCCGAACTTCTCGCGTACCTGCTCATTGGCGCGCACGACGCGGAGGTCCCGGTTGATTACCGAGATGTAACAGGGCGCGCGTTCGAAGAGCAGGTTGTAGGCTCGCTGGAGGTTCTTCGTCTCGGTGACATCGTGCGACATTTCAATGACGTGGCTGATCTCTCCGGCCTCGTCGAAGACCGGCGAGGTATAGACCACGTAATGAGCGGCCTTGCCGTTGAGATCCCTGCCGACCTCGTCGTTCACATGCACCGCGCCGTCGAGGAAGGTCTTGGCTGCAAGACAATCCTGGCAAGGCTCTTCGCGGCGCTTGTACACCTGATAACACCGCCGGCCGATCGCCTCGCCGAAGACCTCGGTGAACTGATGATTGGCGAGCACCACTCTGTACTGCCTATCGACCACCACGATGTTGCTCGGCACCTGGAGGAATAGTTGCTCCCCGAGCCAACGGCGTACCTCCGGTGGTACCTCGGGGGGGATGGACCCGGTCGTCATGGCAGCACCCGAGCAATGGTCCGCAACAGGGTCTCTACCTCGATGGGTTTTTCGACCACGCCCTCGGGCCCGTCGAGGATGGTCCCGTCGGGGAGGTTGCGGTACTGGATCTGCTCGAGGTCCCGGGTCAAGCTGAGGCCGCTGGTGATGATGATCGGTACGTGCTGCAAGACCGGGTCGAGGCGCAATTTCTGGAAGAGCGACATACCCGTTTCTTCGGGCATCAGGACATCGAGACACACCAGATCGGGACAATGCTCCCGGGCCAAGCTCAACCCTTGGGTCGCGCTGGTCGCGGTCACGGTCTGATACCCATGATCCTCCAAGACGTCTTGGAGGAATTCCAGGGCGTCGGGTTCATCGTCCACGAGTAGGATGCGCTTCGCGGTCATGGCCTCCCGCCCTCGGATTGCATAGGCGTACTGCGGGGAGCAACCTCTCGCAGCCGTTGCAAGGTGCCCGTTATCGTGGGCACGTCGCGGTGACAGGCCGAGCATTCTCCGAAGCCGGGCCGTTTGCTCCCCCGCTCGACCTCTCGCTGGTGACAGGTGACGCACAAGCCGTGCATCGCGTCCTTGTAGCCCGAGGCCAGGGTCGATTGCTCCTGGCCAGCACCCGTTCGGACGAGCGTCTCGGTCTCGACCATCGCGGGGTGACATTCTTTGCACTGCACAGTCGTGGCCTTCGTCTTGGGCAAGGTCGGATCCGTATGGCAGGTAGGACAGTCGGCATTCCCACCGTAAGAACGCTCATGGGCCCCGTGGTCGAAGATCTGGGTAGGTTGGTACATGTCCCGATGACAAGTCCGGCACGAACTGGCCTGCGCGAAGGGCAAACTCTGGTGATGACAAGCGGCACAGGTTCGGCCTTGCTCTTCCAGACGGTCGCCGTGCCGTTCATGTTCGAAGAGGACGTAGCGGCCATTGGCATCGGCATCGAGGAGGAGCGCCCTCGTCCTCTGCGTCTCGAGCCCGCGATCAGGCTCGATCGGGAAGACGTACTGTACCAGGTCCGCACTGGCATCTTCAAGGCGTTGCAGTTCGACCGAACGCGGGCCGCGGGTCGGGGTCGGCTCGGGGCGAGCCCCAAAGACCGCGCTGTCCGGCAAGAGCACGAGGACGAGGCCCACCGCGGCGACGAACACCGCCGAGAAGAAGCGGGCTCCGGCAAAGGGCGCCCGGAAGAAGGTGGTGTGCCAGCCGGCCGGGTCTATCGTTCCAAGATCGTGGGCTCCCTCGACCTGAGCGCCGCCGATGGTCGGGAAGACTCGGAGATGTTCCACGCACAACAGGTACACCAGCCCGGCGGCCGAGAGAATGCCCAGGGTGACAAACCATTCCGCCCAGCTCGGGATATAGGTGGCCTGGGTGGCCGAGAGCGTGGCCAGCCCGGCGACGTTGACCCGGTTCAGGGACATCCCCACGATGGCGGCCGTCGCAATCCAGAACAGAGCCGTGGGGCTCTCGCGGTAGGACCGCCGGGAAAGGAAGACGATCGGCAGGATCGCGCTGAGCAACAGCTCTACCCAGAAATTGAGGACGTTCCAATCCGGCGTGAAGAAGTAACCCGCCTTCCCAGCGACGAGCAGGTCGCCCAGGCGAAGCACCAGGTACGCGCCCAGCACGATGGAGGCAATGCGCGCTAAGCCGGTTAGCGGAGCCAACGGTTGCTTCACCCCATACAACCAGTGGGTCACCAGGGTCACCCAGGTGATCGTCAAGCAACCGAGGCCGATGGCGGTGATGAAGAACAGCAGCGGCAGCAGAGGAGAGTACCACAGCGGATGCAGCCGATACGGGGTTGCCAGGAACAAGGTCCCCAGCGAGGACTGATGCAAGGTGGACAGCGCGATCCCGAGGATGATGAAGACGATGGAAACCTTCTCGACGAGGTGGAGGATGGTGGTCCAGCGCAACCGCTCCAGGATGGCATGACTGAACTCGAAGGCGAGCACGCCGAGATAGAGCATGATGCACCAGGCAATCTCGAACAAGGTCGAATGGAATTGCCAGAAGAAGACCGGGAAGACGATGCGCCACCAGATGCCGATGTCAAAGGTCAGACCGATGGCCACGGAACTGTAGCACATCAGGCCGAGGAGGACCGCGGCGCGGGCGAGGGGTTCGTATCTACGCCAGTGGAAGACATAGACGAACGCGGCGAGCGTGAAACCCGCTCCGCCGATGGGAACCAGGGCCACGACCCCGCCCCCTTTCCACAACCCCCAGGGCAACAAGTCGTTCAAGGCGACGACCGATCCCACGCCGTGGAGCATACGCAGTAGGATGACGACGAACCCGAAGCCCGCGAAGAACCAGAGAATGCTCTTGACCGTCAACAGCCTCATGCTTCCGACCCTCCTCCCGTACCGTCCTCGTCCTTGGCCCCGGTCGAGGCTCCTTCCTTTTGCAACCGTTGCCGGCGTTCGATGATCCAATAGGTACCACCCATGACGGCGCTCATACCGACGAAGACCGAGGGCATGTGGCGGAGCACCCTGAAGGTGCGGTTGGGTACCGGGGTGGTATCGTCGACGTGCGTGGCGAAGTCGTCGAGCGCCAGGTCGAAATCGGCGATGTAGAGCACCGAGGTTCCACCCACCTCGTGCTCCCCCCAGACTTTCTGGACATAGCGCTCGGGCTCTGCCGCCAGGCGCCGGTGGGCTTCGGCCAGCAGCTCGGTACGCTCGCCGAAGACGGTAGCACCGTGCGGACACGCCTCCACGCACGCTGGGACCTTGCCCTCGGCCGTCACCCGGTCGTGACAGAGGGAACATTTCTGAATGAGCGGGATCCGGTCTTCCCAACTGTACTTCGGGATCTCCCAGGGACATGCAACCATACAGTACCTGCACCCGATACAGAGTTCGGGATCATAGGTCACCGCGCCGCTGGGTGACTTCTTCAGAGCCCCGACAATGCAGGCCTCGACACAGGCAGGCTCGAGACAATGCCGGCATTGCCTCCGCACGAAACGACGTCCTCGGGCGGTCTTTTCTTCGCGGATCGTCGTCCAGCGCGCGCTCGAGAGCTCGTGGGGATCTTTCAGCCAACGCCAATTCTGCTCCTTCGGTAACGCATTGTAGTCCCGACACGCGCTCACGCACTGCTCGCAGCCGGTACATTTGGTCACGTCGTTGAGTATCGCCATGTGATTGATGGTCATATCGGCTGATTCTCCTTCCCTAACACCTGAGCCACGAATTCACCTGCCTTGGGTCGCAGGTGCCAACCTATCTCGCCGAAGACCTGGGCGACCGGCAGCAGCGCAACATGACTGAGCTTGGTGAACGGAAGCAACCCGAGGATGAGGTTTCCCGAGAGGACATGGACCAGCATGGTCGCGTCGTAATCCCAGGGATTGAGCAGCGGGTGCATGGCCAGGTACCCGGTCACGAAGGGAGTGAGGATGAGCAGCAGCAGGAAGTAGTCCTGAGGCCTGCTGATGGCTCGTGACAAAGGAGAACCGACGCGCAGGAACAGCAACCCTAAGGCGGAAACGATGGTCCCGAGGGTCAGCCAGTCGGCGACGACCGGGTCCAGAGCCCACCACCCCACCCCAAAGCCCCGTTCGAGGAGCACGATATGGGCGGCGAGAAAGAGGGGCGTGAGGAGCAAACCGAGGTGGAAGACAAGAGAGAGCAGCGAATACCACGGCCTCGCTCCACCGCTCGCCGGGAAGGGGCGTAAGGCGAGGAAGGTATTGTGCAACACCCGCTTCCAGGCCACGGTACGGCCATGGCTACGGGTCCGATGGAGCATCACCGCCAGCGAGGCCCCATTGAGGAGGACGAGCCGCGCCATTCCCAAACCCAGTACAGCCAATGCCGCGACGAACATCGGTCCGCGCGCAAAATGCAACCAGTGTTCCATCACGCTCCCTCCACCTCGGGTCTCTGTTCCGCCGGGCCCTTGTCGGTCGTCCCCTCGCCGGCCGGCAGCGGCCCCAGTTCGATGGCCTTCAACAAGAGGTCGTGCAGACCGATACGGGTACAGTCGACTTTGTGCTCGTCGAGCAATTCACCCATCTGTTTCTTGCAGTTGGCACACGGGGTGACCACGTACTTCGCGCCCGTGGCCCGGACCTGCTCGGCCTTGGTCTTGCCCCCGATGTACATCCTGAAGCGTTTGATCTCGTCGATGGACACGGAACCTCCGCCCCCCCCGCAGCAATAATTGTCGGTCCCTCGGGGAGTCATTTCGACGAAGTCGGCGCAGATGTGCCGCAGGAGTTCCCGCGGCTGGTCGACGATCCAACCGTTGCTGGCGATATTGCAGGGGTCGTGATAGGTGGTTCGCTCGGCAATAACCCCAGGGTTGAGACGCAGGGTCCCGGCCTTGAACGCGGCGTGGGTCAGTTCCATGATGTTCAGGACCGGCACGCGTTCCTCCGGCGGGATGAAACACTGCATGCCTTCCTTGGCCGAACGCGAGGCATGCCCGCACTCCCCTATCAGCATCACCTTGCCGCCCAACCGTTTGATCTCGGCAACCTGGGCCCGGATGATGCGCTCCCACATCCTGTCCGAGTAGAACAGTCCGTAGTTGATGCCGTCGAAATTACCGGTGCCGATGGTCCACTTCGCGCCGATGGCATACAGGACCGCGGCATTGCCCATCAGGGTGTCGGCCTCGAGGAGGTAATCGGAGACCGCGGGGAAGAAGACGTAGTCGGCCTCAGGGACGTCGATCGGGAACGTGATGGGATGCCCGGGGAAGAGTTCTTGTAATTCTTCCTCCAGGAATTCGCAGGTGTCCGTCATCGCGCTGACCGGGATGGCCGAGGTATTGTGGGTCCTACCCTCGAGTTGTTCCCGCACCGATACAAGCAAGGCCTTGGGCACAATACCGATCTCTGCCATGATCCAGCGAGCGAGATGGGTGATCATCGCGTGGTCGAGCCCCATCGGGCAGGAGGATTTACAGCGCTTGCAGGCCGTACAACGCCAGAATTCCTCGGCCATCTCGTCGATCGCCGCATCGGTGAGCCTCGACGAGTCGTAGAGCCGCGCCTTGAGTTGCCCCGAGAAGGTGAAATAGCGGCGATACACGGCGAGCAGCAACTCGGTGCGGTGACAAGGGATGTCCCGTGGGTCCCCGGAGGCTTGGTAGACCGGACAGGTCGCGGTGCAGCGAGAGCATTTCGCGCTCACCCGGGTATAGTAGTCGAGGACCGGACCGTAGTTGCTGTGTTGCAAGACCGCGGCAAAGGCCTCGAGGAAGCGCCTCGGCCGCTCTTCCTGGGGAAACGGTTCGGTGTGGAAGCTGTACTTCGCTTGCGTGGCCATAGTCCTTCATCCCCTGCAATCCAGGTTTCACCCGCGCGGGCAGAGGGGCGATCGCAGCAACTCCCGGGGGTCCTTCGCCGCACGTGGCAACGGTCCGATCCGTGCTCGGCACGACGTCGGATGTCACTGCCGGCCGCCACTAGCACGATGTGTGCCACATTGAATTGGGATTGTGCGGCTTGCTGGAGCGACATTGTTTGTTATGTATTACAACTTATTAGTGAAATATTACTTGCGGGCATCTGCAGTGTGTGTCACAGAAATCGAACATGTCTCACGGAACATGTCTCAAGAATGGAACATCTATGACGACGCTTTCCCCTGATCCCCGTTTTCTCCCGCTGATCTTCGACTCCATCGCGTGTGGCATCTTCACCATTGACTCGACCGGGCAGATCACGGCCTTCAATCGGACCGCGGAAGCCTTGACCGGCTATCAGCGCGACGAGGTCATCGGCCGACGCTGCGAGTTGGTGTTCCGAGGAGATCATTGTGCGACCTCCTGTCCGCTCAAACGGAGCATCCGCTTAGGAGAACGCTGCGAGGACACCGAAGTCACGGTCTTGACCAAGAACGGTGAGGCGCTGCCGTTGGCGATCTCGACCACGGCTCTCATCGACGGCACGGGGAAGATTCTCGGCGGGGTGGAGATGTTCCGGGACCTCCGCACCATCAAGGAATTACGGAAGCAGCTCGCGCGCAGCTTCGTCTTCGAGGACATCGTGTCCAAGAGTCCGAAGATGCAACGCTTGTTCGAGGTGTTGCCCCTCGTCGCCAACAGTCACAGCACCGTGCTGATCCAGGGTCCTTCGGGTACCGGGAAAGAACTGGTCGCGCGTGCGATCCACAATCTCAGCCCACGACGTTCCCAGCCCTTCGTGGCGCTCAACTGCGCCGCGGTACCGGAGAATCTCCTCGAATCCGAGCTCTTCGGCTTTGTCAGAGGCGCCTTCACGGACGCTAAAACCGATAAACCCGGACGCTTCGCCTTGGCCAATGGGGGAACCCTCCTCCTGGACGAGATCAGCGAACTGCCCCTCCAGGTGCAGGCCAAGCTGCTACGCGTCCTGCAACAGCGGGAATTCGAGCCCCTGGGTTCCACCGAGACCCAGAAGACCGACGTGCGCGTCATCGCGGCCACCAATTGCGACCTCCAGCGCGAAGTCCGGCACCGCCGCTTCCGCAACGACTTGTTCTACCGTATCAACGTCTTCGCCGTCGAACTCCCCCCCCTGGCCGAACGCAAGGAGGACATCCCGCTCCTGGTGCAGCACTTCGTGAACCGCTTCAACGCCCTCCAGGGCAGGAGGATCGTTGCCTGTTCCGAGCGCGTACTGTCCGCCCTGATGCGCTACGATTTCCCGGGCAACATCCGCGAGCTCGAGAACGCCATCGAGCACGCCTTCGTCACCTGCATCGCAAGCGTCATTCAACTCGAAGACCTGCCTCCCCATATCGTCGCGAATATCCAGGTCGAAACCCTCCCCTCGAGATCCTCGGTGTCGCCGCTCACCGGAGCGCAAGCCGAGACCATTCGCCAGGAGTTGGTCCGGCAGGGATACAACAGGAATAAAACGGCCCAGGCCCTGGGCATCTCACGCAACACACTGTGGCGCAAAATGAAAATGCTCGGGATCGACCTCCCGGTCGCCCCCCGCCCGACCCGAGGGTAACCCTGGTCGCGGAGATCCCCTCACCCCGCCCCCCGAACCGGGGCCATCGCCAGAAAACTCGGCCTTGTTCGACCGTTCACCCCAGCCCCGACTGGTCGTGCTCAGGGCTGTCGAAGAGGGCGTGCCGAAACGATCACATCGCGCAATTTCTGGGCCAGGAGAACGTGTCCCACTTCGTTGGGATGCACGAAATCCGAGAAATAGGCTTCAGAGGGTGCTTGCTGCATCGCTGCTTCCCAATCCAAGAGGAGGGCCTTGCGGCGCAGAGCACATCGTCTGACTGCCTCTACGAAGGCGGGATGTCGGAACGCAGAGCGGTGCTCGATCATGGCCTCGCTCTGCATCCACGAGGCGAGCAGCGCCGGAGCAGCAGCGGCGGTAATGAACAGGAACGTGGTGTTGGACGGGAACAGGGCAACGAGTTCCTCGAGTTCCTTCTCGAAACGCAGGAGCTCGGATGCCCCCCCCTCGAGGCAAAGCTCGGGATGCAGCCGACAGTAATCGTACTTCTCCTTTTCGCGCCTGGCTTTCCAGCGGTGGAGGAGCTGCCTCGCCGGGAGAGTCCGTTCATGGAGAACAGCCATGAGTCGAGAATGGGAGTACAGGAAACGGAGTATCGACCGGACATGATTCATAGTATTGATTTCGGCATCCTGCAGGAACCTCCAATGATCATTCCAGCCATAGTATACCGTGACCAGATCGGGCTCGAGGCGCGACAGTTCCTGGCTCCGAGTGAAAAAAATCGCATCGGTTGCACGGCCTCCGCCACCTCCGGCATTGATGACCTCCACCCTTGTCCAAAGCCCCGTGTGTTGCAGGAGCGTTTGCACCATGTCGGGATAGTGGGGTCCATGAGGGGTGTATTGGCTGCAGGAATCTCCGAATACCAGGATGCGGAGCGAAGCGGGATCGCGGCGAGCGGCCGTCTGGGATGACTGGTCGAGTACCTTGCGCATCGCCCAAGGACGCCAGGCGGCCTGGTCGCCTTTCAGATGATACAGAGGGTGGTGAGGATTCGACGGATCGAGAAGTTCGTCCGGAGGTCGTACGGTGAGCTGGGCATACAAGCGCTCACCTACCTCCCGGCGCAACGCTTCGCGGATCTGGTCACGCTGCTGGGAGGGGACCCCCGCTGTCGTACCTCTGACTGACGAGGGTTGCCGTGGGTGGACCTGGAATACGACCCGAGAAATCCCCTCCAGTGCGAGGAGACAAGCGAGGAGCGTCACCAAGGGGAACCCGAGGTAGTGGGTTGCCAAGGACCGTAGACCTGCGCTCCGCGAACGGCCTTCCGGGTCGGCTTCGAATCCCACGCTCTGCCCCCGCGACCACCATCTTCAGGTCGGCCACGCTACCATCGGCTGGGTTGAGGGGCAAGCGTGGAAGTAGGGTACCGGGAAGCTGGGGTACCAAGGCCTAACGGCTGACGGTGCGTTCGGCTCGCCTCTACGGCCATGCTGTCGATCCTGGATACACCGTTCAGAAATGTGGACAAAGGCAGGGGGATACGGTTTCGCAATATCCAGCAATATCGGCATATTGCAGTGGCAGAGGGCTTGCATTTCAACCTCCCTCGAAGGGTTTATCCTGGTGCTGCCCATGTCGAAGGTACGTGCGATCGCCCCCCTCTGTCTGTTCGGGCTCGTCTTCCTCGCACCGATCGAGGTCAGAGCTTCCGAGGTGTTCCCGTGGTTTCCCGCCTACCACGCGTTGAAACAGGAGGTGTTGTCTTCCTGTGGTCCGGCCTTCCAGCGTCTCGATTTTGCCGTCGTTGACACCCAGAAGACCGCGTTCCTCAACTACCCCACGGTATTCAGCTCGCTCGAAAACCTCGACCTCAGTTCGGCCGAGCACCGCGCCTTCCTCTACTACTCGGTCTTCTATCTCTCGTCGCTTCATTGCAGCGCCATGCGCCTCTTCGCGCACCGCTTGCAGGAAGCCATGGCGGCCTTCCAGCGTGACTTCGAACGAGACGGAGCAGGAGGGCAGCCGAGCGAGAGCGGGTATGATCAGGCCACGCCCGAGGAACGACGGGTCTATGCCGCTTTCTGGAAGAATCCCTGGCAGCAAGCAACGATGCGCGTGCGGGTGCAGAAGCCGGATGCCCGCAATAGGAACCCGTACGGGTTCCTCGTCTACAATCAAGACATCCTGCGCACGCTCTCCAACGCCAGGGCCGTTCAGACCTTGGTCGGATCCCTGCATTGCGGCAAGGACCTCGGGTGCATGAACACGCTGCGGGCACTGGTCACGTTGATGTCGGCTCGCCCCAAAGCCGGGGACCATGCAGTCTATGTTGCGCTCCAACCATACTGGCAGAAAATCTTTACCTCTGCCTTGTATCGCAGGGCGATTCTGCTCTTGGAGAACAACATCGATGCTGTTGTCTCGGCCGTGGCTTCAGGGAAGCATGACGTGTCTGCTTCCATGGACACCGTGTGGGAACTGGCGACCAGGGCAGCTCTGGAAGCCGGAGCCGAGGACGAGGAGGCTGCTCGAGAGCTCGCTCTGACGGTGCTCGGTACCATTTCGACAAGAGGGACGCCCCTGCTGGGTCTCTTCAGCGACGCCTATCACCCCTTCCATTAC
>MGSU01000063.1:11906-15472 GCA_001799195.1 Deltaproteobacteria bacterium RIFOXYA12_FULL_61_11 | reverse complement strand
CGACGCGCTTGTACGGCCTCCCCTCGAATACAAAGGGCGAGTACTGGCGAGCAGGAGCGGCCTCGAGCACGATTACCTGCCGGCCGTCGCCAACATCCACGCGGCGCACTTCGATGCGTGCAGACGGCTCGAAGCGGCCGAGCATCGCCGCGATGTCGCGAAGCGTGGTGTCGGCGACCTGCTGGCCGACGATCCTTCCGTCGGACCCGACTCCGATGAGCACCTGGCCGCCATTGCTGTTCAGGAACGCACACAGCGTCTCGCCCGCGCGGTTGAGCTGCGCGGTGGACTTCTTGAGTTCGAGCGTCTCGGACTCCCCGCTTGCCACGAGGCTCTCGATCTCCGCCAAGGTCCGCATTGACTTCATTGTGGCTCCGCTCCAGTCCCCAACACTCCGGCGGCCTGGCGTGCATCCAAGATAGCCTTCACGATAGGCCCCCGATTCGTCCAACCAGGTCTAGGGCCAAAGAGTGCTGTTCGTCTGCGAGCCACCGCAGCAACCGCCGGAACGCACCGAACGCCTCTGTGTCCTTCCTCAGCCGGGGCTCGTCTCTCTTCCAGGTGACATTCAGCAGGGATGCGACGGCATCTTCGGCTGTTTCGTGGTCGTAAACCCTTTTAACTACACCGGGGGACAGGGCGCCTGCGAGCAGGACAAGTCCAAACAACCGGACTGGATCTGCGGCGTCTCGCTCAAGCCACGCCGCGAATGCGCCCAGGTGTCGTCCGTACGTACCTGCGCGTGACACCCACCGCTCCAGCAGCGGCCGACCATGCTCGACGAGGCCGCGATGCCGTGGCTCCCAAAAACCGCACGTCAATTCATCAACACCGATGAGCGCCAACCATGCATTCTCGTGGTACGCCCAGCGAGAATCGGCGTCCACGCTGTCTCGTAATACGTATTCGACAATGGACTTGCGTAGGGATGCAATACTTGCAGGCACAGGATCAGCACGAAGGGCATTCCGGTAAAACGAGCGGAGGAATACCACTGACCAGTATGAGGCCTCGGGGGGTAAGTCTAAGATCGCCTTCAAAAACGCCTCTGGTTGCTCATCTGACGTCATCTGCGGCAAGAGCATCGCCGCTCGATTGAGAACCCACAGGTCCCCAGTATATGGGTGAGTGTCCCGATCTTGGTTACGCCCCACGCGACTTATCGAGAACGAAAGTGCGCCGCGCCAGAAGGTGAGCCAAGTGCGTCGTTCCTCGGCGCTCACAGCATAGTCAAGCTCAGGCAGCCACTCGTGCGCAGCCTGAATGAGCTGGAAGTCAAGATAGTACGGGCCGTAACGGCGAATGCGGTGGGCATCGATGTCTGCGAACCGCTGTGGATCATCCATCACTCGCCAGTCATCCGTTGGTTCGGGAAGCCCACCATCGACGAAAGCTTCGATTCGTTCGGCTACCCACTCCCTGACCGCCTCGTGAAAGCGGCGAACCACGTCGTCCCTGAGCGCATCTATGTACTGCCGCGCCTGATTGACGAACGTGACGCGGTTCCGAACGTGTGCGCACTCGAAAGCGAGGCGTCGCAGTCTTTCGAAGTCCCTCCCGAGTGCGAGACGTTGCTCCGCGCACCGCGAGAAGAGGATGCGTACCGCCGCATAGTGATGTGCGAAGACAAGCCGAGCGACGAGGTGGCGCAACTCGGCGTCGTTGGGGTCAGCCGCCCACAAGACCGGAAGAGCCTCTGCAGAGAAGCAGTCCCATGTCTCCGAGGCGATGCTTTCAGGGATGTCCATCATGTCTCTTGGCGGCGGATTGAGCACCGACTGTATTAGCTGCTCACGGCACCAGGCGAGCCGATCGGGGTGCAACTGCAGCCAGTTTCGATGAAGTCGAATCAGGACGGCAGCAGCTCCGGTGAGCGCGTTGGCCTCGCGATCTTGGGAAACGTCCAGGCCCACCTCATCGGTCGCCACCTCTGCGGCCGGCGGGTATTCCTGAGGCGCTGCGATCCGCTGAACTGCCGCCCAAAACGCCTCCAGCTCTTCCCCTGGCAGACCGGAGCCTTCATCGATCATCTTCCGGCATCGAACCGGAAGCATCGTGACGAACATCTGCTCCTCAGCTCGTCGCCGCTCCTCTGCCCGCTCCGCATGCATCTGGTGCGCGCGGATATTGACGATGATCTTTCCGTGCTCCGGGTGCTCGACCGCGCGGTAGTTCTCAATTGTGAACCCAACGATAAGTTGCTCTAGGAAGTCCTTGTTTGGGTGAGTTGGATTCGCAGCCGACCATGTCTCCCAACGCTGGCGTACACTCGATAGGTAGTCGCGGATCTCCTCTCTGCCAAGAACAAAGAGCCTCACGGCGATCTCCCGGAGGTCTTTGGAGCGGTGCTCCATGCCGTGGAACGCCTGCGCCAAGCGGACGAATGTTCTCCCCTGCAGCTCCCATGCGCCAATCATAAGGTGGGAGCGATCATGAAGCGTCGCCTGTAGGTCCCATCGGTAGACTTCAGGGACTGCGAGCAACGGGCGAAGCGCTCGCTCGAAGAGAACCGGTTCCTTCTTCCCGACATCGCATAGAACCTTCAAGAAGGCTACGCTTGTTGCCCGATCGAGGGTATCTTGCAGCTTCTCATCAATTGAGTGACCCCCTTCCAATTTGAGATAGAGGTGCTGCTCCAAGGCCATAAGCGCGGCCTCAACGGCGTTCGGTGGGTTACCCAGGCCCGCCGACCACGCATAGACGCGAGCGTCGCCTATGAGTACACGTTCCTCCGAGGCGAGCGGCAGGACAAAGCTCGTAGGTGGATGCATCCACTCGCCTAACATCTGGCCAAGCCGGCTTCCATCAGAACCGTCGCATTCCCTCTCGAGCTCGGACTCTCGGGAGTCCACTTCCGTGTAGTGTCTCCATCGCTGGGTCGCGAAATCGACCAGCCGCGCAATGGTCTCGAGTCCCTCCCTGAAATCCGCGTTGAGGAAAGCGAGAAAGGGTCCATGGAGATACAGCGGAGGGTGCCACTTGTGACCGCTGTCGATGTCTAGCTCGCTGCGCTCGTGCCAATGGTCGCTCCGTTCGAACCTACGGTGTGCCTTGATCAGGCACGCGAGGATGACCTCTCGAGCTACCTGCGGGCGCGAACGAATGAGCGGCAGAAGGGCGGTTGCATCGAGTGCCACCGACTGGAAGTCGTCGTCTACCGCCTCGTTCGGCCCGTCCGGCCACGGTTCAGGCATTGGCTCCTTGTGGTCGAAGCGCGGGTCGAACCGGATGCTCTTGGGCAATGTTCCAACAGATTCTTCTGCTTCAGCGCGTGCCGGCCGAGGGCCACGCTGCGCTGCTCGGAGCGCAAAGGCGGATACGTCATCCGGATGCTCAACCGCTCCGGCCAGGGCAACGCGGTAGTAGTCCTTGCGATGGTCGCGGTCGAAAGAGCTGTAAGATTCACGGACGGCGATCGCTCGCTCGCCGAGCATGAGACCGACGGTGGCGGCCTCTTCACGGAGCACTATTCCGGCAGGAGCGTGGTCCAGCAATAGCGCCACGAAGCGAGCAATCTCGACGGGCGCGCACGGAATGCATTCCTGCCGATGCTCAAACAGGAAACG
>MGSU01000063.1:0-11885 GCA_001799195.1 Deltaproteobacteria bacterium RIFOXYA12_FULL_61_11 | reverse complement strand
CCAGTTTGGACGTCGGTACCGAGCCGCCACTTCATCGCTGTCGAGTTCCTCGGCCTTCGCGAACGCGAGAACGCGAGCGTCGGGCAGCGTGGCAAAGACGAGAAAGCGCCCGAGTAGTCGGCGGAGGAGCTTGCCATCCTCGGCCAGCAAATCTGCGCGGACGGCCTCAAGGAGCGGTAGCGCGTTGGCGGCGAAAAAGAGCGAATCAATGAGACAGTCTCCGGCGCCGCTTCCAGCGCGTCCGGTGAGGCTCGCCAACGTGGCCCGCCAACGAGCAAGATCACGCGTCTGCTCCAGCAGGTGAATGCCGTAGAGGCGAAGCGCCCGATGCCACAGGGGGGAGTCCAGGCGGTCGGCAAGAAAGCTCTCGATATCGTCATGCCGGGATGCAAGGATTCGCATGCGAGCCCAGTCGCCGAAGAGGTCATGCTGGAAGGCGACGCGGTCGTCCTCGCTGCGCTGGCAGATGCCATCCCGTATCAGGCCGTCAAGAGGCGCCAACTCTCCAACATTAAAGGCATGCAACGGGAGTGCAGGTCGGAGATCATCAGCCTGCCGTTCGGCAAGCAGGGCTACCAACCGGGCTCTTGGAGATGCGTCGTCCCCGCGTGCAACATTCGCGTCCCAGAACCAACGAGCGACACTTGTTTCACCGACCCAGCCCGACGTGACCACACTGCCCCCAGAGAGGATCTGGGTTGCGACTAGGTCGAGAATCTTGAGGTTGACGAGTAGGGGTTGCAGGTTCGTCTGGAAACGCAGGCGTGAGGCACTTGGAATCTGTTCCCACACTGGTTCCAGTGCGTCGAACGATACCGGCTCGCACTCCACGAGCGGCCATGTGTTGACGGGCACGTCCACCCTTGGGAGGAGAGCCTGAAGACGCGGCCACTCTGGCGTCTGGCACGTGAGGATAACGCGCCACGGGCTTTCACCGCGCGACTCGCCGAGACCACGGACCAAGAATGCGACGATTCCGAATGCCGTCTCGTCGCGGAGGCGATCCAAGCCATCGAGAACCAGGAGTGGACGCGCATTCGGTGCGGAGCGGAGGACCTCCGGCAGTTCGTGCGAAAGCGCAAGGTCGGCCTCGAACGCCGCGTAGTCGACACGGTCGAAGGAACGCGCGTCAAACCAAAGAGATCGCCCGCCATCCGAGGTGTTTCGGTCCGACAGAATCTTTGCTACGACCGACTTGCCGATACCAGAGCGGCCGAGCAGCACAACCCCGGGCGATGCATGGAGCGCTTCGCCGACGGCCGCGACGTCCTTGTCGCGCGGGATGCGCACCTGCCCACCAATTGAGTCCCGTATCTGCGCGTGTACCGTGGTCGAAAGGTGTTCAAGGCGGCGCCAGTCTGCACGATGGTCAGGCAGGTCGACGAGACGAAAGCGGCCGCGAAGCTCATTCAATAGCGTGAGTCGTGTCACGCAGCCGGCAACTGGGCGCTTCGTGGCCGAGATCCGCAGCAGCTCGGCCCAGAGGGCGAGGGCGTCCTCCGTCGATTGGCTGGTCAGAGATCTCCTGCAGCGCTGGACTGCCTCCTTCTCCGACTCGGAAACGGTGGCTTCGAAGTCGAACTCGAGCACCTGGAGGCGTGCGGTGAGTCTGCCGGTGTCGGCCGAGGTAATGCCGCGTCCTATAGCGAGGTCATTCGGACACGTGAAGCTCTCGAAGAGAGACCGCTTCGTCTCGCTGGCCCAGTTCGGATCCGCGTATCGGCCGGGTAGAAGCGGGGGATCTCCTTCGCGAGCCGTTCGGATTACAAACGAGATCGCGTCGCGGAGTTCGCCGGAAATGGGCGCTGTGGCAATGCCCAGGTAGTTCTCCGCCTCATTGAGAACGTCGGAGCCCTCGTGGAGAAACTGCTCCCAGGCGGCCTTAACGAAGTCCGGAGGAGCAGTCGCGACGCCAAACTGGGTGTTGCTCTTGACCGACAAGGCACACCGTCGAGTACCACTTGGTCCCGATAACGTGAGGAGCAAGTCATCTAGATACCAGCCGTCAACTCTCGTCTGGAAATCGATCCGATCCAGTGTACCCAGGGTTGTATCAAGGGGTGGTTCTCCGGCCAGCATATGGGCGAGGAACCACGCACACACCTTGTCTTCGAAGACGAATCCACCTCCTCCAGTGCTTTTCGGCGGTGCGACTTTCTTCGCCATCGTCGGGTCCTACTCCAACCGCCACTTTTCCGAGACGCCGGTCAGGTGCTTGTCCAGATCCTTGATTAGGTCGTCACTCGGTTTTTCGCTCTCGGCCGTGATGGTCACCCGGCGCGCATTCATGATCATAATGCCCCGTTGAACACCTGTTGGAGTACTATTGGCACAATCGAATCAATACCTCGATCTGCGACTTGCTGCATTTGCTCTTTCGCCCTTAGACCTGCATGTACACTATCGAACCAAACTTGCTTCCGAATATCCGGCACAGGTACTTTGATTTGTGAGAGTGCGTTAAGACCCAGGGTGCGGTTACGACCCGCTCCTCCCGGGGATGCCTCACCTATCTCCAAGAGTCCTGGCATGGTTAGGAAGTAGAAACAAAGGAAATTTGAGGTAGCAACCACAGGATCAGGAACACAGGTAATGAATCGATGCGAACCAAAACGACTATCGTCTTGGTCTTGCGCAACAGCAATACCTCCTTCCCATGCAAAGACATTGCTGAAAATCAAATCCCCCTTGGCGATTTGAAACAGGCGTTTACTTCCGACTTCCATGCCCGAGAGTGCCGGTTTATGAAACGTACCCCTTCCAAACGAGCGAATCCCTAACTCCGGATACTCAACATTTGGATCGATCTTGACTTCGCGCCGCACCAAGGGGGCAACACCGGACATTTTTCGCCAACCCGCGCCCTGAACAACTTGGTTAAAACACGATAGAAGCAAGCGGCGGTGGTCCAATTCGATCTTCGCCCGCAGCCTCTTCGCCTCATCCACCAACCCGGCCAGCCGTTCGATCTTCGCCACGATGCGTTGCTGCTCGGATAGCGGGGGCAAGGACAAGGGCATTTGCAGGAACTTGTCTTCCTTCAGCCGAACCCGGTTGGTCGTGCCCTCGCTAGCGGCCTTGCACGCATCAACGAACGTGGCTGTGCGACTTAGCCATCCCAGATACTCTGGCAGCATTCGGTTTTCATGAACATCGAAGGTCGGAAAATCGTTCGACACCACTGCACCGTCAAGTTCTGCGGGAACAAGACCGAACGCCCCGTTGCGGGCATCGATCCGGGAAAGAATGAACTGGCGGGAGCGCACCTGACGACGACGGTCGCTGCCGATCTCGGCGCCGATTACTTGTCGCCTCTGAGAGACGCCTCGCCCCCAGAGATGGACAGTCACCTCCTGGTACTCGACCTCGGGTGCGAGATCGATCCATGCTTCTGACTTGGTCAGCACCTCTCCCAGAGCCACTATGGGCCACGTAGCACTCATCACTCGCCTTCCTCTTCGGTTTCGTCGCGAAACTCACGGAAAACCTCGTGCTTCTCCTGGGCTGAGAGCGGCAGGTGTCCAGGCCTCGTCATCGCTTGCCCCTTGTGGTCAGTTGCTTCACGGAGGCTGACGTCACCAGGGAGCGCATCTGCGTGATCGCGATCGTGTTGAGTTGCTGCAGGCGTTCGGAAGCGGCAAGGCCCTGGTGAATCATCACAGAATTCAGGCTTTCGAGGTTCGAGAGCACAACGAGCTGCTCGAGCGTGGCATGGTCGCGCAGGTTGCCTGCGAGCTTGGAATGGTGCCGACGCCACTCGGCTGCCGTCTTACCGAACAGGGCCATGTTCAAGAGATCGGCCTCGGAGGCGTAGACGAGCTGGACCTGGGCTTTGGTCAGCTCCGGCGGGATCAGGTGCTCCTGGATAGCGTCCGTGTGGATCCGGTAGTTTACCTTGGCGAGCGTGCGCTGGAAGCTCCACTCGCGCGAGTTACGCTCGGCTTCCTCGTCCTTGAGGCGCTTGAATTCTTTGATGAGGTAGACCTTGAAGGCAGGACTGATCCACATCGCGAATTCGAAAGCGATGTCCGGATGAGCGTACGTACCACCATATCTCCCTGCTGTCGCTCGGAGACCGATGGCGCCCGTCTTCTCAACCCAATCCTTGACGCTGATCCGGTAGCTGTTGAGGCCGGCCTGGCTTTTAATTATGGCGAATTCGCCACAATTAAACCTAGGGTTGTGAACACTTTCCAATATACCCAAAAACTCCAATGTGTTGCGATTTCGCAACCAGTCGGAGATAAAAAAGTCACCCACCTTGGCACGAAGCATGTCGGTGAGCGAAATGAATTCCTCGTCGCCTCGTCCTGTGACGGTAATCTTCGTACCCTCTACGATGATAGTGCGGCCCGTTGTCGTGCTCATACTGGAAATTCCAAATGCCATGAATGAGTCAAATACAACCTTGCTCCGCTGCCCGATTTTGGCTCGTTCGATTTCACGCTGAAGCCCCTTTTGCCAGCTCGGCCTTGATCTCTTCCATGATCTCGATGATACGCCGCTCTTTCTCGAGGATGTCATCGGCGAGTTGCTCGGGCGGTAGGTGCTCAAGCGCTTCGGGCGCATGAGGATTCTTGAGATCGAGGTTGGCAGACACGAGCTGACCCCCCTCGTTGTACTTGAGGATGACCTTGACCTCGACCTTCCAGGCGTGCTCGTTCTCCTCGCGCTTCTGCCACCAGGCGAGGCAGTCGGTAAACTCCTCGAACTGCATGGGCTGGGTCTTGGTGTAGTTCTTCCGGCCATCCGGCAGGGGCAGCTCGTAGAACCACACCTCTCTGGTTAGTCCCGAACGGTCGAAGAAGAGGAGGTTGGTCGGGATACTGGTGTAGGGCGCGAACACGCCGTTGGGCAGGCGCACCACCGTGTGAAGGTTGTACTCCTTGAGGAGTAGCTCCTTGATCCGGCCACACACGCCATCGCCGAATAGGGTCCCATTCGGGACGACGACCGCGGCCCGTCCACCGCTCGCCGACCCGTGGCCCGGTCGCTTCAAGCGGCGCATGATGAGCTGCAAGAACAGCAGGGCGGTCTCCGCGGTCTGTAGGTCTGCGGGGAAGTTGCCCTTGATGCCCGCCTCCTCCTCACCGCCGAAGGGTGGATTGGTGAGGATGACGTCAACCCGATCCTTGTCTCCCAGTTCGGTCAGCTTCAGGCGCAGGCTGTTCTCGGGATCGATCTGCGGCGTTTCCAGCCCGTGGAGCAGTAGGTTCATCTGGCAGAGCAAGAACGGCAACGGCTTGGCCTCGCCGCCGAAGAGGCTCCTCTCCTGCAAGACACGTCGGTCGGCGATGGTCTTGCACTGTTTTTCGAGATGGGTATACGCCTCGACGAGGAAGCCACCGGTTCCGCAGGCTGGGTCCATGACTGTTTCGCCAAGCCGTGGATCGGTCACCGCGACCATGAAGCGCACCACGGCGCGTGGGGTGTAGAACTCGCCGTTGTCGCCTGCCGCGTCGCGCATTTCGCGAAGCATGGTCTCGTAGAGGTGTCCCAGGGTGAACAGCTCCTCCTTCGCCAGGAAGCGGATGCCGTTCAGCTTGTTGATGACATCGCGCAGCAGATAACCCGAGAGCATCCTGCAGGTGATGTCTTTGAATACCGAGGCGATCACACGTCGCCGCCGACCGTGGGTGTTGTCGCCGTTCCCCTGGAGTCCTCGCAGGTACGTGAGTAGGCCCGGTCCCTTGGTGCCGTCGGGGCGTGTCGCCTCTTCGTGGTTGATGAACGCGAGCAGCTCAGGGCCAGTGATGCCAGCCTCCTGTGCGCCCCAATCCCGCCAACGGTAGGGAGCTTCTATTGCGCCTTTGTGTTCCTCGCCGCGCATCCTGGATTTCGACTCCTCGAGCTGTTCCATATCGTCGAGGAACTTGAGAAACATCACCCAGGTCAGGAGGGGCAGGCGGTCGAGGTCGGTCGAGAGGCCCTTGTCTTTGCGCATGAGGTCGCGCGCCGACTTGATAAGGCTACCGAGCTGTTGTGCCGTGGTCTGCGGGAGGGCATCAGCTTTGGGTTTCTTGATTCGAGCCATGGTCTCCTACTTTACGCCGCATAGAGCAGCGTCTGCAACCGGTGGACTGCTTCGATGAGCTTGGCCTCGCCGCCGAAGTATCCGGCTATCTCGATCACGTTCCCGTGCTCGCTGATCGGCGGAACTTCGAGCACCTCGGGTAATACGAATTGCGCCGTGCCGTGCTCGGTGTACTTGTCGAGCAGTTCGTCCAAGATCTGCCGAGCCTTGGCCTCGAAGGCGTCGAAGAAATCGCGCTTGTCCTTGCGAAGACGCTGCGCTCGCTCACGACGGGTCCGCAGTGGGGCGTTGAACGCCAGGTGACAGAGGAGGTCGAGCGGGTCGGCCTCGGGTTGGTGCGCCACCAGCGCCAACTCATCGAAGTCGATGCCGCGCTCGGCGAGCTTCTCTATGATCGCACGGCGCTGCTGGGGGTCGGCCCACTCTCCGCGAAGCTCCGCCGCGTTGCGGTACAGGGTTCGGACCTTGTCGGCGGTGTAGTCGGTGAACTTGACGACCCGGAGTTGCGTGCCATCCGGATCGAGTTCAAAGACCATGTGGGCCGTGATTTCAACGCTGCCGCCGTCGAAGTAGAACTTACGACGTTCGCCGATGCAGCCTTCATCCGGTGGCAATGCCTCGCCGATGGCGACGACCGGCGCTAGCTCCTTTTCTTCCGGCTTGAGCACGGTCTCTTGGGTAGTAGGTTCGCCTGAATCGTCGATCTCCTGTTCGGTTTCAATCGTAGGATCCCCGTCGAATTCAGGATCGGCGAACATGCGCGTCGCTGTTCCGGTGTAGTCAAGGATGTTGAAGAACAGCTTGCCGTAGTCGTCTCGTACGCGGGTGCCGCGCCCTATAATCTGTTTGAAATCGGTCATCGAGTTGATGACTCGCATGAGCACGATGTTCTGGACCGTCGGGGCGTCCACGCCAGTCGTCAGCATCTGCGAGGTCGTGAGGATGACCGGCGTTTGTCGTTCCAGATCTTGGAAGTTGCTGAGGTAGCCGCGACCAAGATCGCCTTCATCGGCGGTCACTCGGCAAACGTAGTCGGCGTTCTTCTTGCTCAGGTCGGCGTTGTGGTTGTTGAGGCTGCGCCGCATCTCGTTGGCGTGTTCTTGGTCCACGCAGAACACGATGGTCTTGGCATAGCGATCCGTGCCGCGCAGGAAGTTGGACAAGTGGGTCGCGACAGCCTCCGTACGAGCTTTCAGGGCAACCACCCGCTCGAAGTCGTTGGTATGGTACTCCTCGTCGGGGATCTCACGGCCGTAGCGATCGAGTTCTCCCTTGCTGGGGCGCCAGCCTGCCGCGTCCCAGGTGGTGATGATGCGGTGAACCCGATACGGGGCCAGGAAGCCGTCTTCGATACCTTGGCGCAAGCTGTACATGTAGATCGGCTCGCCGAAGTAGCGGTAGGTGTTTGCATTGTCCTTTCGTTGCGGCGTAGCGGTCATGCCGAGCTGGAAGGAGGGCTCGAAGTATTCGAGGATCTCGCGCCAGTTGCTCGTGTCACCGGCGCTGCCGCGATGGCACTCGTCGACCACGATGAGGTCGAAGAAGTCGGGCGGATATTCGCGATAGAGGCCGGGACGGCGCTCATCTTGTGCAAGAGCCTGGTAGATGGCGAAGTACATCTCGCGGCCCTTCTGAGCCACGCCGCCCTCTATTTTCCAACGGGCGTCGCCGAAGGGCGCGAAGGTCTTGTCCTTGGGATCGTCGATAAGGATGGTCCGGTCCGACAGGTACAAGATGCGGGGTCGGCGCGGTGCTCCGTCGCGGTTCCACTTGGCCGACCAGAGCTTCCAGCAGATCTGGAAGGCCACGACCGTCTTGCCCGTACCGGTCGCCATCGTGAGGAGGATGCGACGCTTGCCCTGAAGAACCGACTGGATGGTGCGGTTGATGGCGATGTTCTGGTAGTAGCGAGGCGATTTGCCGCTCAGATGGTAGCTCGGGGTGAGGAGTCTCTCGGCTTGCTTCCCCGAGAGCTTTTCGTTGCCGCACAGCCGTCGCCAGAGCTCGTCGGGCATGGGGAAGGTGTCTATCTCCCGTTCAATGCCAGTAGTGTAGTCGTACTCGACGATCCCAAGACCATTGGTGGAGTAAGCGAACTTGAGACCGAGGATCTCTGCGTAGTCTTTCGCCTGCTGGAGACCCTCGCCAGGCGTTTTGTACTCGGGCTTGGCTTCGACGACGGCCACTGGCATGTCGGGGCGAAAGCGGAGGATGTAGTCGGCGCGCTTGCCTGGCCGGCGTCGAGCTTTGCGGCCAGCCACGATGATGCGGCCATCGGTGAACGTAACTTGTTCGTTGATACTGTGCGGTTCGCCGTCCCATCCAGAAGACTGGAGCTTGGGGACGACGAACTTGCGGCAGGTGTCGGCCTCGTTCATCGTCATTTCTTCGCTGTCCTGCCGGGTATCTCGTCGTCATCTCCCGCCCCGCCGGCACGTACCCACTCGTCGAGATCCGAAAGCTTGAACTTCCAGAGCCTGCTGACCCGGTGCGCGGGCAGGCCTTTGGCCTCGATCCAGCGGTAGACCGAGTCCTTCGCCACGCCGAGGTGGTTCATTGCATCCTTAACGGATTCTGACGGTTCCGCCATGAAATGCCTCCTTGTGACGGGCATCATGGCAAGTTTTCCCGTGGAGAACAAGCACCGATTGTTGGGTTCCGAGACCTATCTCTTGATTCTTGTCCACTCCAGCCGCTGCTCCTCCCACCTCTCGTGCTTCACCACCGGTCTCACTGCCCGCTCGCTCACCCCCTCCACCCCGCCCACCGCCTCCAGGAACAACAACTCCTCCTGAATCCCCGGTGCCAGCAGCGTCAAATCCAAAAGCTGGGTCAACCTCGCCCGGCTGACCCCCAGCCGCCGGGCGGCTTCAGCCTGATCTTGGACGACGCCCCTATCGATCGCCTCCTGGATCTTATGCGCCAATGCGAGCATCACCGCGACGCGCGCCGGGCGGCGTTCTTGCTCAGTCGGCATTGCAACCACCGGCTCATCGACCAGGCTTTTTCCGTGCCCTCGCTGGGCGCGGCACACGAATACTTCCAGCATGCTCATAGTGCGGCCTCTTTGGGATCACTGGCTTCCAAATTGGCAAACTGCATGTTCAACACGTTGTCGGACTCTTTGAGCACGAGGCGCTCGACGACCGCGCGGACCAGACGTTGCTGGTTGAGCGGCGTCAGGGCGTTCCAGATCGGGTCAAAGTTTTTCAAACACTTTGCCACCCAGTCGACCTCGAGGGCAGCGTCGGCCAGTTTTTTGAGGCGATACTGCACCTCTTCCAGCCGGGCTTGGTGGATGGCAAGTTTCTGTTCGAGCTCTTTGAATTTTGCCTGGAGTAAGGGTTCCGGCACTTTGCCGGACTTGTCGACGAGTTGCTTGCCCTGTTCGGCCAACTGGGCAATTTTTCCGGGCAGTTTGCTCTGCTCGCGTTCCAAGGCCTGACGCTCCTGGTCCAATTTTTCCCGGGCCTTGGCGGTGACGTCCTCGGCGAGGTGATGGCTAAAGATTGCCTCGCGGAGCTTTGCGAGCACCAAATCCTCGAGCGGCCCGGCCGACACGGGTGCGGTGGGACACGCCTCTTTCCCCCGCTTGTCGCGGGACAGACAGCGATAATAACGATACGTGCCCCGTTTGGTCGAGGCCGGGGTCATGGCTTTATCGCAATGCCCGCAGAATAAGATGCCGGTGAGCAAGTAGTTTGAATTTCGACTTTTCTTCTGAAATGTCGCCATGGCTTCAAGCCGTTGTTGCACGGCTTCAAACACCTCCCGCTCGACGATCGCCTCGTGTTCCGCCTCGTAGCGTTCCTGACCACAGGGCATGAGGCCGGTCAGAACCGGATTTTTCAAAATATTGAGCACCGCATTCTTGTTCCACGTGCCGCCGCCACGAGGCACGCCCTCTTTGCTTTGCCGCTGCTTGGTGGTCCGGTGCTCGGCATTGAGGTCTTTGGCCACCCTGAGGGCCGAGTGGCAGTCGAGATAGCGGCGAAATATCTCGCGGACGAGCTCGGCTTCGACCGGATTAATTTTCAATTTCTTCTCGACCAGGTCATAGCCCAGCGGCACGGTCCCTCCGGTCCACATGCCTTTTCTGCGCGAGGCGGCGATCTTGTCGCGGGTTCTTTCGGAAATCATCTCCCGTTCGAACTCGGCAAAACTCATCAGCATGTTGAGGGTCAATCGGCCAATAGCATCGGCCGTGGAAAAATTCTGGGTCACGCTGACAAAGGCCGTGCCGGAGCGGTTGAAAAAATCCATGACCCGGGCGAAGTCGAGCAGCGAACGCGAGAGCCGATCGACCTTGTAGACGACCACGATGTCGATCCCGCCGGCCTCAACGTCGCGCAGGAGTTTTGCAAAGGCCGGGCGTTCGAGATTGGCTCCGGTGAACCCACCATCGTCATAGCTGTGTGATAAAAGTTTCCAGCCCGGCTGGCTGCGCACGTAACCGGCACACGCCTCACGCTGAGCGTCGAGGGAGTTGAACTCCTGCTCGAGGCCGATCGAGGTCGATTTCCTCGTGTAGATGGCCACGCGCTTGGAGTTGTGCAGGGCAAGGCGCGAGTCAGTCTTCAAAAGCTTCCCTCCCATATTCATCGTGGTCGCAAGCCGAAGAACGCAAAACCATTCCAAGCCGTGCCCGTGATCAGGCGGGCCACCCGCGAGAGGGAGCTATACGTTTCGCCGCGATATTCAACCCCCTTTTCAAGGATGGTGACCTCATACACCGTGCCCTGATAGGACCGCGTCAGCACCGTACCGACCGGCGGCAACCGCGGATCCCGCTCCGAAACGACCGAGGCCTTGGGCGTTCGCCACCGCACCGGAGCCAACGGCGCCAGTTCTTCGATCCTGGCCAGCGCCCGATCCGACAAACCCCCTTCGGCCAGCTCCTGAATGCGCCAGGCCAGCCGCTTGCGGAGATACCCTTTGTTCCTCGTCCGTGAGGGGATGCCATAGAGTTCCTGATACTTGTCTGCCAGTTCCCCGACCGATAGGGTTTGGAGCGCCAGAAGCTGCTCGCCGATCGAGGCGCTTCTGGCTCGCTCTTCCCGACGTTGCCGCGTGCGATTCATGCTGCCTCCAAGGTGGTGGTTCACGGTCTATAGGGGCCTATCCGGAGGCGGAATGCAAGGGAGAGAGTGTTGTATTTCAATGAGTAATCCAGGTTTTACGCGCCGGGCCTGCATGCTCTTCGAGCGGGCGGGGGAGGGCTCGGAGAGAAGAAGCTCGAGGATTGCGGTAGAGAGGAGGTCGAGGAGGAGGTGACGGGGGGAGGTTGGATCTACATACGGCCTCATGAAAACACCACTCAAGGTTCCTGTAGTAGTACCTACCGAAAGCCGGGGAAAAGTGTCGGGAGTATGCGCACAGGTTATCACCTTTTTATCGGTTCAAGACCTTGCTACAATGGTGGAGTTATCAACATGCCTTGTTCCAACGTCACTTCAACAAATTGTTGTTGCATAGCTTTTGGCGGATTGCAGGCAGCAGACCATGAAATTGAGGGGACCAGTAATGCCACATCAGTACGAGCCCAAGGACCATATCCAGCATCTGGAAGTCGCGCCTCGTGCCGAGAGCATCCTGGATCAGCGGGAGATCACGATCCAGTCGTACCAGACCACGATCCCGTTCGACTACGCGGCGCTGAACGCTGGTCTGGATAACGCATGGCTCACGCCGCAGATCCGGTTCGGCGTCTTCGCGCGCAACGCGGTGGGCGGGGAAGATGCCCTGCACGTGGTCCTCGGGCTCCAAGACGAGTTGTCAGTCCGGGCCTACGACTACGACGAGCGACGGCCACTCTGGTTCACCTGGCGGGACATCATCGTCGATACGGTCA
>MGSU01000062.1:7540-15480 GCA_001799195.1 Deltaproteobacteria bacterium RIFOXYA12_FULL_61_11 | reverse complement strand
GGCTCGCCCGGAGTGCTCGGTGCCCTTCTTTGGTCCTTTCTTGGGCACGCAAGAAAGGACAAGGTGCATGGTCATTCACCCCGACCATCCCTTCGCACCAGTTGTATGAAAGCGAAGCTTTGGTTCCTCTTCAAAGACAACGACGAGCCCAACAACCTGATCGTCAGCAAAGACGAGGTCTTTGAGTCGGCCATCCAGGACCAGGAGCTTTCACTCTTCTTCCCCCGGACCGGCCAGAACTATTGCTATGAGGTCGTACTCGAGGATTTCAGGCGGTATCGCCTGGCCCTCAGCGCTACACCAACGGCGCAGCATCCTGGCGCGCCGCTGGAGGCCGGCCTCCCTGCCGTCACCCCTGAACATGCTTCCCTGCACCGCTATGATTGGGCAGATAACCATCACCTCATCTGCATCAATGATGACTCCACCCTGGTCGACACCCCAGGGACTCCTCACCGCTGGACGGGATTGCCGGAGAGGGGTAGGATCCGGTTCAGGTCACCGGTCCCCAAGGTCCTGCAACCCCATGAACGCACCAACGTCTTCGCCCGAGACCCATCCGAGCTTCCGGCAACGTCTCGACGCATTGACCTCGCGACTGCAGGTCGGGTCGCGCCTCGAGCAATCCATGACCGAGTTGGCGCCCGAGATCACCGCCCTGCTCGGCTGCGAACGGATGACCCTCTATACGGTCGACACGGCTAACCGCGAGCTCAGCTCGCTCTTCAAGACCGGAGAGCAACAGGGCACGATCAGGGTACCGCTCGATGCCAATAGTCTGGCCGGTTATGCCGCTCTCCGACAGAAGGCGCTGAACATCGCCAATGCCTACGACCAGGCAGAACTGACTACTCATGACCCCGAGCTGCGCTTCTTCGAGGGCCAGGACCGCTTGAACGGGTTCCTCACCAGACAGGTCTTGGTGGTGCCCGTGACCTTCAAGCAATACCTCTTTGGGGTCTTGCAGTTCCTCAATAAGAGGGGAGAAGCAAAATTCTCCCAGCGCGACGAGCACGTCGCTCGCGAGCTCGCGGTCGTCCTGGGTCAAGCCATGTACGGCGAAGGCCAGCGCAGGGTAACCCGCAGCACCCGCTTCGATCATCTTATCGAACTGGGGATGATCAGCACCGAAGACCTGGCCGAGGCCATCGCTGCTGCGCGCCGACGCGGGATGACGGTCGAGCAGGTGTTGATGGACCAGTACAAGGTGCCGAAGAAGGACCTGCTTGCCGCTCTCGGAGCCTACTTCGGGGTACCGGCCCTGGATTTCGACAACAATATCGTTCCGCCGGTCGAATTATTGCGCAAGCTCAAGACCTCGTACCTCCAACACCACCTCTGGGTCCCCCTGGGCGAAGAACAGGACGAAATCATCATCCTCATCGACAATCCCCACGACCTGCGGCGCAAAGACATCATCGCGAGTCTGTTCCCCAACCGGGCCCTGCGCTATGCCGTGGGACTACGCGAGGACATCCTGGCCTTCCTGGCCCTGTTTTCGGGGGTTCGCCAACAGGTCGGCCACATTGACGCGATTATGCGGCAGCTCGAGGGAGAAGAGAAGAAGGGAGAAGGGGGCGACGAAGACCAGATCGACGAGAGCAATAGCGGAGTGGTCCAGTTGGTGAACCGAAGTATTTTGGATGCCTACGAGCGCGGCGCCTCGGATATCCACATCGAACCGTCGACCGGACGCAAGTTGGTGCGGGTGCGCTTGAGGATAGACGGCGATTGTTTGGAATATCAAGATGTTCCCTATAACTTTCGGCATGCCATCGTCTCGCGCATCAAGATCATGGCCAACCTGGACATCACGGAACGGCGCAAGCCGCAAGACGGCAAGATCGTGTTCAAGAAGCTGTTCGGCCGCAACATCGAGCTGCGCGTGGCCACGGTGCCCACCCAGGGAGGGGTGGAAGATGTGGTTATGCGTATCCTGGCAGCGGGAGAACCAATCCCTTTGGAGCGATTAGGACTCTCCGCTTCCAATGAAGCCCGGCTGAAGTCCTGCATCGTCAAGCCCTACGGGTTGTTCTTCGTCTGCGGACCGACCGGCTCGGGGAAGACGACGACCCTGCATTCCATCCTGCGGGAACTGAACACCGAGGACCGCAAGATCTGGACCGCCGAGGACCCGGTCGAGATCACCCAAGAGGGCTTGCGTCAGGTCCAGGTCCATCCGGGCATCGGTTTCACCTTCGCGGCGGCCATGCGCTCCTTCCTGCGCTGTGACCCGGATATCATCATGGTCGGCGAGATGCGGGACTCCGAGACCACCCACACCGGCATCGAGGCCTCGTTGACCGGGCACCTGGTCTTTTCCACCCTGCACACCAACAGCGCACCGGAGAGCATTACCCGGCTCCTGGATATCGGCATGGATCCCTTCAACTTCGCCGATGCGATGCTCGGGATCTTGGCCCAACGCCTGGTCAAGGTCCTGTGCAAAGAATGCAAACGCGCCTACCGACCTTCCCAGGAGGAGCTCGGTCTCTTGGCCGGGGAGTACGGCGAGGAAGAGTTCGCCCGGGATTTCCCCGCCAACCGCTTGGCCTCGCTGGAGCTATACCAGGCCGTCGGTTGCAAGCACTGCGAGGGCACCGGCTACCGCGGCCGACTGGGACTGCACGAACTGCTCATCGGCACCCCGCTCCTCAAACAGATGATTCAGCGGCGCACGCCCATCGACGAACTGCGCCTGCAAGCCCGGAACGACGGCATGCGCACCCTGCTCCAGGATGGAGTGGCCAAAGTCCTGGCCGGCAGCACGGATCTCGTCCAGGTCAAACGGGTCTGTATCCAGTAATGAAAGCATTCAATCTTGGGTGGGGTAAGGGGTCCTGTCGCCTCTCACCCCCACCATGCTCATGCTTGCGCGTGGCGGGGGTCCCCCGTCGGCGCCACCCCAACGTGGTGACGAACAACCTGCAATCCACCCTAAGACTGAAGGCATACGTTGTAACAATGAAATGCTTTGACCTTATAGGCGCTGTCATGGATAATGCGCTGCTCCCTTGGGGGACCTGCCCGGAGGTGAGCCGCTGCGGTCACGAAAACGAGTAGGCTGATGAACGCGAGCAACCCGTCTCCTCCGGTGTTCTTCCTCAGACCAGAGGAGTCCTCCTCCTGGGTCGAGGAACTGCGTGGTTCCCTGGCCGAGCGAGGTCTCGACCTCGAGGTCGTTCCCGAGGCCGAGGCCCTGGTACACGCGGTCTCCTCCCAGTTTCCCACCGTCGTCCTCGTGGACCTGGACGCACTCGGGGAAGACGCGGAACGCCTCGTCCACACCTTGCGAACGGCCCAGCCGGCCGAGCGCCTGGCGATCGTACTCCTGGGTAGTACGGCCGGACCCGACATCGAAACGAACCTTCTTCGCGCCGGAGCCACGGACCTCGTGCGCCTGCCGGTCTCTCCGGCCTTGGTCCTGAAAAAGCTCGATACCTTGCTCGCCCTGAACGCCGCAACCCTTGCCGATCAGATTCTCGGGGACCACCAGCGCCGCATGGCGACCTTGGCCCGCCGACTCTGCGATGCCCTCTCGGTGCGCGATCTGCACGAAGCCCTGATCGAATTCCTGCCCAGGTATCTGCCGATCGAGCGTTGTTCCATCTATCAGGTCGAGAGCGAACGCCAAGCCTTCCAACTCTTGCTCGAAGCCCCGCACGAGGAGGAACGCAAGAAGATCGATCCCCAGGTCGAGATGGCCCTCTACGCCAGGATGAGCGAAGCGCTGGAACGCCGCATGGCCATCACCAGCGACGGGGCCGGGGTTCCCCTGCCGCTCGATGACCATCAACTCGACGGTGGTCAGTGCATGGACCTCTGTGTCCCCCTGAGACTCGGGAGCGGCCTGCAGGCCCTGCTCAACCTGTTCGGCTTCTCCGGTTTCGGCCGAGGGGCCGGCACCACCGCGGAACTCGAACGTTTGAGCGGGTTGCTCTCCATGGCTCTCTATGGCCAGGCCCTGTTCTCCCGCGTGGACAAGATGGCGGTCACCGACGAGCTGACCCAGTTTTTCAATCGCCGCTATTTCTTCAAAGAGATGGATCGCGAGATGCGCAGAGCCCTGCGCTACGACCAAGGGTTCTCCCTGATCCTCGGGGATCTCGACGATTTCCGCCAGGTCAACGAGGTCATCGGTCATGACGGCGGCGACAACATCCTTTCCGAGGTCGCCCAGGTGATCAAACGCAACCTGCGCGATTCGGACATCCCGTGCCGGTACGACGGCGAGGAGTTCGCCCTGATCCTGCCCAACACCGAAAAATCCCGCGCTCTCCTCGTAGCCGAGCGTATCCGCCGCGATATCGAACGCGACATCTCGATCGAGGAGCACCCCCAGGTCGCGGTGACCATCTGTTTCGGTATCACCGGCTATCAGCAGGACGATAATGCCGTGGATCTGATCAATCGTTGCGACAAGGCGCTCTATCAGGCCAAGGACCTCGGGCGCAACCACTGCCAGTTGCTCTGATCGATGGACCGACGCAGCGAGGGCAAGAGGACCTCGGACCATGAGCTCCTGGTCACGCCTCCCGATCCCTCGGTGCTACCCCTCTTGCCGACCTTCCTCGCACGCTGCCGAGAGCGTGTCGCAACGTTGGAACGCCTCCTCGGCAGTGAGGATCATGCCTCCGCCCGAGCTATCGCACACGATCTGGCCGGTTCAGGAGGGAGCTTCGGATTGGAACTGCTGAGCAGTCTCGGCCGGTCTCTCGAGACCGCTCTGCAGGCAAGGGATCGCCGGGCCGCGGACAAGGTGTTGGACCGGTTGCGGCGTTACCTGGAGGAGGTCCGGATCCTCCCCGCCTGAGCGGGCCGTCCGGTCGAGGTGAAACCCATGACCACGAGTAGAACCGGGGATGCGCGCGCCGGGATGTCGCTTTGGAAGCTCTCTTCCCTCGACTTGATCGTCTATGCCCTCGTCCTGGGCTTGTGTCTCGGTGTGGATCAAACCCGGCTCCTCGAAGACCTCGAACACAGTGTGGAACGGTTGCTCCCCGTCAAGCCGAGGAGCGAACTCGTCGAGGTTCCCCTGACCCTGCTCGCCGTGGATCAGGAATATACCTCGGTCCATGGTTGTCCCCCGTACTCCGGGACTCAACTCCTCCAACTGGAAGAGCGTCTCGCCGCGCTCGGTCTGCGAGAATTGGTGCTGCCGGACGGAGCGGCGCCCTGGCTCGCTCCCTCCGTGGTACAGACACCCGGGGCGTTGCGTTACCTCGTGCCCTGGGTCGAGACCACGGATCCGTATTACGGCCGGTCCCTCCTCCTCGCCCCCCCGGAGGGCGCCAGGGTCGAGGCACTTCCCGCACTGAGCATGGTGCGTTTGGACCATCACGGACAAGCCGTGATCGTTCCCCGGCAGCATCGTGGGGAACGGCAAACCTTCGAATCCTGGCTCGCGGACCGGATGGGCAAGCGGTCCCGCGCCCCTCTCGAGGGCGAGTACGTCCAATTCACGGGTCGCTCGAAGAGCCTGCCGACCTTCCCCCTGTCCCGGCTGGTCGGTCAGGAATTCTCGGCGGCAGAATTGGCAGGGAAGACCGTCCTGCTCGCCACCATCGCCCCGGGGTGCCGGGAACTGGTCCAGGTGCCCTCGGAGCTGGGCGAGATGAGCCGGGCCGAATACCATGCGCAGGCGTCCTTGACCCTCCTCGGACCGGCCAAGCGCCGGTTGCCCTGGTACGTGCGCGCGATCCTCATCCTCGGGTTGATCCTCCTGTCCGGTTTCCTCCAGCAACGGGTCAGGATAGCCCTGCGCCTGATGCCGATCTTCCTGGCGCTCGGTTGGATACTCCTGACCGTGGGATCCTGGTACCTCATCGGCGTGTTCCTGCCGCTCGGTGCCGCCTTCTTGGGCTTGGTCCTGGTGACCATCCACGCAGAGAAGACTCAGACCCTCGATCTGCTCGAGGAAATGAGGCAGGTCACTACCCGCCTGGGCCAACGCATCGAGGCCTGGGTCTATCGCTATTATTCAGGAGGGGACCTATCCCTCTCCTCCCATCTCGAACACGTTCTCGCCCAAGCCGCTCATCACGCCCCGGTGGAGCAAGTGCTCCTCTTCGTCCTCCCCAGGACGCGCTTCCATCTCCGTTTCCTCGCCGCGAGCGGGGGAGGGGACGAACACCAGGTCCAGGAGCGCCGCCGCGATATTCGCCGCCGGCCCTGGTCCAATGTGATCACCAATGCCGTCGGCGAGGACATGGGAACCTTCCTGAGGGACGGTTCGCGCTCCTACGGCGTGCCCATCCTCGATTTCGGCCGACTCCTCGGGGTCCTGGTCTATCGGTTGGAGCAGGGCGAACCTCTCGAACAGCGCAAGAGGTCCGTGCTCGAACGTTTGGGCAACCACCTGGCTCCGCTCATCCTCGAAACCCCTGAGACGGTACACCCCGGCTTCTTCGCTAGGCTCCTCTTGCGGCTGAGCCAGAACGACCTCATCCTGCGCGAGTTGACCCGGGGACATGTCGTCAGCCGCCAGGTCGTCGCCCAACTGGATAAATACCGGGAAATCCTCGGTAATATCGACAGCGGGATCATCTATGCCGACCTGACCGGCCGCATCCTCTATCAAAATTCCTTCGCCGCCGTGTTCCTCGAGAAGCTCGGCCTCGCCGGCGCGGACAACTGCAGGACCGTGCTCGAACCCCTCTGTAAACACAACGGATGTTCGGTCGATCTGATGTTCGAAACGCTGCTCAGCGGAGACAGGCTGCACCCTCTTGCCTGGCAGAACGAGAGCGGTAGCCTGGTGTTCCAGATCCTCGTCGGCGTCATGCGGCAGCAATTCGGCGGCGAGGAAGAAGAAATGGCCGATCAGCGTCCCAGCGCGATGATGCTGGTGATCAAAGACGTGACCAGGATCCACCACGTCGATCGCTTGAAGGGGCACGTGCTCCATCTCTCCTCGTACAAGGCCAAGAACCTGATCACCGGCCTCCTGGGCTATCTCGATCTGATCGAGCCGGGCAAGACGGAGCCCTTCGAACTGGAGGTCTATGTGGATCATCTGGGGACCCAGATCCGCCAACTCGATGCGGTTCTCTCGGGTTTCTCCGACCTCGCCGAGCAGCTCAAGGCGCTCTCGTCCGACGGGGCCGAGGCCCTGTTCGACTTCATCGCCACGGTGAGGGAGTGTCTCACCGAGCAGCAGGAGACGGCGAAGGCGCGCGGGGTGACGTTGGACCTCGCGAGTCCGCCCCTCGGGTCCCCGGTCATCGGCAACTACCTGGTGTTCAAAGAAGGTTTAGGTCTCCTGCTGCGGGACATCTTGCGCTCCTGCTACCAGGGTCAACGCCTCGTGGTGCAGCTCCAGGAGAACGAGAAGTCCATGAGCCTGGTTCTCGAAGATCCCAGTCTGGATCCTTCCGAGGAGTTGCTGCGCGCTATTCGCACCAAGGCCTGGAACGAGTTGTCCGAGTCCTTGGGTAAGGGCTTGCGCATGCTCGACGAGGCCGGCTTCGAGGTACTCGCCCGCCGGGGCGAGCAGCACGGCCTGTTCCTCCACCTGCAGGTTGCCAAGGTCTGATGCCGCTCACCTTCCCCCTGCATATCTTCCCCGACAACTTCCTCGACCATTCGCTCCTCGCACCGGTGCTCCTTGGTTTGTGCATCCTCTTGCTCTTCAACGAATTCTTCGGTTGGACCCTCAGCGGCTACGTCGTACCCGGCTATCTAGCCGCAGTGTTCATCACCTTCCCGGGGTCGGGATTGGTGATGACCGTGGAGGCGGTTTTTACCTATATCCTGGTCTTCCTGGTTTCCGACGTGCTCTCCAAGACCGCGTACTGGCCACGCTTCTTCGGCCGGGAGAGTTTCTTCCTGTTCGTCCTGCTTAGCGTGGTGGTGCGGCTGATCACCGAGGCGCTGCTCTGGCCCAGCATTTCCCATACTTTCAGCGAGTTGACCGGCATTTACCTGCGGGACGAGTTCTA
>MGSU01000062.1:0-7525 GCA_001799195.1 Deltaproteobacteria bacterium RIFOXYA12_FULL_61_11 | reverse complement strand
CCTGGTCCCCTTACTGGCAAATTCTTTTTGGAAGAGCGGCCTTGCCAGAGGGCTCTTCGAAAAGTCCACGGTGACCGGACTGACCTACCTCGTCCTGGCCTATGTCCTCATCCCGACCACCAACCTCAATCTGGGCAAGTTCCAACTCACCTACGAGGACCTCGTCGTCAACTTCCTGGCCGCGCCGAAGATCTACGTGATCATCGTGGCCACGGCCATGTTGGCCTCCCGCTTCAACATGCGTTATGGCTGGGATTTCAACGGCATCATGGTGCCGGCCCTGATCTCGGCCGTGTTCTTCATCCCCGAGAAGGTCCTCAGCACCCTCGGCGAAGTCTTCCTGGCCCTCGTCGCCTTCAAACTGTGCCTGCGCCTACCCGGGTTGCGCTCCATCAATGTCGGGGGTGGCCGGCGTATCACCCTGATCTTCTTCCTGACCTTCGTCATCAAGTGGGTCACCGCGATCTTCTTCCCCGAACTGCCCAGGATGAAGCTGAACGATCTGTTCGGGTTCGGGTATCTCCTACCGGCGTTGCTGGCGATCAAGATCTTGGACAAGCACAGCGTGCCGAGGGTGCTGATGCCGACCATGCTCACCGCGGCCTACGGTTTCACCCTCGGCAGTCTGCTCGGCTTCGTCTTGCACACCGGTGAGGAAGTCTGGAACGAGGTATCGGCGCGAACGCTGACCGCCGCCAACCCCCAGCATGAGAGCAGCCCGGGTTTCCTCTTCAAAGACCTCATCCTCTCCAAGGCCTTCGTCCTGACCCAAGGGTTCGCGCGCGAGCAACATCTGCGGCCGACCGTGTCCACGCGGTACCGCAGGGCCCTGACCCGTGCCCTGGAGATGGACGATGGTTTGGCCATCTGTCGGATGATCGAACGGGAAACCCGTATACCGGGGGAACGTACCTTGGCCTGCCGGCACCATGTCGATCCCGAACTCGGCTCGTACTTGGTGATCCACGAGGACCTCGCTTCCCTGATGCAGCGCAGTGGGTTGGGGGTGTACCTGCTCCGACCGGGCGCTCCCGGTCCGGTGCTGCAGGTGGTTCATCCCCTGCGGGAACCCCTGGCCCTGGAAGGAGCCTATGTCCTGCTCAAGTCGACCCAGGCCAGAGCCGTCTTCATCGCCGGGATCGACGAACCCACGCGGGGGGAAGCCTGGGCCGATGCCGCCAAGAGCGGCGACGACCTGTTCAACCTCGTCTACAGCGCTCTGCGGGGGCACGACGTGATCCAGGTACGGGTGCCCGAGCAGGAACGCTCGGCCTGGCACGTGCGCTACAATCTCCCCCGCAATGTCTACCTCGATCGCTTGCGCGGCGATTTTCCGAACCTCGAGTTCTCGTGGCACAACCCTGAACCGGGGCTCTACCAGTGGACGTCCTCGGAGGCCAACTTCAGCGTGTTGTACCTGCCGCGTAGTACGGTGGCCGAGGTATCACCGCGCTACAAGTTCACCGGAGACCTCAAACGCCTCGCCCACTTCGAGACCGTGACCGGTCTGATCGAACGTTGGGTCCTCGAGCAGAAGTACTTCATCCATCGCGCCGGCACTGGCAGGTATGTCGTACCGCAATGGCACGAACTGTTGTACTTCCGCACCGAATTGCTGCACCGCATCCCCTCCCTCGGGCCCTTGCTCGGCACCCCCCGCTTCGAAGAACAGCTCCGCTCCCTGCAACTCTCGGCCTACTTCCTCGGGTACCAGTTCATCTGGTTCAGCGACGAGAAAAACGACGATACCTTCATCATTCTGCGGGAACTCCGCGACGACGAGCAGAACAAAGGCTGGGGCACCTATGTCTTCCGACTCGGCGAGGCGAAGCCCTGGTTGCTCATTCCACCCCGACCTCTGGCCGAGAGCGGGACTCTCGGTTTAGCAGCGAGGTGGTTTGAGAGTTTCAGGGCGAGAGCCTTATTTATTCCAGGGAGTTCTGCTATGGCCGATCCCTGGGGGCGCAGCGACATCCTGCGCGAGAACGCCCCGCGCTCTCTGGCTCACGTGGTTGTGCGGCACTTCCTGCAGGAGTATGGTGAGGCCGATGACCTCCTGGTCGCCCTGGTCCGAGGCGGTCAGGGCTGGCGGATGCAGTCCCCGGTGGTGCTCAGCCTCGGCGAGGAAGCCCTTGACGAGAACAACGTGCCGACCATGGGTCGACAGCTCCTCGAGCTGATCCGCGCCGAGGGGACCCAAGCGACCCATTACCGCGGCTCCCATCAAGATTATGGGCTGCACGGCGAGAGCAACCCCATCGGCAACCTGGTCAAGAACCTCCTGCCCGGACATTTCGCCATCCTGTGGATCGGGGACGAGCTGCGCCGTTCGATCATGGAAGGTTCCCGGCTGGAGCGGATGTTATTGCTCTTCCGCTATCTGCGGATTCCCGAGGAGAGCGGCTACCTCTCCAGCTTGGTCGAGGTGCTCAACCAACCGGGCCGCAACCCCCGCCGGGCCGGCCGGGGAGCTCACCTGAGTTCCCTCCGCATGCTCAAGACCTACCTCGAGGATTTCGCGGTCAGTTCCAACCTGCGGGCGCTCGAAACTCTCCTCGAGCGCAAGGTCTCGATCCGGGCCGTGGTCGACCTGCGCGCCACGCGCATCCACCTCGTGGCCGAGGACGATTGGGCCCGTTGCGCAGTCACGGTCGGGGAGGGGGCTTTTGACCTGCACCGTCTGGCCTCCGAATTCACGTTGAAGCATCCCGTGTTCCAAGACAGTTGCGTGCGTTTCTGAGGTCGGAATGTACAGAGGGTATGGAGACATCGAGGAACTGTGGCGAACGGCGAGTGTTTCTCGTTTCGTCTCGGTCCTGGTGGGCGGCGGTCTCGTGGCCGGGGTCCTGGCCTTGATGCTCCTGACAGGTGATCGTCGCAGCGGAGGCGAGTTCGAGTACAAGAAGGAGCAGGCCGCAACCATGCTGCTCTACATGCTCGAACCGGACCAACGTTTGTACTTCAACGTCTCCATCGATGACCGGAAGTTCTTCCTGGTCTCGCATTGCTTCCTGCCCCCGAACCAGGCTCTGAATCCCTACAGTGTGGTCGATTACTCGCTCAGAACCGAGCTGATCGATCAGTCCAATACCGTCACGCACGAACAGACCTTCTACATCCGCACGAGGCAGAGCAAGATTCCCCTGGAAGTGGGGGGACACATCGAGAATGCGTTCCTCAAACCCGGAGAGGGCGAGTTGACCGATGCGCGCGTATCGTCGCTCCCGGTGCTCGGCTACTTCCCGCGGGGGGGCAGGATCAGGGTGACTCTCCTCGAGTCCTCCTTCCCAGTCCTGCTCCGCATCCATCGCCTCGAGGAACGCACCCTCCCGGAGCGGGAAGAGATGCTCCGGCAGAGCCGGAACGACGAACGGCAAGAGTTGGCCCGCAAAATGGGGTTGCAGACCCTCGACGAGCTGTCCTTCGACGAGGAACGCAAGCTGTTCCCGACCAAATGGGGCAGGATCGAAGCCTTCACGGACCAGAATACGGTCGTTCCTACCAAGCGTATCTATTTTTCCGGTCTCTACGACCAGGGTGGGCAGAGCGAGGATGTGACCGTGGCCATTCCCCCGGGGCGCAGCAAGGTGGTCAATGTCCGGGGGGAAGGGGAACTCGGTTTGGCCTTGCTCAGTCCGGAACGCCCGGTCGTGCTGGAAGTGAGTTCCCTGGCGCATCGTGCCGGAGAAGAACGGGATCTGCCGGCAGGACCGCTGGAGTTGCGCCCCGGCACACTCGAGTGGGTGAAGTTGCCGGGCGGGGTGCGCAGCGTCGTACTGCACAATCCAGAACCCCTGGAGGTCTTCGTCCAGTTCAGCGTACGAGAGGATCGCCTCGAGCCCGTCGGTTACAGTAATCTCATCCCGGACCAGGTCGATCCCGGGGTGCATTACCTGACCCCCGAGCTCGCTCGGTTAGAGACCCATCTCGTAGTGCCAGGACCGGGCGGCACCCTCGGTTTCTCCACGTTGGGAAGTAATTTCAACGCCATGTATCGTCTGGACGTTCGCGAATACCTGCAACCGGGGGAACAACCCCAGCCCTTCGTCCTGCGCCTCGGTTTCCTCGACGATCAGGGCCGGAAGCTGCAAGCGGTCGAACGTACGCTCGTGAGCAGACTCAGCAGGTTCGAAACCTTGACGGCGTTGTTGCCGGAGAACGACCAGAGCTGGGTCTCAGAACCGCACACCCTCTACGTGCGCTCGCCCCTCGGAGCGCGCTGGATCGAACTCGAGGCCGAGCGGATCCTGGCGGTCCGCTGTTTCTCCGAGACCTTGCTCCATCCCGCGGACGAAGAGGTCTACCCCCGGGATCTGCTCGGCCGGGTGTGGCGCTATCCGCGCCAGCGTTCGGACCATTGGCAGTTGATGAGTCCTCGGGACCTGCCCCTCATCACGGAGCAGAACCGGCTTGCTACGTTGCTGGCCCAAGTCCGTCTCGAGCTGCCCGATGGAGAGACCGTGGGCGAGGGTACGGGACACGAGACCGAGGGTGACTGGGCCTCGGGGACCATCCTCGACCAAGGGCAGGAACAGATCCTGCTCATGCCCTTAACGGCAGAGGAAACCCGGGGCAAGGTGCTCGGTGGAGTGTGGTGCCGGTTGCAGCGGGAACAGGCCCGGCGGGTGCTCCTGCCGCCGGACAGTCGTTCGGGTCGCCGCGGGCAACTGTCCCTGATCTTCTCGTTGCCGGCCGAGGTCAGCCTCGGCGGCGAGTACGAGCTGGTGATGGACGGCACCCCCTTGGAGCGCCGCAGACCTCGGTTGCGCAACGAAACCCTGCTCCTGGAGGGGCTCCGGCCGCGAGAGGGGCGCTTGACCTTCCGGCATACCTTTCTCGGCGGTGACCCCTTGCTCTACGTCAAACTCGAACCGGGCGAGGTGGGCACGCTCTGCCGAGGCGGTATCATGCGGGCCTTCGAGGTCGTCAGGATAGGGCCGGGTGAGCTCCGGCGTTTCGGCTTCCACGTGCTGGGGAGAGAACCCTTCTTCCTCAACCTCGCCGCCTATGCCGCGACCGGGACGGTCAAACTCGAGGTGACCATCGACGGGGGCAAGCCGAGGCGCAAACGCCAATCGGTGCTCGAGGCCTTCACCTCGCCCGTGGAACGTCTCGAGCTCGCCCTCGACCAGGCTAGGCCGCGCTGTTTCCTCCCCCGTTATCATCCCTTCACCGCGCCTCTCGTCGCCGAACTGGCCACCTATCCCGTGAAGACCGAGCTCACCCCGGGGTGGCACCGGTTGGTGGTGCGCAACCGAGGGGACCAAGAGGTCTGGTTGCGGGTGTTCTACCGACCCGGCCGGACGGTCGCGAGCGACGCGATCAGACTGCGCCGATTCGATCGCTGAGAGGATGATGATGAGAACTCTCTGTGCCTGCATGGTGGTGGCCTTTCTTGTCCTGACAGGTAGCGCAAGGTGCGCACCGAAGAACGAGGCCACGAAGAAAACCCCCGCGACCCTGGGGGAGAAGCTCGAAGCCGCCAGGCGAAACGGGGGCGCGACCGTCTTCTATCATTCTCCGCCCGAGCCGATGTGGCAAACCCTGCGCGAGGTGGCCAGGAAGCTCACCCTCGCGGCCCCGAGTTGCGATCGTGCGGTCGCCGCTGAGGCAGAGAGTATGCTGCGCGGTCTCGGCATGGAGCTGCAGCTCCATCAAGATGGGACCACGTCCTTCTGGTTGCTGCGCGAAGTGCCTGGCATTCACCAGGGTCGGGGCGTGTACCTCTGGCGTTGCGGGCAAGCCACGGACGTCATTGTCCAGGCCCCGCACAGCTTCTTCGACCTCAAGACCGGCCGGCTCGGCCGGGAGTTGTTCCGCGACCTGGAAGCGCGCGTGCTCATGCTGAACACCCTGCACCGGTACAAAAGCAGGAAGGGCGAAACGCCCAACGACGCGGAGCATCCGGCAGATGTGGCGCACAACGATGCTTCGCTCTATCAAGCCGTGACCGTGGGCATCCTCGAAGCAGCACCCCGTAGCCTTTTCGTGCAGTTGCACGGCTTCGAGGCGGCCAATCGCGGCCTTGACGTCCTGCTCAGCGACGGCCGGCCGGATGGCCAAATCATGGCGCCGGCCATGCTGGCGTCCTGGCAGCCCGAAAAACTCGTCGTGGCCGTCTATGGCCCAGGCCAACCCAAGCTCGGGGGCCTCACCAATGTCCAGGGACGGGCCATCAGAGCGCGAAGCGGACGTTTCCTCCACGTGGAGATGAGTCCGACGGTGCGTTCTCGCTTGATCGAAGACACCCTGTTCCGAAGACCATTCGCGGAGGCATTGAGGACGCTCGCGGCAGGACCGGCCGAACCCTTGCACCCCCAGAACCCGGTCAAACCACCTGAGGCACCTCGATGAAAGCGCCTCGGTACGTGCTGCTCCTGGGACTGGTCTGCGGTCCTGCCCTTTTTGCCTCCGGTGCTCACCCGCGGCCGGTAGCGCCGATCGCGGTCATGGAGCTTTCGACCGGTCGGACCGTGAGCCTGTTCGAGGAGGAGGACGACCTCGAACCTCTCGACCTGCCTGTTGGTATGGCCCTGGCTTTCCGGCCTCTGCTCTACGGGGACTATCTCCTCACGTGCGCCGAAGGCGGGGGTGAACTTCGCCTTGCCGATGTTCCCTCGGGCCGCCGAGCCTGGTTGTCCCGGCCCCTGGGCCGGTTGCGCGACGGGAGATTGCGTTTCCGGACAGCGCTCGGGACCCGTTGGACGATGTTGTTCTCGGAGGAGCCGTTGTCCGGATGCCTGCTCCGGGGAATACGGGAAGAAGAGAGTAGGCGCCGGCTCATAGAACAGACCCTCGGTCAGGTTCGGCCACGGTCGATGGGCCACGGGCTCGTGCTCGAGGAACTCCAACCCGTCGACGGCGTCCTGCAGCGGAAGCCCCTGCATCTCGAGACCGCCCTGGACGGACCCCTCGGCAGGATCCTCGCCGTCTTGGTCGGCGAACGGTTCCCGGCTCAAGCCTTCGAACGCGAGGACCTCCTCAGACCCTTCTCGGAAATACCCCCGGGGAGCGGTTGGTATGGTCAATGGGGAGCTTCGGCACGGGCCGAGCTCCCCGTGGAAGCCGGTTATCTGGAAGTCTCGATCCGTCCGCTCCTGCGACCCGGGGAGGTCCGCACCGAGGGCTGCATGCATCTCCGCTTCGACGGCTGTCCCGCTGCTCCGATCTGCTTCCCGCTCTCCCCCTTGCCGGGAAAAGGTGAGCACCCTGGCTATGCTCCTTTGCAGGAGACTCTGCCGGACGGTTCGGTCGTGGGACGACTCTACTCGCTGCGACTGGCCTTGCCCCGGACGATCGGTCTCGAAGTGCGTTACGACGGTTCGGCTTGGTTGCAAGCGACGCGCTTCACGCCGATCTGGCGAGAGCCTGGGGGGACCAACCTCCCTGCGGCCTTGGTGCTCGCAAGGAGTGAGGTCGACTACGAAGGCGAGGCGGCGGGACCTCCGTTACGCCGTTCCACGGTCCTGGGCAAGGCCCTCCTGGAACTGCGAGCTGCAGCCGAAGCCGATAGACAGCCGTTGCG
>MGSU01000061.1 GCA_001799195.1 Deltaproteobacteria bacterium RIFOXYA12_FULL_61_11 | reverse complement strand
ACGCCGGTGGCCAAGCCGTCAGCCGTCATGGTGTCGCGGTGGATCACGGTCACTGATTGGCAGCCGAGCCCGGGTTTCCCGGAGACCGGATCGATGATGTGGTGGTACCGCTTTCCGTCGAGCATGGTAAAGCGTTCGTAGTCCCCTGAGGTGACCACGGCGAGGTCTTTGACCGCAACAACCCGTAAGAATTGATCGGGACGTCGGGGATGGCGGATGCCCACTCGCCAAGGGCCGGTGGTTTTCGAACCGACGAGGCGTAAGTCGCCGCCGCCGTCGACGAGGAAACGGGTCAGGCCGTGGTTGCGCAGGTAGTCGGCCGCTGCGTCGATAATATAGCCTTTCGCCAGGCCTCCGAGAGCTATCTCCATACCGGCGAGGGGGAGAAACACGGTACCGGCGAGGTCGTCGAGTTGGACCAGGCGGTAATCGACGAGCCTCTTGGTTATGGCTATGGCTCCGGCCGGGGGTGGGGTGAGCAGGTGTTCAACATTCCATAATCGCCCCAATGGTTTGAAGGTGATATCGAAAGCTCCTGCGGTTAGGTCACCGAGCCGGAGAGCCTCTTTCAGGACGTCGAAGACCATGTGGTGGACCTTGACCGGGTGTTTGCCCGCGGCCTGTGCAAGCTTGGCAAGGTCATTGCCGGGCCGGTACTCGCTGAGCAAGGCCTCGAGTTCGGCAATGCGGTTCATCCCGCCGGTCAGAGTCGTGCGAACGTGTGCAGGGGTTACTGTTGGCGACGTGGGGTCGAACTCGGTGGCCAGACGCACCAGGGTTCCCATGTGCAGGGCTTTCTCTTCGATGATTTCTGCCGATACGTGGGCCACGGAGAGGAAGAAGGCCAGGAGGAGAAGGATTGGCATAGTGGAGTCCTCCGTGAGGTTCTCTGGTTATCTACCAAATCTTGTTGGGAGAGGGAAGCTCGTGCCGTATCGGGGTCCCGACTTTGGAAAAGGCTGGTTTGCTGCGGTGCCGAGGAGGCCTGAGAACAAAAAAGCCTCTAGGGTTGTTCGATACGCTTGAAGCGTGTTCGCGATGCTAAGAATATGAAAAAAAACACGGTAGTGACTTGCGAAGGTCTCGCTAGTACACTACCGTGTCGGAGGGGGGCAGTGCCAATGACGACACTGCCGTGTTCATTGCAAGGCCGCTTCTAACAGGGCTCCCCGAAGCTGTCAAGCGGAATTTACAGTGTAGGAAGAAAATAAAATACTTTGATCACCGAAAGTTGAAATATTTTAGGGCGTTCAACCGTACAGGGTACGTGCGGTCAAAACCTGTTCGCAATGGACGGAGTGTGATCCTCGGGCGAGGCCGGGAGATAGTTGCCAAGACCCCTCGCGGTCGCTATGTAATGGTTCTTTGCCGTCCTCCCCGGAGTACGCATGTCCCAACGACCACCTCAGGCGAAACAGCGCAGCACGTCCACCACGTCTTCGCCTTCTTTCCAGGTCTAGGGGTGAAGGAGCAGCGAGGAGGTTCTCTTCAATTGCCTCATGGAGATGCAAGATGAAGCTTTTTTCGAGAGTTATCAAAGACTACCGAGATCATGCGTGGTTAACCCCCCTGCTGCGTACGATCGATCGAAGACCGATGCACTGTAGTTTGTACGTGACCGACCGATGCAACCTCGCCTGCGGGTATTGTCATGAGTATGACAACCGGAAGCCGATGCCCACCTTCGAGCAATTGCGCCAGCGCGTGGACAAGGTCCTGGACCTGGGGGTCAGCAAGATCGCCTTCGTGGGTGGAGAACCCTTGCTCCACCCTGAACTGGGTCCCCTGATACGGCATGCTCGCCAGCGGGGCGCGAATACCTCGATCTCGACCAATGGTCACCTGCTCACCGCCGCAAAGATTGATGAATTGGCCGGGGCCGGTCTGAACGGGCTGCAACTCTCGGTCGATCGTTTGACCCCGTCGGCCGTGTCCCGCAAGGCCCTTTCCCTCGTCGAGGACCGCATCGACCTGCTGAACAAGGCCCCTTTCAAGTTCCACCTCACCACGGTGATGTGTGCCGACACTGTGGGAGACGCTCGCGCCATCCTAGAATGGGCTGTGGCACGGAATATCCATGTCGAACTGCGGGTCATGCATGCCGATCCCGGTCAATGTTTCCGGACCACATCAGCCGAACAAGAGGACCTGTTCGCTTTGATCGAGGAGCAGCGTCGGTTGAAGGCTGTCGGGCGTTCCATTCATGCGACCTCGACGATCCTGGATTTCCAGGCCGCCATTCTCGGCCGCGGACGCTTCGACTGGACCTGTTTGGCCGGTTACAAGATTTTCTTCGTTTCAGGAGATGGTAAATTCTGGCTATGTAGTCATCGTCCCACCGACCTCGATATCCTGCAGGTCTCAACAGCAGATCTTCATGGGTATGCCGGACGGAAAGGCTGCGAACCGCATTGCGGTATTTATTGCGCGGTGAACAATTCGGTTTTCATCACTTCGCCCACGCGCTTCGTGGCCGCAGAACTCGGCCCACGTTTCCGCCAGGCGGTGAACATGGTACTGGGCCGTCGTCAACCTTGATCGAGTCCGACCTGGACGCGAAGGTCCTCGGGGAGCGTTGCTCCGATCCTCTGGATGACTACCTCGGCGCAGCGTGCAGCTAAGGCTCCGCAGCGAGGGAGGTCGAAACCTTGCAAGAGACCGTACAGGAAACCGCCGGCAAACATGTCGCCGGCAGCGGTGGTATCCCTGACCGCCACCTTGCGGCTCGCAACATGGTGGCGCGTCTTTCCTGATTGAACTAGGGCACCTGCGGCTCCGAGCTTGATAATCGCCACCTCGACCTTGGAAGCGAGTTCGGCGATCGCTTGCTCGGGTTCGGCTCCTACCAGGGCTTTCGCCTCCTCTTGGTTGGCGAAGAGTATGTCGATCTTCGCCTCGGTCATGAGATCAAGGAAGGCTTGCCTGTGTCTGGCTATGCAAAAAGGATCTGCAACATCGAAGACCACCTTGGCTCCTGCCGCTTTGGCTGCTTGGAGGGCTTGGCCGGCCGCTGCGATTTGATTGTCGGTATCCCACTGGTAGCCGGTGATGACGAAGTAGTGTGCTCGCGCGATCTCGGGATGGGGAATGTAGGAAGGAGCGAAGTGACGACAGGCGCCGAGGTGCGTGTGCATGGTCCGTTCGGCATCACCGGTGACAAGGATGACGGAGGTCCCAGTACGTGCGCAGGTCGTAGTGGCGATGCGATCCATGATGCCGAGAGCGGCCAGTCGCTGACGGAAGTGGCGTCCGAAGTCATCGTCTGCGACCATTCCAGCGAGGCAGGTCCGGGCGCCGAGCGAGGCGACTAGGCGGATGATGTTCGGTCCGGCGCCACCGACTTCGATCCCGAGGTCGCGACCCGCGAGGTACTGCAGTAAACGAGCTTGTTCCTCTTCCTCGACCAGATGCATCACTCCTTTCTGGTAACCGAGTTGAAGAAGATCATGCTCGTCGGCATCAATGATGATGTCGACGAGGGCATTCTCAATACCAACCACATCAAGATCCTTTGGGCTCACGCAGTACCTCCTACCATGAACGGCGATTTTCTCGCCTCCAGCAGAGCGCATTCTAGTCGTGCCTTGGCCGCGGAGCAAGCAGCAACATCGTTGTGCTTGTCCAGAATGCACTGCTGTGCTAGTCCTCGTTCTTGGCCTTGCCGCTGGGTGGGGCCCGATGCTGACTGCTGCACGGCTGCGCCATGAGGAACCTGCGTTTCGGCCTCTTCTCACGATTCATCGTGCTACCCGTCCTCTTGGTGGCCTTCGCAGCCCTGAGCCTCCTCACCTTCCTCTCCCTGCACGCTCGCCGGGAATACGGCAAGTTGGCCGATCTCTCCTCGATGCTCTATAGCAATTCCATGAACAAGCGCGACCGGCAACTTGCTGAAATTATATCAGGTGCGGTGCGAACGCACGTGGTCGAAGCTCTCAGTCGTCGCGATCGGCAGGATCTAGCGGTGCGCGCGGTCGAGCTTCGACGGCTCTTTCCCGTGCTCGAAACCCTGATGGTGTTCGCTCCGGACGGCACCCTGCTCTATCGAGACTCCTCTGCTGATGCTGCCCCACCCGACCGACTGCCCGCCGGGCCTGGGGATCAGCCCGAGCTGCGATATCGTGACGACCTGTTGGAGATCGTAGTTCCGGTCCACCTCGGGTCGAACTTCATAGGGTCCTTCCTCGTGGTCACCTCGAGGCGGGAGGGACTCGAGTTCGGACGCCAGATCGAGGAGTATCTCGAACAAGTCGTACGTCAAGTCGACCGTCAGTTCATCGTCGACTCTTCGATTGTTGCCGGGGTCATCCTCTTGCTCTTGGGTATTCTCGGTCTTCTGGTGAAGAGGACGATCATCGAACCATTACAACAGCTCGAGCAGGCAACAAGGCGACTCAGCGCGGATGAGCTCGCCATCGACATTGTTCCGCGCGGCAGTGCGGAGATCCGCTCCCTTGGCCAGGCTTTTGCCGTCATGGTCGTCCGTCTTGGCGAGTATCGGCGCGAGCTCGAACAGCATCAGCAGCACCTCGAAGAGTTGGTCCAACGCCGTACCGAGCAACTCGAGCAGAAGAACGAACAACTCGACACAGCCCTACGCGACCTACGCAAGACCCAGGTCATGCTGGTGCGTTCCGAAAAAATGGCTTCCCTGGGGCAATTGGTTGGCGGATTGGCGCATGAACTGAATAATCCGGTGACCTTCGTTTACGGCAATATCGAGCATCTCAAGGAACAGTTCGAGCATCTTCTCCAGCTACTCGAATTGTACGAGCGCAAGGACGGAGAAGGGGTTGTCTGCCAGAAACGAGCCATGGATTTCGATTTCCTGGTCGCCGATCTGCCCAGAGTGCTCGACGGTATTGGATCTGGGGCTCAACGGATCAAGGAAATTCAGGCTCGCTTGCGCAGTTTTTCTCGCCTGGATGAGGCAGAGGTCCAGGAGTGCGAGCTCTGCGAGGGTCTGGATAGTGCCCTGAACCTGCTCGAACCCATGCTCGGAGATCGCATCGAGGTGAGACGCGAGTACCTCGACCGACCGACCACCTGGTGCAGACCGGGGCAGCTCAATCAAGTGTTCATGAATGTCTTGCTCAATGCCATCCAGGCAATCGGGCAAGCAGGGACTATCCGGGTTGTGACTCGGAAGAGGTCAGACTCTTGTTGTGTCATCATCAGTGATGACGGGCATGGTATCCCCGCGGCCCACCTCGACCGCGTCTTCGATCCCTTCTTCACCACCCGGGCGCCCGGAAAAGGGGCAGGGCTAGGCTTGAGTATTGCCTATGCGATCATCCAAGAACATCGAGGGAACATCGAGCTCGCGAGCGAGGAAGGCCGGGGAACCTCGGTGACCATCACGTTGCCCATCTATAGCGACGAAACCCGAGTTCTCCCCGACGAGGCCGATACGCTGTTTCTCCCGCCCCGGTCCGGGGGCTCTTCAACGATCTGACGAGGTGCTCTTACCGCGCATGGGTCCCAACGAGGTTGCATACCCTTTACCGGATTGCTACTATCGGTCCGCTCGGATGCTCGTTTCCAAGAGCGCTGCGTACGGGAAGAATATCCACCCTTGAGGTGACCACGTCATGGACTTCATCAAGAAATTGCCCAAGACCGATCTCCACGTCCATCTCGATGGTTCGGTGCGCATACCGACCATCATCGAATTGTCCAAAGAACGCAAATTGGCGCTGCCTTCCTATACCGAAGCGGGAATGATGGAGCTCGTCTACAAGGAACGGTACCGCGACCTGCTCGATTACCTCGAGGGCTTCCGGTACACGATCGCCATCATGCAGGACGACGAAGCTCTCGAACGGATCGGTTACGAGTTCGTCATGGACAATGTCGAGGAGGGAGTTCGGTATGTCGAGGTCCGCTTCGCTCCTCAGTTCCACATGAATGACAACCTCGATTTCGAGCATGTCATGCTCGCCGTCAACAAAGGGCTCGAGAAAGCGACCACTGAGTTCAATTCCCGCCGCGAGGTCAAGAGCGGAAAAGAACCTCCCTTTTACTACGGTATTATCATCTGTGCCATGCGAGCCTTCGGTAGGGGTTTGAGCACCTATTTCGACCGCTTCCTCGATTCCCATCGCTATAGTCCTCAAGACAGGGTCTTCTCCCTTGCCGCCTTGGAATTGGTCCAGGCCGCCGTCAAGGCGCGGGACGAATTGGGGCTGCCGATTGTGGGCTTCGACCTGGCCGGTGCGGAGGCAGGCCATCCTGCCGAGTATTACACCGAGGCCTATCATTACGCTCACAAGCATTTCCTGAAAAAAACGGTTCACGCGGGAGAAGCCTATGGACCGGAGTCCATTTTCCAGGCCATCACCGACCTCTATGCCGATCGCATCGGCCACGGCTACCACCTCTTCGACAAGCGTATGATTACCAGTAAGAAATTCGATGCAAAGCAAAAAGAGGCCTATATCAAGGGGTTGGCTCAGTACATCGCCGACAGGAGGGTAACCATCGAGGTGTGCCTGACGAGCAATCTCCAGACCATGCCCCAGGTCAAGTCCATAGCCGAGCACACCTTCGGCAAGATGCTCAAGGCAAAACTCAGCACGACGTTCTGCACGGACAACCGCACCGTCAGCAGGACCACGGTCACCGAGGAGATCCGACTCGCACTCAAGAACTTCGACATCAACCCACGGCAGCTCCGACATTGCATCATCTATGGTTTCAAACGCAGCTTCTTCCCAGGGACTTACCTTCAAAAACGTGATTACGTCCACTCGATTATCGACTACTACGAAAAAGTGGAACAGGAGTGGGCGATCAGTTGATCGACAAGGTCCATTTTCATATCATCACCGAATTGTTCCCCCCCAGTTTGGGCGGGCAGGAAATCCGCTATTTTGAATTCGGCAGAATGCTCAAGTCGAAAGGTCATGCTGTCGACATCTATACAATAGATCATCGTGGAGACCTGCCTGCTGAAGAAATAATCGAAGGTATGTCCATCCATCGCGTACTAAAAGCCCCTACCTATCGGCGGCGGTCCCTTGGAATGCCGCGCAATCCTTTGATTATAATTGCATTCACTCTTCTTCTTGGGCGACGTTTACGCAAGTTGTCTTCTCAGGATCTTGTGCTTTTCAATCAATGGCCGGTATTGCCTCAGTTGTTGTTCGGCCGATCATTAACTGCTCCCACCTGCCTCGATTGGTGCGAATTGAGGAGCGGTAAAGTGTGGCATGCTCTTCAACTTGCCATGGCGAAATCCACGCAGCAGCATCTCTGTGTGAGTTCTGCCTTGCGTGATCTTCTGATCGGCACGTACGGGATTGATGCCGAGAATATCAGGACAATGGTGAGTGGTCTTGATCTGACAAAATACCGACCCTCCATGAAGAACCGCCGAGCATTGCTCTTTCTCGGTCGTCTTTCGGCACATAAGCATCCTGAAATGGCCATCGAGGCCGTTGATCTCCTGCGTAAGCGCGGGAAGAGGGACCTGGAACTGACCATCGCTGGAACAGGACCCCTCTTGGATTCACTCCGCTCTCACTATCAGCAGGGGCGTCCATGGCTGCATCTCCCCGGGCAGGTCGATGAACAGGAGAAGCATCAGCTGCTTGCAAAATCCTCTCTCCACCTGTTGCCGAGCGAACGAGAAGGCTTCCCCAGAACCGTTGCCGAATGTATGGCGTATGGCATTCCCACGATAACTACCGACCACCCTGACAATGGTACAGTGGCCGTTGTCCATGAGTATGGTTGTGGAATGGTGTGTCAGCCCGGGGCCCATCACCTTGCGGCAGCTATCGACGCCCTGCTGGTCAATGAACGACAGTGGGACCTGCTATCCTTGCAGTGTCGTCGAGGAGCCGAGCGGTTGGATTGGCTTACACTCTATACCGAGTTGAGGGGATTTCTCGTGGAGGACGATTGACATGACAACCGTCCTGGTCACGGGCGGTGCTGGTTTCATTGGATCTCATCTCATCGAGAGCTGGGGCTACTAGAAGACAGAGGTCTTGTTGAGGAGTGTCAACCCCGCCACCAGGTTTTGAGCGTGAGATAGACCTCGGCCGCGCATCTTGCCAACTGGTTGGAAACATGTTTTTCGAGATAGTGGCGTTCATTGCTCATGACGTTTTCGAATTTCTCGGCGTTTGCGGTGATTTTGCATCCGCCTAGCACATGTTCGCTGTGGATGAGGTAGGCGGCAGGATTGTAGTGGATGCAATCCTTTCCAAAGTGAGTTCTACACCTGGCGGCTGCATCATTTTCTTCGCGTCGTGCATTACGTGTGAAGTGTTCATCGAATCCCTTGATCGCCAGGAGCGCCGATTTGCGGAAGGACATGTTGCATCCCTTGACGGTGTCGGCGATGGAAGGCTGCCCACTATTGAAGGTCCCGAGGAAAATGACTTCCCCCAAGACAAGTCCTGGAGCTATGAGGTTTCTCTTGTACCTGTTGCCCTTTCCAAGCGTCATAGCGATGGGGCGAAGTAGGAGGTTGAGAACATCTTTGAGTTCGCTCCCCTTTGTCGTGTTGAATTCTCGCCCACACACCGCTTGTACTGTTGGGTCTTGGTACGTGTCACAGTGCGCTTGCAGGAACGAAGGTGGCAAAAGGGTATCGTCGTCGATAAAAATGACAATGTCGGTCTGCGCTCCCAAGTTGCGTAGTGCAACATTCCTCGCTCGGGGCAGAGAGGGTTCATCGAGACGCAAGTATCTTCTCCTGGCATCGGCTTCGAACCAGGACGGTAACCAGGAAGGGCATTCTTCGCGAGGACTCTGATCCACGATGATGATTTCTGACAGGCAGGTGGTATCAAGGTTATTGATCGAAGCGAGCAAGGTTGCCAGCACTTCATACCGTCGATACGTCGGGATGATCAGGGCGGCTTTCAAAGAGGTTTGGCGATCTAGCATTGTATTATTGCTCCACTCGCAGGTTCCTACTTGAGGTGCAAGGTGTGCCTTGATTGGGGAGGGAATAGCCGGAACCGTGGCGAAGTTGGTACTCCATACCAACAAGAATACTCAACCCCACCCAGATGAAGTCCATGCTGTAGAGAGGAAAAGCCATGAAATTCAGGGCAACGAATACCACGACCGGCCGGGCACCAACGAGCTGCCAGTACATGAAGAACAACAAACCCAGGAATAGCACGAGCCCGCAGAGGCCTTGCTCTGCCAAGAGGTGGAGATAGACATTGAGGGGTACCACATCGAGATCTCGCGGTTCTACCAAGGGTGGATAGTGATTGTAGAGCACTCCATAGCTGCCCAAACCATGTCCACACCAAGGACGTTCACGGGTCATATTATAGGCTTTGAATCCTTTGACCAATCGGTCGAAAGTAGAGCCGGAGCCCACCTGCCCCATGGACTCGGTATCTTTGAAACTCGACAGATCGATGTCGAATTTCTTGATGATGGTTTCTTGCAGGGCAGTGGGATTGAGGGCCAGCATGAGTATTACGCTTAACGCTAGAGCGGTGATGACTGCAAGCATTCCCATGGATTTACGCAACCACCTGCGGTCCTCTCGGAGGTATTGAAACAGTATGGCAATCGTCAATGCTACGATACCAGCGGAGCTATACGAGAAGATCATCGCAAGGACGAGGAAAAACAAGGGAAGGCGCGTACTGAAACCCGGGCGGTATTTGTGCAGGTAGAGGGTACCCAAGATACTTATCCCCAAGTACATGGAAAAATACCCTGCTTCCATGAACGTACCCACCGCGCGGGGGAAGTTCTGAAGAAAGGGGACTGCGGAGCTGTTGGGAAGGAGGGGAAGATAGGTCCCTAAGAGGGAGACACTGATGAATTGGTAGATCCCGTAGATCGCCACCATGGCACTGATCCAGGCGTGGAAACGCCAGAGGGAGAACCAGTCGAGACGCCAGCGGGGCAGGATATAGTAGAAGCCTGCAAGGTAGAACAGCACGAGGAGATAGCGGATCGTGTATTTGAGCGCATTGGATTGACTGAGATGGGCACCTGACCACGCGGAGAATAGGATAAATCCGATGAAGAAAAGCATGAGGATGGTCGGAGTATCGAGCCGAAGGCTTTGACGTGGTTGAAAAAGGTAGCAGAGCCCGGCGAGCCCGATGAAAAGACTCAGAGGGAGATACGAGGGAAATATCCTGGTGCCACTGATTTCCATGGTCCCGGCATAGGTCAAGGGGACGGTGGTAATGATCAAGCGCAAGAGCAAGGAGTAGAGCGTGGCGAGGTGCAGTCGCACCGGAAGGCCCTCAACCCGCCAGCGAACGAGGAGGCAGGATCGCCGTGGACAGACTTGCATGGAGGAGTACGTACAGGATAGCCATCAGGAACGAGAGGAAGGTGCTGACCAAAACGATCAGGGTTCTCTTCGGCCACACCTTACGCTCGGGTGTCACCGCCTCGTCGATGATCATGATCGTCGGGGTGGTCCGCTGCTCGCCGATCTTGGAGAGTTCGTATTGGGACGTCAGCAGTTCGAACAGGGTCTCTTGGATCTTCAACTCGCGTTTGAAACGCAGGTACTGCACGCCAACCTCGGGTACAGTGCCCAAAGGGAGCATGAAATCGCTGGCTCCACCTGCATGTTTGCTGGCCCCTGCGGGGTTTCCCCCCGAGACTTTCGCCACTTGCTTACGCAGTTCGTTGAGGCGGGAACGCAGTTCCTGGATTGTTGGCGAATTGGCGGCCATGATGCTGGACATGACGCCGAGTTGGGTTTCTGTCTCAATGATCTGTTGATGCAGTATCATGAGGGTACTCGAAGAGAAGGAAGTCTGGGTAGCTGGTTCGAAAAGATGGTTCTCTTTCTGGAAGCTCAAAAGGTTCTCCTCGGCCGCTTTGAGGTCTGCACTGACTTCAGCCAGGCGATTCTCGAGGAATTTCCTTTCGCTGGAAACACTCTTGGCGTTGAGTTCGATATTCAAATGGTCGAGATGCTGAATAACGGTGTTGACGATGTCCCGGGCCTTGATCGGGTCGTGATATTCGAAGGCGATCTGGATCATGCCATCCTTGGTCTCGTCGATCTCGAATTTGTTCAAGACTTTTTCGCGAAGGTCATCGCGGTTATCCTCTTGGAATAACGTGTCGAGGTGATGTTCTGCGATGACAGCATCGAGCAGGGTACGACTTTTTAGGATACCAAGAATGCGGGAAACATTGCTTCCCATGCCCTGGGAGAACAACCCCAGGGCACTGCTCAAACCGAGCATTTGGGAGGGAAGGTCCATCGTGCGTTCGTTTGTTGCCGAAATAAGGGCTTGGGCTTTATAGATTTTCTTTGTGACGAGGCTGAAGGTCACCGAGGCGAGCAAACCGCACAAGGTCACTACGAGGATGAGGCGTTTCCTGGAGAGGAGAAGGGCAATGAGGGCCGTCAGGTTGATCGCATCGCCGTCCACAATACGTAGAGTGTTGGTCAACTGCCCGTTCTTGTTGCTATCCATGCGGAGAAGTCCAGATCGCTCCTAGGTACCTCCAGCTCCCTACTAGCCATATTCATCGAGTAAAAGCAAACTTCTCCGCTGCATGGTTTGGCAAAGGCCGATAGAACGCATTGCCAGCCCGGTTCGGAGAAGGTACTCTGCGGGTAGGGAAACGAGGCTCTCAGCACCATGCCCAATGTCTGTCTTGTCGAGGATGAGGAGGCCATTCGCGATTACCTCGTCCAAGTCCTGCAACGCGCGGGCTATGGGGTGAGCGCCTATGCCGATGCCGTCAGCGCTCTGCCCCTGATCGTGGAACAACCTCCCGACCTGCTCCTGACCGATCTCAACCTGCCGGGCGGCATGGATGGGCTGGCCCTGTCGGAGGCCCTGCATCGGAGCCATCCGGGGTTGCCCGTGGTCATCATGTCCGGAGCGAGTGGTGGCGAGGTCGCCTTTGATCGCACACAATTCCTCCTGGAAAAGCCCTTTCGCTCCCGGCAGCTCCTCGATCTCTTGGCAGACTTGCTCAAGACCTGATGGCTCGTCTGGCTCTGATCTATGATGCGCTGGTGCGCCCCGATACGACCGGCATCTGGTGCGATCGAGCCCTGAGGCTCCTGGGTCACGAGGTACATCACTACGCTCCGCTGGCAAGCGATGGCCGCGGCGGACTCGTCTTTCTCGGGTATCAAACCCTGCCCTCGGACTATGAACTCTACCTGCAGATCGATGATGATCTCTCCTATCCAGGTCCGGTGGCTTTCCATCCGAACGCCTATTGGTGCATCGATACCCATCGTCTGGACCAGATGGTAGGAGGATGGTCTCGCCGGCGCAAAGCAGAAGGCTTCGATCGTCTCTTCACCGCCCAGCTCGATGGGGTCGATGTACTGGGCGGTTCCTGGCTTCCCCTGGCCTGTGATCCCTCGATTCACCGACCGTTACCCGAGGTGGTGCACGAGTTCGACTGGTGCTTCGTCGGCAGTACCGAATTCGCGCTCCGCAGGGAGTTGCTCACCCGGCTGATGGCTCGTTTCCCTCGGCACTTCGTAGGCCGGGCCTATGGAGAAGATCTCGTGTCGATCTTCAACCGCAGCAGGTTGATCCTCAACATCTCGGTCGGCAAGGACGTCAACATGCGCTGTTTCGAAGCCCAAGCCTGCGGGGGCTTGCTGCTGACCAATCGCGTGGACAATGGAGAGGACCAGCTTTTTTCTCATCTGGTGACCTATGCCACGGCAGAGGAATTGGAGGAGGTCTTTTCCTATTTCCTGGGCCATGATGCCGAGCGTACTGCTCTGGCCGCCCGGCAATGCGAGGAAACCCGGCGCCGACACAGTTACCAGCAACGGATGAGTGAGCTGCTCGCTGCCTGCGGAGTAACGTAACAATCTGGTATACATTACTGTAGCTGCTCGGTGTTGGAGGACAACCCCCTAGAGGTCAGTTCCGGAACTCGAGTCAGGAAATAATCAGCGACTTCTGGGCGAGTTGTTCCAAGAGTTGTTCCGAGCGTCGCAGGAAGGCCTGGAGACGTTCCTGGTCGAGTTGGCGATGGGCCATCAGGGCGAGGTCGTAGAGATGCCGGCACACGAGCTGGACCTTAGCATCCGAGGCTCCGTGATCCGCCAGGCGGAGGAGACTCTTCACCAGCCCGCTGGCACCGTTGAGGACCAGGGTGTGGTCCTCTTTGGCCGGGGCAACTTCCTTGGTGAGGAGCCGGGACATCTCGTGCAGCCGCCTGGAGTATTCGGGGATCAACAGGACGGCGGCGACCTCGTCGGACTTGAGGGTTTTCAGTTCCACGGTCAGTTCGGGTAGTTCGAGGACCTTGCGGAACAGGTCGCGCACTTTCTCCTCGCTGTTCTTCTGGTCTTTGGGATCGAGGATGCGCGAGCCGGAACTCGCCTCGACCAGCTCGTCGCAGAGGTCGGAATCCACCCGGGCGAAGTGCAGCAAGCTGTTCTTGTACTCCAGGAACTGGAGGAAGTGCGGATCGATCAGGTCATCGACGAGCAGGGCTTCCAGACCCTGTTTGCGGAACAGCTCGAGGTACCCTGCTTGGCCGTGTTCGTCGCTGGCGTAGTAGATCTTGTTCTTGTGCTTGCCCTCGTTGCGCTTGAGGTAATCGTCGAGGGTCGTGTAGCCGCCACCCGAGGTTCGGAAGATGACGACATCCTTGGCCTTCTCGTAGAAACGCTCGTCGCGCATCATGCCGTATTTGATGAAGGGGTGGATGTCGGCCCAATACCCTTCGTAGCGCTCCTTCTCGCCCGAATGCAGTTCTCCGAGGCGGTCGGCGATCTTCTTGATGATGTGGGCAGAGATCTTGGCCACGACCGGCTCGCGTTGGAGAGCGCTGCGAGAGACGTTGAGTGGCAGGTCCGGGGTGTCGATGACCCCTCGCAGCAACAAGAGGAACTCGGGGATCAGTTCTTTGCAGTTGTCCGAGACGAAGACTTGGTTGCAGAAGAGCTTGATCTGACCGCCGGTCGGATCAAGATGATGCTTGATCTTGGGGAAGAAGAGTATGCCCTTGAGCCGGAAGGGGTAGTCCACGTTGAGGTGGATCCAGAATAGGGCCTCGTCTCCTCCGAAGGTTTTGGCATAAAAGGATGTATAGTCTTCTTCGGACACGTCGGAGGCCGCTCTGGTCCAGAGGGGCCTGGTCTCGTTGACCTGTTCTCCGTCGAGGAAGATGGGGATGGGCAGGAAGCCGCAGTGCCGCTCGAGCACCTCGCGGACGGCTGGTTTCGTGGAGAAATCCGCTGCTTCTTCTGTGAGGTGCAGCAACACCTCGGTGCCCCGGGTGGTCCTCGAGCCCGGGGTCATGTCGAAACTGGTGCTGCCGTCGCAGCTCCAGTGCACCGGCTCTGTTCCCGGGCGATAGGAGAGGCTTTCGAGCTCGACGCGTTCGGCGACCATGAAGGCCGAGTAGAAGCCCAGGCCGAAATGCCCGATGAGTTGGCCGCCTTCGCCTCCGTCCTTGTACTTGGCCAAAAACTCCTCGGCACTGGAGAAGGCGATCTGGTTGATGTAGCGCCGAACCTCGTCGGCGGTCATGCCCAGGCCGTTGTCCGAGATGCGCAAAAGTCTGCCCTCGGCTTCGACGGTCAAGTCGATACGGCCGTCGGCGCCCGAGAGGTCGAGCCCTTCGGATACGGCGAGTTGGCGGAGCTTGGTGATCGCGTCGACCGCGTTCGAGACGAGCTCGCGCAAGAAGATGTCCCGCTCGGTATAGAGCCATTTCTTGATGATGGGAAAGATGTTCTCGCTGTGAATGCTCAGCGTACCGTGTTCCACCGTCGTCTCGCTCATCGCTTCCTCCTCTGCGGCCGGCTTCGAGGGTTGCCCCTCGAGTTTAGGCTTCGATAATCATTCCAGGGGCCACGTCAAGTCCTGGAGGTGTCTCGTTCGGGAACCTCGGGCACGAGCCACGGCTCGCCCGAGCCTTGCCCGTAGGGCTCAGCGCTGCTTCGTCCCGCGGTTGAGGAAGAGGAAGAGCAGGCCTGCGGCGATCATGATACCCCCCCACCACAAATTGGCGCGCAGCGCGGCCAGCACGGGTTGGACTTCCGGGGGGAAGGCCAGTTCCCACATACCGGTGGCGAGGATCACCACTCCCATGGCCAGGAGAATCAGGCCGACGAAATACCAGATCGGCTTCATCACGGGTGCGGTGTCGTTCATGGGTACCTCGGGCAAGGGGAGGGTCTGGCGGTTACCAGAACCACAGGTTGAGGACACAGAGGACTACAATGGCGATCACGGCCCAGAACCCCGGAGTACGATGCCGAGGTTCGGTACCGGTCACTGCCGGAGGGGTGAGACCCTTGACCAGTCCGACCAGCTCGGAGGCGGGTTTCTTGGTCGTGAAGAGGCTGATGAGGATCGTCGCCAGGAAACAGAGCAACCAGGCCCACCAGGCCCGCCAGAAGTTGGCCGCCATGTCGCTGCTGACCTCGGAGAAGGTGATGAGCCGTTCCGGGATCCAACCGTACTTGACCCCGAGCCACATCCCGAAGGAGGAGCTCATGCCGAGGAGCAAGCCGAAGAAGGCTCCGTTGGCCGTGATCCAGGGCA
>MGSU01000060.1 GCA_001799195.1 Deltaproteobacteria bacterium RIFOXYA12_FULL_61_11 | reverse complement strand
CTTCATCGGGATCCGTGAACACGGTGTCGAGGTTAATCTCGACCGGCACGCCTTCCTGGATCTGCAACGGGTCGAACTGGGCGAAGGCAGGCCCTTGGTTGGCGTTGCGCACCTCGACCTCGAAGGTGAGGAGCTGCTTGTCGGCCTCGGCCTGGTAGCTGTTCTGGTAGACCTTGTATTGGAAGGTGAAGGTTGCGCCGTCGCGATCGACCAAGCTCTGAGGAAGGTCGTTCCAAGCGAACTGCGGACCGGGCTGGAGCAGCTCGGTGGCGTTCTTCTGCGGGGTGAGCGGGTTGGTGTCCGCGCTCGGATCGAACACCGGGTCGACCAGCAGGAGGTCGTTGTCCGGGTTATCGAGGTAGTTGGAGAAGTTCAGGGTAAAGCTGCCGCAGGAGTAGCGACCGAAATCGCAACCCTGGTCCCAGAAGCCGCGTTCGTAGACCGTGACCTTGACCTGGGATTGCTTGAGGCTGAGCCGGCGCATGGTGTTCTGGACCGGGAACCACAGGTCGCGATACCCGGTGCCGAGGCTTCCGTCCGTCGCTTCGACGCGGATGCTGACCCCGCCCTGGCCACCTTGTGGGGCAGTGATATCGTAGCTTGGGATAAAGGTCAGGACCGAGCGGTCGCCGCTCTGGTCGATGGCCGGCTTCTCGAGGAAGCGATTGTCGCCCGGTTTCAACGGGTCGTTGGAATAGGTCGTGCTCGTCTGGTCGAGCTTGAAGAGCAGGGTGTCGCCGTCCGGATCACCGAAGAGCTGGTCGAGGTAGACGACCTTGCGCTCACCCTCGACCGTGTTGAAGAAACCCTGTGGCAGGGTCGTGCCTTGGTCGACGAGGTAGTACGGATTCTGATTGGAGTTGCTCACGACCACGTCGAAGGAGAAGGGCAGAGAAGTGGCCGCATACCTCGCATCGGTGCTGGGGATCTTGGGGTCGCTGGCGGTGAAGCTGAGGCGGTAGTGCTTCACCAGGCCGGGCACCGTGGTGTTGTAGGGGATGGCCCAGCGCAGGTTCCAGTCGTTGCCCTTGTTCTGGTCGGTCGTGCCGGCGACGGGCATGTTGTCGGCAAAGGGACCCTTCTGCAGCCAGAGCAGTGAGTTGGCTTGATCTTTTGGCTTGTAATAGGTCGCGGTGACGTCGTCGAGCACGTCGCCACTCTCATCGACTGTGTGGATGGTGTTGAGGACGAGGTTGTACCCGCGGTCTTCCACGGCGACGATCTGGCCCCCGAACCCGAGCTGCAGGCCGCACGTTCCGTTCTGACAGGGGCGGTTCTGGAAGAGTTGGTGCCACCAGCCGCCCTCGTTGGCCTGGTATTCCTTCTGGAAGTTGTTGGCCAGGAAGGGGGCGATGACCGTGTTCTTGACCTCCACCGGGATACGCAGCTCGGGCGACATGGTGTTGTACTGGTCCATGGCCGAGGCGACCAGGGTGAACTTGAACACTTCGTCGAGCTTGAGTTCGCCTTTGACCAGACAGATCGGGAAGAAGACGCTCATCAGGCCGGAGCGCTCATCGAAGCTGATCACCGGTTCGCCGTTATTGGCGAGGAGCTGGTACTGTTCGCGCGGCAAGAACTCCTCGGCACCCTCGGGGAGGTTGAGGGTCCAGTCACCGTTGTGCACGCACTCCTCGGGCCACATCGGTTCGATGCGCCATTGCCGCTTGGTGACCAGGTCGCCGTCGATGTCCTGGGCGTCGAGGGTGAAGAGCAGACGGTCGTTCTCGTTGACCTTCAAGGTCTTGGTCGTGGCGTAGGCCGTGGCGATGGCCTCGGGAGTGCCCTCATCGAGGACCAGGCTCAAGGCCGGTGGCTGGTTGACGTTGAGCACGTTCAGGGTGAAGCGGCTGGGCGTGCCGGCGAAGAGCTGCTCGACCGTGTTGGCCGCGTAGACCTCGAGGGTGACGTCGAGCGATTGCTTGTACCCCGGGACGATCGAGTTCACGCACGAGAAGACGAACTCGCCCGTGGTCTGGTCGATGCTGGCCGCCGGAACCTGGACCACGTCGCCGCTCTCGTCGAGCACGGGTTTGCCGTCGGTGCCGAACGAGGGTTTGAAATAGGGCAGGGCGCCGAGACCGTAAACGACCGGGTCGCCGTCCGGATCCGTGGCCTTAAAGGCATAGTGGAGCTCTTCACCTTCGCGGCACTGGGCCGGGAAGGGCTTGTCGCTCGCGATAACGAGTTGTGGCGGCTGGTCGACGTTCTCGACTGCGACGTCGAAGGTGACCTTGACCTTCTTGGGTGGCAGGCCGTTGTCTGCAACCACCAGGGTGAGGGTGAAGATCTTCTCGGTTTCACCGCCGGCGACCACGTCGTAGCCCGGCTTGACCACCAGGTTGTCGTTCTTGAGGACCATGAACTTGGGCAGTTCGCCCTCGGAGCTGTAGGTGAGACGGTCCCGGGTGTCGGAATCGTCCGCGATGACGAAGATGTCCAGGCGCTCGCCTTCCTTGACCCGTTGGGCGGAGATGTTTTCGACCGTGGGGGTGTGGTTCTCTTTACCGTCCGAGTTTCCGGTCAGGTCGTCGATCTTGACGTCGTTGACGACCACGTCCTGGCCGTCTGGGATCACGAACACGGACCAGATGATGCGGGTATTGGCCGGGAGGACGCCCTCGCGGACCTGGGCCGGGGCGATGGTGAAGAAGACGTTCGGACCTTTTTTGTAAGCAACGGTGGTGAAGGGCACGCCGATGAGGCTGTTGCCCGAGCCCACCAGAGCCACGAGGACTCGTACCCGCTGCAGGCCGGTCGTTTCGCCGTCTGCGGGATCATCGGTCGGGGCGGGATCGTCGGCGGACACATCTCCCTCGCCGTCATCCTGATATTTATAGTCGTCCCGCACCAGGTAGAAGGTGTCGAGATCTTCGTCGTACCCGGAGGTCAGCGGCGCGGTCTCGAGGTCGATGTCCTCGGGAAAACGGTTCGCGCGGATGCGGAACTCGATGGGCTGGAGGAGCCGCAGCTCTTCGCCGTCCTTGGAGGTGAGTTCGAGGTGCAGGGCGTCGATCCATTCAACCCCCTCGGTCGGTTCGACCAGGACTTCAACCCCTGCCATGAGGTCGACCACCTCGTCCAGGTCTGCGGGTCTCTCGTAATCAAAGGTATAACCGCCGCGGAAGGCGCCCTCAGGGAACTTGATGTTGGTGGAGCCGACCCATTCCTCGATTTCTTGGTTAACCTGTTCTCCGTCATCGACGGGCTCTTCTTCGTCTACCACGAACATGCCGGGACAGCCCGTGGTCAGGAACAGGATGCCGAGCAGGGCCAGGAGCCCGCTCACCGTGCTACACCTTGACGACTTCATGGAAACCCCCTCGTTTCGCCGTTGAAAAAAAAAGGCCGGACGGCTCGCTTGTTGATCAACACTTCATGCGGCAAGCCGGCCGGCCCGGAATACTCCCTGAAAATACTGGCCGAGACCCTATTCGCGGATGGGATTGCTTGTCAATCCCAAAGTCCACCCCTAGGTCGATCGCGCACCGAAAGCAAAATACGAGCCAGGCGGGATATCCCGGATCGGGAGGCTTTCCTAGAAGGAGTTATTCCCGGTTGCTGGATCTCGGTACCTGCGGAATTGTCGAAGAAACCCTCGAAAATTCGAGGGGGGCTCCAGAGGGGTGTTCTTGACGATCGGAGGGTTCGTGGAGATATGATACGGTTACGGTCATTGGCCCTCGAGGGGGGGAAGGGAAGCTTTCCACCATGCGGAACGGAGTACTCGGACTAGCCTTGGCGCTGTCCCTGCTCCTGCACTTGGCCGTCCTGAACCTGGTGCCGGAACCGGCCATGGAACCCCAGGCCGAGGAACCCGAGCTCCTGGTCGAATTGCTCGCTCCCCCGACCCCCGAGACCCTCCCCGAGCAGCCGCCCGAGCCGGAGCGCAAGCAGGTGGTCGATCTTTTAGACGACGACCGGACCCGGCGCGAACGCCCGGAACAGGCTGAATTCCTCTCGGACAAAGACCGGCGTGTCGATACCGAGACCCGAGCCCGAATAGCCACCAACATCCCCTCGGTCCCGGCCGAGGTTGCCCTCGAACCACGGCCGATGCACACTCCGCCGGTGCGGACGGCCCCTCGTACCAAACCCCGACGGCCGCTCGAGGAAACCGGGGAGCAGCCGGAGCAAAGGCCTGGGGAAGTTTCGAGCGAGACCGTGGCCGAAGAAGCCGAGCAAAGGGATACAGAGGCCGAGTTGCGGGCGAAGTTGGCAGAACGCAAGCTCGATCTGAATCTCTCGTCGGCTCTGCTCAGCAAATTCACCGTGCCGTACGACCCCAACCACGTCAAGAACCGAGAGGAAGGCGAATTGACCCGGCTCAATACGCGCGAGTTCCTCTACGGCAGTTATTATACGCGGATCAAGCGGCTGATAAGCTACAACTGGAGACCGCAACCGGCCTTCGACAGGATCAATGCCGTGACCCGGAACTCTCCTCCGAACCTGGTCGTCGCCCAGGTCGAGCTCGTCCTCGACCGGCGCGGTAAATTGCAGCAAGTGCTGGTACAAAAGTCCTCGGGCTATCGGGATTGGGACGAAGAAGCGATCAGGTCAGTCCAGGCGGCGCAGCCGTTCCTCAATCCACCTGCCTTGTTGGTCGAAGCGGATGGAACCATTCGCATTCCTTTCTCCTTCATCGGCGAGATCTCCTACAGCTTCTTCCAGCAGATCTTGCGATGAAACCAGATGGCGCCTCACGCATGGCCAAGATCCTGACCCTTGGCACCTTGGGTGTGGAGATCGCCGCGGCCGTGGTTGCCCCCCTCCTGCTCGGCTGGAGCGCGGACCGACATTTCGCTTCTTCGCCGTACGGGGTCCTGGCCGGAGCCGTGGTAGGGTTCTTCGCCGCCTTCGCCGTACTCCTGCGGTTGAAGAAATTCTTTGAAAAACTGCGCTGACTGCAGTACGAGGCTGACCTGGGCAGCCGGGGGAACCCCGTCGGGTGCCTCACGTGTTCCCCAGCGCGGAGAACGGAGATCATGACCGTAGGTGGCGACACCGTGACGACCAGTCCGGACGGTCAAGAGGCCGAAGCTCGGATACGTCGGGCCCTATACCTCGACGCAGGGCTGGTCCTCGTGGCCACGCTGACGGCTCTGGGGGTCTCCGGCCAAGAGTTTTGGCAAGGGGTGCTGGTGGGCGGCGTGGTAGGGTGGGGCAACTTGGCGGTGTTGACCGCCCTGTTGAGGAACCTGCTCTTGCGGCGGACCCGTCGTGCCCTCAACGTGATTCTCTTCGCCTTGAAGTTTCTTGCTTTACTTTTGATTCTTGGCTGGATATTACGCTGCCTGCCGGTCGAACCGTTGGCCGTGGCCCTCGGTTACTCGACCTTCATTCCGGCCCTGTTGGTCGGCACGCTCGGATCTCATCGGCTGGGAGCAGAGTGATCTATGGAGCACGGGTTCACCTGGTTCGGCAGCATTCCTTACCTTCAGGATCTGCCCGGACAACTTGCCGCCGCCATCTTCGTCATGCTGTTCATCCTCATCTCCTCGGTCATCGCCGTGCAGCGGCTTGCTGCCAGGCAGGCCAAGGCCCAAGGGAACATCTTGCCCGAGGCGAAGCTCTCCTTCCTGACCGTGTATGATTTTGGGATCGACAAGCTCTACGGTCTCGTCAAGGGATTGGCCGGACATGACGCCGACAAATTCATCCCCCTGATCGCGACGTCCTTCATCTATATCTTCGTCAGCAACCTGCTCGGTGTCATCCCGGGTTTCCTGCCGCCGACCAGCAACCTCCACAACAATGCCGCCTGTGCGCTGGTCATCTTCGTCGCCACCCATTATTTCGGTTTCCGGGCTCACGGCGCCGGGTACGTCAAGCATTTCATGGGCCCGGTGATCTATCTCGCCCCGATGATGGTGATCATCGAGGTGATCAGCCACTGTGTGCGGCCCATGTCCCTGACCCTGCGCCTGTGGGGGAACATCAACGGCGATCACGCCGTCTTGGCCCAGTTCTCCGATCTCGTCCCGATCCTCGTCCCGGTCATTTTCCTGGGTTTTGGGATCTGGGTAGCCTTCCTGCAGGCCTTCATCTTCACCATGCTCTCGATCGTATATCTGAGCATGGCCGTGGCCCACGATCATTGAGTACGAGCAGCACTTAGGAGTAACCCCTAATTACCAAAGGAGTGATACGATGAAAAAGTTGGTTTCCGTCGCCCTGATGCTGAGTTGTGGTCTTGCCTTTGCTTCTGAAGCCGATGCGGATGCTTCCAAGTGGTATGCCATGGCCGCCGCGATCTCCATCGCCATCGCCGCGTTCGGCGGCGCGCTCGGCCAAGGCCGGGCGGTCACCGCGGCCCTCGAGGGCATCGCGCGCAACCCCGGCGCCTCGGACAAGATCTTCATGCCTATGATCATCGGTCTGGCCCTCATCGAGTCCCTGGTGATCTACGCGCTGGTCATTTCCTTTATCCTCTCCGGTAAGTTCTGACGCGCGGCTGATCGCCAACCCCGCGCGGCTGATCGCCCACCGTCCGCGGCGTCGACGCGGCCTCGCCGTGCTCGACGTACCCCTGAGTACGCCTCCGCTCGGCTCGACTCGCGTCTCCTTGCGCCCGGCAGGCGCTGAGCCGCGCTTCCCGCGCGGCTGATCGCCTACCGTCCGCGGTTGAATAAAAGCGTAACCCTCCACTAATATGTCAGGAATCGTTCCACCCTTGGGTGGATGGCCCTGGCTTGACTTGTACCTCGTTGGGGTGGCGCCGACGGGGGGGCCCACCACGCGCAAGCATGAGCATGGTGGGGGTGAGAGGTGACAGGACCCCTCGAACCACCCAAGGCTGAACTGATCATTGTTCATAGCCATTTTCGTTTGAAACCTTACGAAAAAGCGCGGTTCCTCCTTGCCATTCCTTGACGATCCTTCCGCCCTCAGCCTAGAATGCCCCCTTGTCGTGGGGCTCAACCAGGTGGGGCGAGGATGGCACGGAAAGACATCATCGGGCTGATTAAGAAATCTCAAAACGTCAAACAATACAAAGAACAAAACTGGGTCGGGGACTTCGGTCAGTACCTCGAGATCCTGCAGGAACATCCCGAGGTCACCCGGAGCGCCTTCCAGCGCGTCTATGACATGATCGTGTCGTATGGGGTCGAGGAGTACGTCGACGCCAAGAAGAAACTCTATCGGTACAAGTTCTTCAGCGATCCGATCGATCAGGGCAAAGATGCGATCTTCGGTCTCGACGTGCACCTGATGAAACTGGTCAACTTCTTCAAGTCCGCGGCCAAACGTTACGGCACCGAACGCCGGGTCATTTTGCTGCACGGCCCGGTCGGCAGCTCCAAGAGCACCATCGTGCGCTTGCTCAAGAAGGGTCTCGAGGACTATTCCCGCACGCCCGACGGTGCGCTCTATACCTATGCCTGGGTCCTGAACGACGACTTGCGCGAACGGGCCAAGCTCATCCTGCCCGACGCCGAATTGCCCTGTCCGATGCACGAAGAGCCGCTCCACCTCATCCCCCGGGACCTGCGCGGGCAGGTCGCGGCGGTGCTGAACGAGGGCCGGCCCGAGAGCAAACGAATCCAGATCGAGGGTAACCTCTGCCCGACCTGCCGGTACATCTTCCGCGAACTCATGAAGCTGTGCGACGGGGATTGGACCAAGGTCATCGAGAACATCGAGGTCCGCCGCCTGACCCTCTCCGAGATGGATCGCATCGGCATCGGCACCTTCCAGCCCAAGGACGAGAAAAATCAGGATTCCACGGAGCTGACCGGCGACATCAACTACCGCAAGATCGCCATCTACGGCACGGAGTCCGATCCGCGGGCCTTCAACTTCGACGGCGAGTTCAACATCGCCAACCGCGGCCTGATCGAGTTCATCGAGGTTCTGAAGCTCGACGTGGCCTTCCTTTACGACCTGCTGGGTGCCAGCCAGGAACACGTGATCAAACCCAAGAAGTTCGCCCAGACCGACATCGACGAGGTGATCATCGGGCACACGAACGAACCCGAGTACCGTAAATTGCAGAACAACGAGTTCATGGAAGCCCTGCGCGACCGCACGGTCAAGGTCGACATCCCGTATATCACCAAGCTGACCGAGGAGAAGCGGATCTATGCCAGGGATTTCAACGAGAAGAAGATCCAGGGCAAGCACATAGCCCCGCACACCCTCGAGATGGCGGCCATGTGGGCCATCCTGACCAGGCTCGAGGAACCCAAGAAAGCCCAGCTCACGCTGTTGCAGAAGCTCAAGCTCTACGACGGCAAGACGCTCGCCGGTTTCACCGAGGACAACATCAAGGAACTGCGCAAGACGGCCACCCGCGAAGGGCTCGAGGGCATTTCGCCCCGCTACGTCCAGGACAAGATCTCCAACGCCCTGGTCATGGACAAGGGCGGGAGCTGCGTCAATCCCTTCATCGTGCTCAACGAATTGGCCAGCGGTCTCAAACACCACTCCTTGATCGCCGACGAGGACACCAAGGCCCACTATCGCGAGTTGGTCTCCATCGTGAAACAGGAGTATGAGGACATCGTCAAGAACGAGGTCCAGCGGGCCACCAGCGCCGATGAAGAAGCCATCACGAGGCTTTGCGCCAACTACGTCGACAACATCAAGGCCTACACCCAGAAGGAACGGGTCAAGAACCGGTACACGGGGCAGGACGAAGAGCCGGACGAGCGGCTGATGCGCTCGATCGAAGAGAAGATCGACATCCCCGAGAGCCGCAAGGACGACTTCCGGCGCGAGGTGATGAACTACATCGGGGCCCTGGCCATCGAGGGCAAACAGTTCGACTACAAGACCAACGAGCGGCTGAACAAGGCCCTCGAGCTCAAGCTCTTCGAGGACCAGAAGGACACGATCAAACTGACGCGCAGCCTGGTCACCGGCGTGGTCGACAAGGACACCCAGGCCAAGATCGACGTGATCAAGGACCGCATGATCAAGAATTTCCACTATTGCGACATCTGCGCCACCGATGTCTTGAACTTCGTGGCCAGCATTTTCGCCCGCGGCGACGCCAAGAACTGAGGTTCCCGCGAGCGGGAGTGAGGAGGCAGCGTGGCCAAGAAGATCGACGCCGATCACCAGCGCTTCCGGCGTATCGTCAAGGGCCGGATCAAGCGTGAGCTCAAGAAATACATGTCGACCGGCGAGCTGATCGGCCGACAGGGCAAGAAGATGGTGACCATCCCCTTGCCCTACATCGAGATTCCGCGGTTCAAGTTCGGCCCGCGCGAACAGCCCGGAGTTGGTCAGGGCGACGGCGAGCCGGGCGACCCTCTCGGCGGCGACGAAGAGGCCGAAGGCCAGGCCGAGGCCGGCAACCTACCCGGCGAGCACGCTCTCGAGGTCGACGTGACCCTGGAGGAGCTGGCCCAGATCCTCGGCGAGGAGCTGGAGCTGCCGGACATTCAACCCAAGGGCAAGGCGGTCATCAAGAACCTGAAGGACCGTTACACCGGCATCCGCACCACGGGGCCGGAGAGTCTGCGCCATTTCAAGCGCACGTACAAGCACGCCCTCAAACGTATGATCGTCTCCGGAGCCTACGATCCTCGCGATCCCATGGTCGTGCCGGTGAAAGAGGACAAGCACTACCGCTCCTGGAAGATCACCGAGGAGCCGGAGAACAACGCGGTCGTCATCTACATGATGGACGTGTCCGGGTCCATGGGCGAGGAGCAGAAGGAGATCGTGCGCATCGAGTCCTTCTGGATCGACACCTGGTTGCAGTACCAGTACAAAGATATCCAGACCCGTTTCATCATCCACGACGCCACGGCCAGGGAGGTCGATCGCGAGACCTTCTTCCGCACCCGCGAGAGCGGCGGCACCATCATCTCTTCCGCCTACAAGCTCTGTCTGCAGCTCATCGAGAAGGACTACCCGCCCGACGAATGGAACATCTACCCCTTCCATTTCTCCGACGGCGACAACTGGTCTGGCGACGACACCAACCTGTGCATCGACCTGATCAAGGACAAGTTCTTCCCCATCGTCAACGTGTTCTGCTACGGCCAGGTCGAGAGCCAATACGGCAGCGGGCAGTTCATCAAGGATCTCGACGGCAAGCTCACCGGGGAGGAAAAGCTGATCACCTCGCGCATCGAGAATCGCGAGGCGATCTACCGCTCGATCAAAGACTTCCTCGGTAAAGGTAAGTAACCGACTTCAGGAGCAACCATGAGCCTGCCCCCGCACCTCGAGGAGACGCGCCACGAGATCATGGGCTATGCCAAAGCCTACGGCCTCGACTTCTTCGAGACCATCTTCGAGATCCTCGAGTACGACCAGATCAACCAGATCGCGGCCTATGGCGGCTTCCCGACCCGTTACCCGCACTGGTCCTTCGGCATGGAATACGAGCGCATGGAGAAGAGCTATACCTACGGCCTCTCCAAGATCTACGAAATGGTCATCAACAACGATCCCTGTTACGCCTACCTCCTCGAGTGCAACGCCAACGTGGACCAGAAGACCGTCATCGCCCACGTCTACGCTCATTGCGACTTCTTCAAGAACAATTACTACTTCAGCAAGACCAACCGCAAGATGATGGACGACATGGCCAACCACGGCACCCGGATCCGTCGCTACATGGAGCGGTTCGGCGTCGACGAGGTCGAGGGTTTCATCGACATCTGCCTGTCCCTGGACAATCTGATCGACTACCACGCCCCCTTCGTCAAGCGTAAGGAGGAACGCATCCCCGAGGAACCCGACGGCAGCGCCAAGATCGAGGCCAAGATCCGCAAGCTCCTCTCCAAGGACTATATGGATTCCTACATCAATCCGCGCGACTACCTGGAACAGCAGGAGGTCCAACTCAAGAAGGAGCGCGAACAGGCCCGCAAGTTCCCACCCGAACCGGAACGCGACGTCCTGGGCTTCCTCATGGAACACGCCTCCCTCGAGAGCTGGCAGCGCGACGTGATGGCGATCATCCGTGAAGAGGCCTACTACTTTGCCCCGCAGGGCATGACGAAGATCATGAACGAGGGCTGGGCTTCTTACTGGCACAGCAGAATCATGACCGAGAAGGCGCTCAGCGCGGCCGAGGTCATCGATTTTGCCGACCATCATTCCGGAACCCTGGCCATGCGGCCCGGTTCGATCAACCCCTATAAAGTCGGGATCGAACTCTTCCGGGACATCAAGGAGCGCTGGGACCGCGGGCAGTTCGGGCCGGAATGGGAGGCTTGTGAGGACTACGGCCAACGGGACCGTTGGGACAAGAAGCTCGGTTTGGGCACCGAGAAGATCTTCGAGGTACGCAAGCTCCACAACGACGTCACCTTCATCGATACCTTCCTCACCGAGGACTTCTGCCGGCGTTCGAAGATGTTCGCCTACCAGTTCAACAAACGCACGAACCGGTACGAGATCAACACGCGGGAGTTTCAGAAGGTCAAGCAGACCCTGCTCTTCAGTCTGACCAACTTCGGCCAGCCCTTCATCCAGGTCGAGGATGCCAACTTCCAGAACCGTTCCGAGCTCATGCTCCAGCACCGCCATGAAGGCATCGATCTCCAGGGGAACTATGCCAAGGAGACGCTGCGCAACCTGCACAAGATCTGGCATCGTCCAGTCAACCTGTTCACCGTGGTGAACAAGAAGAAGGTCCACCTCTCCTTCGATGGCAACGAGTACAAGGAGCGCAATCTCACATGAACGGGTTCGGCGCGGGCCGCGGCGCGCTGCTCGGCGGCCTTCTCGTGATCATGGCAGGCTGTTCCGGGGGGAAAGAGACGAGGACCTCGATCGAGGACCTGCGCGGCGAGGTGCTCGAATTGCGGCGCAAGGTGGTCGAAACCAACACCCAGATCGAGGATCTCAATAACAGGATCAATGTCTTGCGAACCCTGATCGAGCGCGGACAGGTCGGGCGGACGAGCGTGCCGAAGGCCGAGGAGCCTCGGCCCGAGCGTCGGCCCCCCGCGCCGGTACCCGCTCCCGAGGTACAGCCGGTTCCGGAAGAACATGTTCCGCGTACCGTGGACCTCTCATCCTCGCTGCCGCAGGAGCAGTACGCAAAGGCCATGGCCGATTACGAGGCCGGACGGTACGATCTGGCCATCGTGTCCTTCGATGCCTTCGTGCGGGCGTTTCCCGACCACGAGTTCGTGTCCAACGCCCTCTACTGGACCGGAGAGTGTTACTACGACAAGAAGGAATACCTCCTTGCCATCCATCAGTTCAACAAGGTCGTGGAGAAATACAAGAACGGTCAGAAGGCTCCCGACGCCCTGCTCAAAACGGCCTTCTGCCAGCTCCACCTCGAGAATACGTCCTTGGCCGAGAAACTGCTCCGCCGGCTCCTGGCCGAGTATCCCACCAGCGTCGCCGCGGGGAAGGCCAGGGAACGCCTGAACACTTTGAAGGGGAATTGAGCATGGCCCGCTCCAGTGCATACCCGATCGGGTCGCGGGGAAGGTTCCAGGTCGTCCTTTCCGTCCTGACCGGGATTGTCCTGGCCACCTCTGGGTCTGCCCAGGACGAGGAACCGCTCGAGGTCATCGAGGAAGACCTGCCCCGGACCATCGGCACCACCGATACCCCCACGATCGTCGAGGAACCCGAGGTGATCGGGGAACCGGCCAAGCCGGAGGCTCCTGCAGAGGCGCCTGAGGGCGGCCCCCCCGGCATGGACATCGACGATCCCAACAGCTTCGACGTTGAGCCCTCCCGTACCAAAGAGAAAGAAGTGAGGTTGCTCGAGGACGTGCCGAAAACCCCGCCTGTCACCTACATCATCAAACCCGGGGATACGATGTGGGACATCTGCATCCAATTCCTCGGAGATCCCTTCTACTGGCCCAAGCTGTGGCAGCTCAACCAGTACATCCGCAATCCGCACCTGATCTTCCCCGGTAACCTGGTCAAGTTCTATCCCGGGGACGGCGATGCTCCGCCCATGCTGGAGATCTTCGCTAAGGAAGCCGATGCCGAGATCATGGAAGCCCGCTTCAGCCAGGAGGCCGAGGTCCAACCAGAACCCCTGTTCTCGCGCAAGCGGTACGAGGGCTTGCCGATACGGCCCGAGGACGGTGACGACTACTTGACCTACGAGCTCAAGATCAAGAGCTACTTCTCAGCCGAGGAGCCGCTGCAGATCGGAGAGGTCGTCCACGCGGCCAAAGAAGGCGTCATCCTCAGCACCAACGACCAGATCTACATCCAGTTCTATGATCCTTCGGTCATCTCCACGGGCGACATCTTCACCGTGTATTCCATCCGGCGGCCCATTGAGGATCCCGACGCCTTCCTGTTCAACGATCTCGGGTTCCTGGTGGCCCTGTACGGGACCATACAGATCGTCAACACGCGGGGAGGGCTGATCACGGCCAGGATCACCGAGGGCTTCGAGGAGCTGCAGCGCGGTTATCCGGTCATGGCTTTTTTCAATCCCTACCGCAAGGTGCGGGCGAGGCAAGCCGACTACTACAACGAAACCACCTGCATTGCCGTCGAGACCGAACACACCCTGATCGGAGAGCGGGAGATCATCTATCTCAAGGGCGGCGAGGATCGGCGCATGAAGGTGGGCGACAGCTACGACATCCTCCATGCCGCCGATGGTTATCTCAAGGCCCGGATCGAGGACATGCCCATGTTGGTCAAGGGCCACGTGGTCATTATCGAGGTCTGGGAGCATGTTTCCATGGGGGTCATCGCGCACACCAGGCGCGCGGTAGAGCTCGGCGATCGTCTGGTCACCGCCGGGTTGTTCACCCCCTTGAACAAGCCGATCCGCCGCGAGGAGTAAGCGCAGGCCTCGCTGCCCAGCGTTCCACGCCGGCTAGAACCACTTCCAGTCAAGAGAAGATCAGGGTTTTGGGAGAGGCCCGAGGTCGATGGTCCGGGATACCTCGGGGACGAGCTCGGGTTTGTGGGTCGCGATCAGGAAGGTGGCTTCGGGGAAGCGGGCGAACAGGGCGGCGAAGAGGTGCCGTTCGGTGTAGTTGTCGAGGTTGGCCGAGATGTTGTCCAGCAGGAACCAGGTGCGGGAGGCGTTGTGTAGACCGTAGAGAGCGCGGGCCAAGGCCAGGCGTTGCCGCTGGCCTCCGGACAGCGTGACTCCCCGGCGACCGAGGATGGTGGAAAGACCCGAGGGCAGGGCCTCGATCTCGTCGGCCAGGGAGGCCAGGGTGAGGCAATCCCACAGCTCGGCCTTCCCCAGAGGAGGTCGGCCGAGCACCAGGTTCTCTTCGATGGTGGCCGAGAACAGCCGTGGCTCCTGGGGGGTGTAGCGATAGCCCCGGCGGAGGAGGTGCGGATCCCAGTGCGGCACGGGAGAGTCGTCGAGCAGCAGCCGTTCGGTTGGATAGAGGCCGAGCAGCAGCGAGAAGAGCGTACTCTTGCCGCTGCCCACCGGGCCGGTGAGCAGGACCCGTTCTCCGGCAGTGAGGGTGAAATCGAGTTCGCGGAACACCTCCTGGTCGCTGCCTGGATAGCGGAAGCGGAGGCCCTCGGCGCGAACGGAGCGGAACGGAGGTGAGCCTGGACGGGCCACCGGCTTCCGCGGTCCGAGGGGGGCGTCGGCCTGCTGTTCCAGCTCGCCGAGACGTTCCCCCTGACTCTTCATTTCGTTGAGGCGAGCCAGGAAGCCGACCACCTCCATCATGGGCCAGACGAGCAACCAGAGATAGTTGGTGAAGGCCACGAAGTCGCCCAGGGTGAGTCGGCCTGAGGAGACCGCGGCACCGCCGACGAGGAGCAGGACGACCATGCCGAGTTCTCCCATGAACGAGTAGATGGTGTGGAGCGACAGGGTGGCCCGCATAAACTCGAGCTCGAGGTCCCGTTTGCGACCCAAGACCTGTTCGAACACCTCGCCCTGGGGTTGCTCGGCCTGGTAGGCCTTGATGAGCCAGATACCATCGAAGCAGGAGGTGATACGTTCGGACAGTTCGGACTTGGTCAGCCGGATCTCCCGGCTGAGGCGCATGAAGCGGCGTTCCCAGCCGTGGTAGATCAGCACGATCAGGACCAGGGGGACGAGCAGGGTCGTGCAAAGCAGGGGATCGAGCCAGAGCATCAAGGGAATCCCCAGGGCGAGGGCGGCGAGTTGCTGGACGATGCGGAAGAGACCGGAAGAGAGGAGCCAGGAGTAGGTGTGCAGGTCGTCGCCGAGCCGGACCACGAGGTCGCCGCTGGGCAGGTGGAGGTAGGTCGAGAGCGACGAAGTGAGGAAGCGCTCGAAGAGGGTACAGCGCAAGCGCTGGGCGAGCTGAACCTTGAGCAGGACCCGGGCGTACTGGAGCAGGGTGTAGGATAGCGCTGCTCCCGCACCTGCCAAAAGTACGAGCAGCGACTGGTTGCGCACCGTTGCCGGGGACAGGCCGCTCGCTGCCGCGTCGATCGCGAACTTGAACAGTAACGGGTACGCCAGGAAGCAGGCGGTGAAGACCACGGTGGCGGCGAGGACGAGAAGAACCTGCCGTCGATGCCCACCGAGCTGCGAGAAGCTCCAGCGGAGGGCGGGATGGAGCGTCCAGCGGCTCATCCGGAAGACCTCGGGAGCGTGTCGAGATAGCGCCGGAAAGGTCCCGGTCGGGAGGAGAGGGTGGAAAAATCCCCTTCCTCGACCACGGTGCCGCGCTCCAGGACGAGGATGCGGTCGACGTCGGTGATGGTCTCCAGGCGATGGGCGATGATGAGGGTCGTGA
>MGSU01000059.1 GCA_001799195.1 Deltaproteobacteria bacterium RIFOXYA12_FULL_61_11 | reverse complement strand
GCATGTCGCCGATGGCACGAGCCACGTTGAAGACCTGGGTCAAATCCGCCGACCCGTCAGCGGCCGGAGGGGTGCCTACCGCGATGAAAACCGCCAGCGAAGGCCGCACCGCCTGTTCGAGGTCGTTGGTAAAACTGAGGCGCTTGCCGCGCACGTTGTTCTCGATCATCCGGTCGAGTCCGGGCTCGTAGATCGGGACGCGATTGTCCTGGAGCATGGCCACCTTGGCAGCATCTGCATCCATGCAGATCACCGAATTGCCCATCTCGGCGAAACAGGTCCCTGTCACCAGACCAACATACCCCGTGCCAATGACCCCGATCTTCATGTCAACCTTCGCCTGTCCACTCTTCCAGCAGCCCTGTGGGTATAAGAATCGCGGTAGAATGGCAAGCCTATTCTTCTCTCCGAAGAGGGCATTTTCTCGGATCAGGGCCATTGCATGTCCAGGAAGGACCGGGTACAACCATGCTCGACAATCGCGAAGGAGGAACCATGCCGAGCGCACATGACGACACCCTGCTCCACAGTTTCCTGCGGTACGTGGCCGTGGATACCCAATCCTCGGAAGAGAGCACGACCTTCCCCAGCACGGCGAAACAGAAAGACCTTATCAAACTGCTCTCCGAAGAACTCAGAGCTCTCGGCGTCACCGACGTGACCGTCGACGAGTACGGCTACCTCTATGCCGGCCTCCGTGCCTCCCCAGGCGCAGAGCACACCCCAGCGATCGCGCTGCTCGCCCATGTCGACACCTCCCCCGCTTGCAGCGGCAGCGGCGTCATGCCACGCCTCCACGAGCAGTACGACGGTAGTCCCATCCTACTCGAACAAGGAGTCGTGCTCGACCCGAACGAGAATCCCCCCCTCGCCGCGGCGCTCGGCGATACCATCATCACCGCGGACGGCACCACGCTCCTCGGCGCGGACGACAAGGCCGGAGTGGCGGAGATCATGGAGGTAGTCCGCTATCTCCTTACCCATCCGGAACACCCCCATGGGCCGGTTCGCGTCGTCTTCACCGTCGACGAAGAGGTGGGTACCGGGACCGCGCACATCGAGCTCGAGAAGATACGCGCAGCCTTCGCCTACACCCTCGACGGCAGCGAGGTCGGAGAACTCGAGGACGAGACCTTCAACGCCGACAGTATGACCGTGGATATTACGGGAATAAGCGTCCATCCCGGTACGGCCAAAGGTATCATGGTCAATGCCATCAAGGTGGCAGCGCATCTGCTCTCGCTGTTGCCGGCGGACCGGCTCTCTCCTGAAACCACCGAGGAACGGGAGGGCTTCCTCCATCCCCACGGGCTGACCGGCAGCGAAGAAAAAGCCAGTATCCACTTCATCGTCCGCGATTTCACCCGAGAAGGTTTGGCGGCCCACGAGCGTTTTCTCGAGGAGTTGGTCGCGCAGACCGCAGCAGCCTGGCCCAAGGCCGTCCTCACCACCACGCGAAAAGAATCCTACCGGAACATGAAGGAAGCGATAACCCCGGAGGTGGTCGAATTGGCGGAGCAGGCCATGCGTACGCTCGGGATCCAGCCGATCAGACGGGCCATCCGCGGAGGCACCGACGGGTCCAGGTTGACCTTCATGGGCCTACCGACCCCCAACCTCTTCACCGGGGGGTACAATTATCACGGCCGCAGGGAGTATGCCGTACTCTCGCACATGCACAAGGCCGTAGAGGTCGTCCTGGAAATCTTGCGCCTGGCCACTGTCCGCCGATAACCACTCCAGGGAAGACCAATGTTTAACTATTTGTATTAATTCGGGTCATCCCCCGCTTGCCAGATACAGATGCCTTCACAGGGCTGGCAGTTGTCCCAGCTCTTGATCGATTGCCCCTTACTGTTCCGGCACACTCCGCTGTCGGCATCGGTCCAGGTCGTGCCAGGGCCGCAATGTTCCTGGCAGCGTTCACATTCGCCGTGGTTCTGGCTTCGGAACGGTGCGCAGTAGGTGGTGAAAGCCTCCGAACGAACGCAGCCGTCTGCCGGAGCATAGCCGTTGACACAGATACATTCGTTCCCGATCCAACGGACCTTCTTGTTGTCGCCCTTTAGGTCAGGTCCTCGGTAGCAGGAGAGACACGCCTGCCGTAGACCAGGAGGAGCGTGGAGCGCGCACCAGGTACAGAGCGGATCGTCGAGGGACTCTGTGCAATCGGAGGGGAGCTGCGTGACAGGTGGCTGGGTTTCCTCGGCTTTGGGTGCGCTCTTGCAGCAGCGGAAGCCGGTGCTGGGCCTGGCATCATCAGCAACTTGCGGTTCGGTGGCGGTGCAGGCGGCATAGCGCGAGCCATTCATTTCAAAGAAACCGCCGGCCTGGTCGAAGCCGACTCCAATGGGGGCATGGCTGCGCAACAGGGCGAGCCGGATCGGGTCCTCGCACCACCAAGCTCCGAAATGGAGCCGACACTGTTCCAGACAGGGGTCGTTCTCGCTCTCGGGTTCGCAGATGAGTTGATCTATCCACTCCTTGAGGTTCCCGGAGAGGTCATACACCCCGAAGATGCTCTGGCATCCGCTCGCTGCTCCGGTCTTCTGGGGGGCTCCGTTCCTCCAGTTGCACAGCTTATTCTCGGTCTCCCGGCAGGCATACAGGAACTCTTGCCGGGTACAGAGACGCTTGCCGACATTGTCACAAGCTGTCCGGGCCTGGAGGAAGGTAATGAAACGAGAGGGGAGAACAGCGGGCAAGGAACATGCGTAAAGGAGATCTTGGTACTCGGTGGGCGGCCCGCCCTCTGCTCCCCCGACCTCGTTGGGGAACCCGATATGATAATCATCGGTCTCCTGCCCGTAGAAGGTGTCGGGTGCACAGTCCGGCGTATAAGAAACAACGGCTTCGTAAGGGTCTATGAAGAAGGGATACTCGAGCCCCTCGATCCGGAGCATTCCCTCGTAGGGATCCAGGATCTCGACCTGGAGGTTTTTCGTGGCGCTGGCTCCTCCGGCTGTTGCGGCGACCTGGAATTCCAGGGTCGTTCCAATGTCCGCATACCCTGGTTCGAAAACCAAGAGGTTGCCCGGCAACAACTGTACCTCTGGATGCTGCGGGGAAAGGAGCTTGTACTCGAGAGGTCCGATGGAGCCCTCTTCGGGTTCGAGGGCCAAGGCGAGGGTCGCATTGGCATGGAGGAGATACCGTTCCTCGAGCGCTTCGTTGAACAGACCCTTGGTAGTTCCCGGTGATGGTGGACCGGCGGGGTCGAGGGGATTTGTTCCCGCCGGGAGCTGTTCCGAGCCGGGGGGAGAAACCCCATCGGGATCGGTCATCGTGGGCGAAGCCTGAGGAAAGGCTCCTGCCTGATCCGAACTTCCCGCCGTCTCGTCGGGATTGTGGGCGACGAGGATTTGCTGACAGCCGAGGATGGAAAGACAGACCAAGCACAGCGGGATCCGTTGGAGCGTTGCAGAGAGCTCGAGGAACCAGCAAGAGGGCATTGGCTTTGTCACCTTGTCCATACTCCTGCCAGTGTACTCGTCCGTCCTCCCCGGAACAAGCTCGCCGATCGGGGCGTGTAAGGGAACACGTTCGACGTGGGAGTGGGGTTTCAGGGGATGAAGAAGGGGAGGTTGCAGGCCGCAAGGAGGGCGCTGAACAGAAGCATGATCAAGCCAGTTGGGCGCGCACGCGCTTGGAGGAGGGGACTGGTCAGGAAAAGAGCGAGGGGCACGAGTTGTGAGGCCGAGGCCATGAAGGCCTCATGCGCAATGACGACGTAAACAACAAAGGCGCGGACACCGATAATACCGAGGCAAGCCGTGGACAACCAATTCCGCGAGCGCACCCAATAGGCCATTGCTACGAACCCCCCCACACAAAGACAAGCGAGGAAGAGGATTCCCGGGAGAGATTCGAAATACGGTTCGAGACTCGGCTCGAAGTAGCCGAAGTACGGCTGTCGATACATCGGTTGGGCAAAGGTTGTCACTGGTCCCGGGAAGGCCAAAGGATGCACGAAAAGACCGAGGAGTAGGCATGCCTCCGGACACACCGCGATATACACCGCATAGACATTCTTATCGAAGAACTCGACATAGTAGGACCAGGTACTCCTACCGAGCCAGGAGAAGAAGCTCTCGAGGGCGACTGCGGAGCCAAGCAGTCCCAGCAAGGCGGTGAGAAGGTGCCGTAGAAGAGTTTGAGAGGGTTGGCGGCGCATCTCCAATGCATGGGCGAGCGGGATTGCAACGAGAAGAACGCTCATAATTTCACAGAGTACCGCACAGGTGATGAGCATCACCGAGAGAGCGACCGACCCCCAGGAAGGATGATCGCGATGGCTTTGCATCCAGACGAAGGCTGCAGTCGAGAAGAAGGCGCTCACCATGCCCCACTCAGGGGTCGAAGCGAAGAATAGTAAGGTCCCTGAACAACCACAGATCATAGCGAATGCAAGGGCCCTGAGACGGTCCCCGCCGATGGCTCGGCCGAGGATGTAGAGCAAGACGACCGTCGCCGCGCCTAGCAAGGCGAAGGGAAGCTTCTGGGCGAGGAGCGGCGGGAGTACCTCGGTCAGGTGCTGGTAAACTCTACCGTAGAGATACAACAGGACTTGGACGAGAGGATGCCTTGGCTGCCACCAGTCCACCCCTTCGGCGCCGGTCACCACACTGCGATAGATCCAGACATCAGAACCAAAAGGATGGTCCAAGGGAGAGGAGCTGGCCACTCGCGCTCGGTTCAGGAAAAGATAGAGAAAAGAAAATCCAAGGAAAAGCGCCCCCGCGATGAGGTGGTCGATCCGCGTGCCGCGGAGGTGCCGCGGAAGCTCAGTAGGGTTTCCGTTGTCCACTGTCGCCAACAGGTGATTCCTCTTCATGTCATGTCCAGCCGCTCACCGCGCGCGGGCAATCAGGATCCCGACCATTCTCACCCTGTACCACAATCGGCCTAGAAATACCCGCAGGGGAAAAGCACGTCAGGCAAACGCATGTTGGACTGCAATCCAATGGGTAGTGAGCGACATGGAGCACCTCAACCAGGTTTTTCCCTCGACCCGTTCCTCCTCGAGATCCTTGATACCCGATGAACCGGACGGTTCTCGTGCTATAACCCCGGTGAGCTTCTTGGCTCCCACGAGGTCGGCAGAATGCCCATGACAATTCGCACCGTCTATGGTTCAATTCCCGGTGGTCTGCAAACCCGGAGGTCCTACCCGATGAGCCGGAACCTTGTCGCGGTCGTCGTGCTCGCGCTCATGTCGCAGGGCTGTGCGACGATAATGTCGGGCAAGATGAAGAAGGTACGGATCGAGACCGAACCGCCCGCGGCCATCGAGGTTCGCGGAACTCAGTACAGCACGCCCGCCGAGTTCGAGGCAGAGTCCACCAAGGATCTCGAGCTCAAGATCCTCTCCCCCGAGACACCGGTGAAGGAGAAGAAGCTCAGCACCTCGGTGAACGGTTGGTGGTTCGGGAATCTCATCTTCCTCAATTTCTTCTTCATCGGTGGAATAGTGGATCTCCTCTCGGGCTATTGGGCGATCCTCTCCGATTCCTATTTCATCGACCTCACGACCGGCAAGGTTTCCTACAAGAGGCCGAAGACCTCCTCCGGTCAGACCGTCGCTGCGGCACCGGCGACCCCACCCGGAGGTCAGGCCATCGGGCTCAGTCCCACGAGTCCGGGGGGAGAACCACCGGTCACTCCGGAACAACTCGCAAACTTGCCCAAGACCCGTCTCGCGGTGATGAAGTTCCGTACCTCCAACAAGGCGGCCCAGGAAGAAGGGCTCGGAGAGACTATCAGCGAGATGATGAACACGGTCTTCATCAACTCCAACCTGTTCGACGTGATCGAACGCAACCAGATCGAGCAGGTCATCAGTGAGCAGAAGTTCAGCGTCACCGGCATGACCGACACCCAGACCGCGATCACCCTGGGGAAACTGCTCAACGTGCAGTACATGCTCATCGGCAGCATTGCCAAACTGGGCACCGTCTACGAGGTTGATGCCCGGATCATCGAGACCTCGCGGGGCATCGGTCTGGTCGCCAAGCAGAACAGTTGCAAAGGGGCCGAGAACCTCCGGGGGATGATCACCGGTCTGGGCGGAGCGATGATCACCGACTACTATCGCAAGGCCAAGAAACCGGGCACTTGAATCAACGGCGGGGGGAACGTCGCGGTCGACGATCTTGCTGAGGCCTTCCCCTGCTCGGACGCGGGTCTTGCCGCGGTTCGGGAGGACGGAAAGCGGCGAGTTCTGCAGGGGTGAGGTTGCGCCACTGACCCGAGACGAGCTCTCCGAGGAGCAGGTGCGCGATGCGGGTCCGTTTGAGGGCTTCGATCTCAGCACCGACAGCGGTGAACGTACGCCGCACCACGCGGTTCCAGCCCTGGGTCAGGCAGATCACCAAGGTTCGCGAGCCGGTACGCCGGACCTCCTGCGGCACGAGCAACCCCTCCTCCAAGGTGATGCCGTGAGCAAGTCGCTGTAACAAGGCATCCTCATAGGGGGCCTTCAGCCGCACCAAGTATTCGCGGACATGCCCGTAGCGAGGGTGCAGGACTTGGTTGGCCCATTCACCGTCATTGGTGAGCAGCAACAACCCGCTGGATTGGACATCGAGACGGCCGACGGGGAACAGCCGTTCCTCGCATTGCACCTTGCTGGCGAGATTGTCCGGGAGTTCGCTGGCGTTGCTGCAGATGACCCCGACCGGTTTGTGGTAGGCCAGATACACTCGCCTGGGGCGCCGGCCGAGCGGCTTGCCGTCGACCTCGATCTCTTGTCCAGGTAGGATCCTCTGCCCGGTGAGGGCCGGTAGGCCGTCGACCGTAACGCGCCCGGTGCTGATCAGTTCGTCGGCCGCACGTCGGGAACAGATGCCGTGCCGGGAGAGGAGAGCATTCAAACGTTCGCTGGATCGGTTCACGGGTGGTCCTGTAAGGGTTCGGGTGAAGAGGGTTGCCGGTCATGGGGTCCGAGGGTGAGTACGAAGCGATCCCGGCCGGAGTGCTTGGCCTGGTAGAGAGCCTCGTCTGCCCGGTCGACGAGGGCCTGTTTCCCCGCCGCATGGTCGGGATAGAGGGCGACCCCGAGGCTTATGGTGACCGAGAGTTGACCGGTCGGGAGGGCGATCTCGAGGGACCGTACCTCGCGTAGCAAACGGGTGGCCACCAATTCCGCGTCCTCCCGATTTGCCTCTATCAGGACCACTGCGAACTCTTCGCCGCCGTAACGGGCTACGAAGTCTACCTCGCGGATGTTGGCCTCCAGGACTCGTGCGAGGGCCGCGAGTACCGCGTCTCCCGCCGGATGACCATGGGTGTCGTTGACCTGCTTGAAGTGATCGATATCGAGGAGGAGCAGGGCCAGTTTATTGCCGTAGCGTCCGGCGCGGGTCAGTTCTTGGCCGAGGCGGTCTTGGAAATAACGGTGGTTGCGCAAGCCGGTGAGGCCATCGGTGACCGAGGTCTCGCGCAGCTCACTGTAGAGGTCGCCCAACCGGAGGTAAACCCCCATGATGACGCAGAGTTTTTCGATACGTCTGGCCAATTCGGCATCGATGGCCGCCCGGTTACGCGACCCGAGGACCAGGGCTCCGTAGATCTCGTGCCGCACCGTGACCGGTACCAGATAGAGCGACCGCAACTCGCTGAGGATTTCCGGATCCTGGTTGCGATCGAAGAGTACGAGGTCTTTGTGATACCCCTCGAGGTCATCGTAGGAGAGTATACTGTTGGCCTTGAGCGCGCAGGAGACGATGCTGGTGGAGGCATGGGCGAACCGCCGTACGCTCGCGCTCGCTTCCCGGCCTTCCGGCCGAATTGCCACCAGCTCGAAGCCAGCCGAAGGAGGGTCGTTCCGGACCAGGGCCACGAGTTGACACTCTACCAACCCTTGCAGGAAATCCAGGGTGCGCTGCACGATCTCGCCGGTGTCGAGGTGGTCCTGCAGGAGGTCGTGGAGCTGGTAGAACGTGCGGTACGCCGCGGAAGTTACTTGCTCCACGCTGAGGCGGTGGCCTGCCTCAATGATGCGTCCGACGACCGCCGCACAGTTCGAGGCCAGAGAACGGCGCAGTTCGTCGAAATACCCCTCTTCCTCGCTGTCGAGCACCAGGACGGCCGCGGGAGGTGCTTCACCTATGGGCAGCCCCAGAATGCTGCCCAGGGGAACGTTATCGTCGTACCACGCGGCACCGCGGTAATCCTCGTCGACATGGTCGAGATAATACCCTCGCCCGAGTTTGCCGACCACGCCGAGAATGCCCTGGGTCGTCCTGAAGGCTTGGTCGTCTTTGACCTTGGCTGTGGAGAGGTAACACTCGAGGAGGTAGCAGCCGCGTGGTCGGTCGAGCACGAAGAGGAGCAGCGAGCGGGGGGCGATGGTCTGGTAGTACCCGTGCAAGATAGTGGAGATGACCCCGAGTTGACCCTCTTTGGGAAGGGTAAAGTCGGCAAGGGTTTCGCTGACGCGGTGCCGGCGTTGTTTCCGGGAGGCCGGCCTTCCCCGGCGGCCCTCGCGCCGGGCGAAGATCGCGAAAACCACCAACCAGAGGGTGACCAACAATCCGAGGTACAGTAGGTTCCAGGAGGAAACGGAAATATCGGTGCAACCCGTGAGCAAGGCCAGTGCAGCAAGGAGAACCATCGCGTCGGTCACTTGAACGTCAGGACCACGTCGTTCTTGTGCACGTAGCCGTATTCCTGGCGGACGAGCCGTTCCAGATGGCCGGCGTCGTTCTCGAGACGATCGATTTCGTCAGATAGCGCCTTGTTTTCCTTCGAAAGTGCTTGGACGGAATGCTCGATCTGATCGAGTTCGTGGTGCAACCGGAACACTTTGACCAAACCTTTCTCGTTGACCATCAGGAACAGGAGAGCCGGGGTCAAGATCAAGAGGGTCGGCAGCAGGAAGCCTGATCGAGGGCGCATAGCTACCTCCTTACACTCAGAACAGTAGGCCGGCGCCGAGGGTGCCGACGAGGAAAACGCGCTCGCCGTGCGTCCTCGTGAACAGGTGTACCTGAAGATCCGCGCGGAGGGAAAAGAAATCGTTAAGCCAGAACGCGCTCCCCAGACCGGGACTCAGGGCTGCTCCGGCACGCAGGTCCTTGCCGGGTACTTCATCGTGTTGGAGCAAAACGGTGCCCAGGCCCACGGTGAGGAAGGGCACCAACCGATGCTCGAGCCGTTCGGCGTAAGGGTAGGGCAAGTCATAACGGGTGGTGACCAGGAGGGTCGAGAGCACTTGGGCATCCGCGATACCGGCAAGGGCTTGGAACCCGAGCGAGAACTGGTCGAGGAGATGATACTCGATCCGGCCGGTCACGGCGAAGGACCCGGGGAGCAGGGTGGCCCCGACCGCACCTCCGGAGAAGAACCAACCTGCTCTTGCTCGATTGGGAACGTCGGAGGAATAGGCGAGGGGTGTGGGGGATGGCTCGGCCGCGGCCAGGAGGTGGGGCGAGACGAACATCATGAAGACGATCGGGAGTGACCAGCGCAAGGATAGCACCTCAGGTCCAAATTCGCAGGCATTATGCTGATTCCTTTGGACAATGTCAAGCCAAGAGGGGGAATTTCCATGCGCAGAGGCCCGGGGATCATGGGGGCGGACGCATCAGAGGGAGGGAAGAAGGGGTATCCCGACGCGCAAACGTTGACATCGACCTCGACCTCATCGCATGGTGGAGACATGATGCAGTCTATCCTCCATCTTTCCGTTCTCTCCGTTCTCGGGCTCACCCTCTTGGTGACGGGTTGTGCCACGCACTTCGACAAGGGCAAGACGGCCTATCAGGAGAGACGCTACCTCGAAGCCAAGACCGAATTCATCCAAGCTCTCAGCGAGAGCAAGGTCCCACTCGACGAGGTGCATCGCTATCTTGCCAGCGTCTATTTTACCGAGGGTAATCACCCCGAAGCTCTCGAACATGCTCTGACCTCCTACAAACTCAAACCCTCCAAGCAGATGCGGTTTCTGTTCCGGGAAATTCTGGAAGGGTATCTGCGGCAGTCGATCGCGGAGGGCCGCTATACCGCCATTCGGGATATTCTCACCGGGGTCGAGCGCCAGTGTGATCTCTGTCTCGACGAATTGCACGTCGAAGTCTTGGAAGCCCAGATCGAAGCCCTGATCGATGAAGGGAATTTCGACCAGGCCCTCGCCTTGCTCCCGGAGCTTCCTGAGGCCATGGCGGCGCCGAAGCGGAGGATCATCCTGATAGCTGCGGTCAAACGCACCTTTAAAGAGGGAAAGGTCGATCAATCCCTTGCCTGGTACGCACAGTACAAAGAACTCGAACCTACCCAGACCCAGGACGACGATTTGTTGGCCATTTCCATCCAACTTACCACCTATGCGGTGGAGAACCGCATGACCGAGTTACAGCGGCGCAACGACTATCTCAGTGCCGCGGAACTCTACAGAGCGACCGAGGGTTGGACGAAGAACCGCTATCTTGAGATCCTGGTCGCCGGCTTGAAGAAAAACCTGCTCTTCGCCAATACCCAGGCCAAGGAGCTGCTGAGGCACCTCTTTTTGACCGAACCGGAATATTCCCAAACCCTCTTCGACCGGGATTTTCTCGCCCAGTACTCGGTCCAGCTCTTCCAACTCCTACTGGGCCTGTGCGACGAGTTCCTCTCGGTGCGCTTCGAACCGGAGGAGGTAGTGGGGTTGGCCGAGACCAAGAGGGAGATGTGCCCGACCCTGCTCGACCTCGCAGGGCGATTAGCGGTGAGTGCCGAGGACGTTGCCCAGGTGGAAGAACGCCGTTGCCGGGTCTTGGTCTTCGATCTGCTCGAAGAGCTCGAGGACCAGAGCGAGGATGCGGTGGTGACCACCACCGTCGAACGGTTCGGGGAGGAACACCCCCGTTGCGTGGAAGAGGATCGAGGTCCTTTGTCGTATTATACGGCGCTCGCGTTGTTCCGCTTGGGCGGCCACACCGGGTGTGTGGCCAGGCTCGAGCCCCTGGCCGCACGCTTGCCTGCCGAGGCCCCCTTCAGAGCCCTCGTGGATAGCCTTCTCTCCCGGTCCCTCATCGCCCTCGCCGATCGCGAATTGGTACTCGGATCGAGTTTCCAGGCCTTCGTCAACCTCAGCCGAGCGCTGACCTACCTGCATGATGCGAACGAACGACTAGCTCTCGCCGGGCGGCTCGAGAAACTCCTCGGCGAGATCTTGAAGCGCTTCTTCGACCGCTTCCAGGACCTCACTGCGCGGGAGATCGTGGCTCAGATCGACGCCATCCATTCCCTCGATCCGGGTCAGGCCTATTTCAAGATCCACAGGGGAACTTCGTACCAAGTAGGGGAGACTGCGGGAAACCTCACGTTGGCAGAAGATTTTCCCTTCGGCACGGTTCGGCTTCTTCCGAACGGTCCTAATACAGATAGTTCTGCTGACCGCGGGATCGAGGTCAAGGCGCCCGATTATTGTAGGGTCGCCGCCGAGGACGAGGTCTTCCGCGTATACTGCGCTCCCGCGAAGCCGCGGGAAAAGAGGACCTCTTGCGTGCTGACCTTCCACAGCGCCGGGGAAGACGGCACGGCACACGTCAGCAAGGTTGTCTGTGCTTTCGAGAAACCGGCAAAACCCACGCTCTTGGACATCGTCAACGACTATTTCACGCTGCGGCACCTCGACTTCCGCTTGCGAGGAGAGTGGGCAGCTCAGGATGGAGCGCTGCGTGAGTTATTCTCGAGAGAGTACAATACGTTGTATGCCAGGATGGCAGAACTGTATCCTCGGGAGACGAGGTATCGCACCCTTGCCCTACTCATGAAAGCCAAACTCGACGAAACGCCCTTGCCGTGAAGCCTCGCTCTTCCATGACCTGCTGGCTCATCCTGGTGGGCCTACTTGGTGCTCACCCAGGTGGAGCCGCTCCCCCTCGTGGCCAGAGCGCGCTGCTCAATGGTATGCACGACCTGGGCGCCTTCGAGTGGTTGCAAAGGGCTACCCCGGGGAACGACAAGGGGTGGTTGACCGATCTGCAGTATCTCGGTGGAGCGGGAACTTTCGGTGGTAACTGCCATCGCGAGGTCACGAATGCGGGAGTTGCCATCATCATGCGCCTCGACTTCGCCGGGGACAGCGCCGTGCCGCGCTCGAGTGCCGAGGTCGCGGGGTATGCAGGCGGTTTCGCTGCCTTTGTTGCGGCGTGCGACAACCTCGCGGTCTTCATTGTCGGCAACGAACCCAATGTCGGAGCCGGCAAGAGCGATCCCGACTGTACCTCGCCCCTCTATGCCGAGACGTATGCTGCCGTGCACCGGGCCGTGCATGCGCTGCCGGGCGGAGACCACGTCGTGTTGCTGGTCGCACCGAACTCGCCGTATTCTCCTGGTTGTCTGCACAGTCTGCGCTCGATCGTGGCGGGAATCCAGGCCGCGGGCATCACCCCGGATGGTTTCGCCCTGCACGCCTACACCCGGTCGAGCCGAGGTGATGAGGTCGACAGCGCCTTACCCGCTTCTTCGCAGACCCAGCGCGATACCACGATAGACGAATGCCCTGGAGGAGCGGTGTGGGAGGACACCTGGCACGGCCAGTTCCGTATTTATAAGGACTATATCAGGGTCCTCGAGGAGGCAGGGTTGAGCGGACGGCCGGTCTACGTGACCGAGAGCGGCAATGCATGCGACGTGAGCGCTGGCAATCGCTGTTATCCGAACGATGACCGCGGATATTTCCAAGCGCTCTATGCCGAGGCCGACCAACACAACCGCCAAGCCGCGACGAAGATCCGGGCCATTACCCCGTATCGCTGGACCGGCTTCGACGACGGCACGGGGCGGGATTTCGAAATCGGTTCCAAGCCCGGTTTGCTCGCCGATCTCGAAGCAGCGTTCGCCCAACGGTATACCTGGCTGGAAAACGACCATCTCGATCCGGTTCCGGCTGATCCTGCCAGCAGCCCGTCTCCCTGCAGCGATGACCTGCTCTGTCCAGCGGAACAGGAGCCTCCCGGAGAGGGAAAATCCCCGGAGGGAACAGACGAGACGCCCCTTCCTCCTCCACCGGCACCTATCCAGCCCCAGGGGAGCGAGGACGATCAAATTTCGGTCCTGGGTTGTTCGCTCGGAGCCGCACCGCGACGAGGAACTGCCGCGGGGATTCTCTCTGTCCTCCTGCTCTTGGCCTGGGAGCGGCGGCGGCGTCGGGCAACGTTCAGACCTGGATGCTCTGCAGACTCCCCTTGCCCTCGCGTAGAACCTGGAAGGTATCGTCGGTGATATCGAGGATCGTGGTCACCTCGGGTTCGAGATAGCCGGCATCCACGATCACGTCGACCCCGTGGCCGAAGTCATCGGAGATCTGCCAGGGATCGCAGTAGGTTTCACCGCCGGCGACCTTGACCGAAACGGAATACAGTGGATCGCCCAGGGTATGGACGATGGCCCTCGCGATGGGGTGGTCCGGCATGCGCACGCCGATCTGCTTGCGCTTGTTGTGCATGTAGTTCGGAACCTTGCTCGTTGCGTTCATGACGATGGTGTAGGGACCGGGCAAGAGGCTCTTGAGGAAACGATACGCCCAGTTCGACATCATCGCATACTCGGCGACCTGCGAGAGGTCGTAGCAGACCAGGCTCAGGAACTTGCGTTCATCGGTCTGTTTGAGGCGGAAGATGCGCTGCTGGGCTTTCTTGCTGAAGATGCTGCACGCGAAACCATAGGAGGTGTCCGTGGGATAGACAATGACTCCGTCGTTGCGCAGGATGTCGGCGATCTTGTGGATCTTGTGCGCATCGGGGTTGCGGTCGTTGATGGTGAGGATCATGGCACCCTCCGGCGAGAACCGGAGGCGTTGTACAGGGAATGCGAGGGCGATGCAAGCTCACTGCGCGGGAGGAGTGTTCCGGGGCGAGCCGAGGGTGCCTTCGGTCACGATCCAGCTCAGGTCTTCGCGCACGAGCGTGGTGGCGTGCGGTCGGACCTCGAGGTTGATCCGCGAGACGACCTTCCCAGCTTCGAGCAGGTCGAGGAAGTAGGTGCCGCTCGGTACGGTTGGATAAGCGAATTCGCCCAGGTCTCCGCTGCTGTTCCTGTGACAGCGATTGGCGATGAGGCACAGGGACAGGTCGTGAGTCGGCTGCACCTTGCCGACGAGACTGCCGGGGACGTAGAGGAATTCGAGCCGCTGCTCGATGCCAGCGGTGACCTCGAATTGCTTGAAACCGAAAATCTCCCCGCTGACGAGGTAGCCGAAGACGCGCCAGGTCCCGGGGGTCAGCTTGACGGTCAGGGCTTCGTCCTCGAACACGGCGCGGAAACCGCGGTTAGGCAGACTCTCGATCAAGAAATAGCTGTCTTGCAGGATCTCGTGGGCTTCATCGTACGCGGCGAAATGGCAGGGTACCAGCGTGTCGGGATCGGTTTCGGGATAGGGATGATCGCCGAGGACAAGGACATAGCTCGTCTCCGCGGTCGTCGAGGGGTTCGCCGATGGGAGCGGCGTCCCGGGTACAACTGATGAGGGTGGAGCGAGAGAGGGAGTGGAGGAGGAACGTGTCGTACCCTCACCCTCGATCGGAAGGGTTGGAGTTCCTCCTGGAGTCTCAAAACCTCCTGGTGCGTTTTGCTCGGCACCGGGGGGGTTCGCGGGAGCAGGGGGCAGGGTGTCGAGGTTTTCCCGCAGTTGCGAGAGGAAGGCACGATCCTGGAGCAGCCTCCGGGCGACCAGTTCATTGATGACCTGGACGAGCTCGAGGTCGTCGAGCCGGCCATCCTCGAGTAGAGCGGCCAACTCGGCATCATCCAAGCCGGCATAGGGGTGGGTCGGTTCATCCAGAATGGCGGTATCGGTACTGGCCTCGTGCCGGTTCCCGGTTGTTTCGTTCCAGGGGGTAGTGGGCAGCAGACCTTCGCAGCCGAGGAGCAAGGCAGCACAGGAGATGATGATCGAACGCACGGCCGAGGTTCCCGCTCAGAGCGGGTCCTCCACGAGTTTTTCCTGAGATGGTGCTACTGCGGTTCCCCATGAATGTAAAGCGGTGCTTCCGAAAACCAATCCAGCGAGGCGAGCGCGGGAAAAACCAACGGGAAAAACCAAGGGAAAAACCAAAGTTGGACTTCAATCCATCGAATCGTCTTTCCGAATGCCTACGATCTGCTGCGGGTAGTATTTTGTCTTTACTGTTCTTTCCATTTAACCTCCCCTGGCCCGGATTGTGCTGAGGTGTTCTGGCCATGAGCATGATCACCAACACCCGCGTACCTCGCGACCTGCAGCTCCACGACGGCGATCTGGTCCATGCTTATTGGCAGTGTACCGACCACGCCCGTCAGTACCTGCTCAGCAACCCCGCGTTCAAGGAACTCTACCTCAACCTGCTGGCAGAAAAGAAAAAGCACTATGGTATCAGTCTAATAGACGTTTGCTTGATGGATAACCACTTCCATCTCCTCCTCCGAATACGCACGATCGTGGAGTTCTCGCGGTTTTTCCAGAGCGTGCATACGTCTTTCGCCAAGCAGATCAACCGTGAGATGGGACGTACCGGATCGGTCGTGGAACTGCGGGTCAAGGCTCAGGTGGTCGAGGAGCACGAGGACGCCGTCTTGAACCTACAGGCCTACCTCGCGCTCAATCGCT
>MGSU01000058.1 GCA_001799195.1 Deltaproteobacteria bacterium RIFOXYA12_FULL_61_11 | reverse complement strand
GGCGTGCGGATCCTCGAGGTGAAGCTGCTCGAGGTTACTCTGCAGAGCGAGGTCGAGGTCCACAACCTCGACGACCGAGATGCCCATATCGAGAAGATCCACTATCAGATCGAGGTTGAAGGTACGGAATCCAAAGAGGAAACGCTCGAGCGCCGGATCGAACTTCTCTCCGGCACCACCGTGGTCATCCCGCTCCTGGTGACCTTGCCCCTCCTCTCCAGCCTCCGCTTCCTGCTCTTCGACACCGTCGAGTACCGTATCTGGGGGCGTTTCTGGGCCGAGACCCCGCTCGGCTTGCTCGACTTCCCGCTCGACGTGCAGGGAGAGTATGATTTGGACGGTCGGGAGCTGCTCGACGAGGCTGCTCGCACTGCGCGAAAGCTTTGAGCAGAGGTCGGTGCGCCTGCCGGGATCATTGCAGCCCGGCAGCCCAACGTGCAGGATGATCTTCATTAAACCAGATGGTTAAGTCCTGTTTTTCTTGGCTTGAATCTTGATTGGTCGGCCTCACGCGCGAGGATCAAGGCGCCCAGGAATTCTTGGTGAGGAGGAGATTGCTGATGATGATACACCCCACTCGCTCGAGCATGCTGCTGATCGGTTCTTGGTGTTTTCTCTTGTCGATTGTCGCGGCGAGTGCCGATGACAAAACCACGGCCCAACCCGGAGCATCGTTGTTGGACTCCCCCGTGCCGACCATGGTCCAGATTCTCGAAATGGCCGCCATGACGGAGGCAAACCAGGGTCTGGTCAAGTTGGATGACGTGGTGACCAAGGAGAGCGTTGATCTGGTGCTCGCCTACATGACCGCCCACCAGGAGATGTTCAAGAGAACCTTCAAGGCCATCCAACAATACGGAATGCAAGAGCAACGTGCTGCGCGCGCGGCCCAAGCCGAATTGCAGGCACTGTTACCCAAACTCGAGGCCGAGGGGAAGAAATTGGACGAGGCCCAGCAACAAACGGCGATCGCTCATCTTACCGCAAAGAAGATGAATGAGTTAGGAGCACCTCCCGAGTACGAATTTCCAGTGGGCAAGGTAAAGCTCACTATGCAAGATGGGGATTGTGGCCAACCTCAGTACATGCTCGCCCCGATCATGACTCTGGAGATCGACTCCCCTGGTGGCAGTATCCAGGACGGGATGCGCCTCATTAACAAGATGCATGACCTGCAGAAACAGGGGGTGCTGATCAAGACCGTGTGCGTCGGTCAATGCGCGAGCATGGGAGCGGCCATTCTGGCGGCAGGCAGCAAGGGGTTGCGCGAGGCAAAACCCCTGAGCAGGATCATGCTGCACTCGGCGGCCTATGGCCTCCAGGGGAAGACCTCGGACATCCTCGGGAGTATCAGCACCTTGGAAGACTGGCTGGACGAATTTTACAAATTGATCGCCTCGTATACCGACCTCTCGGCCGAGACCTTGCTCGAGTTCTTCGGTGAAGATGATGTCTGGTTGGAGCCCAAGTACGCGGCGGCCATTGGCTTGATCGACATTTTCGATGGTTCTCCAGCGGACAAGGAAAAACTCTTGGCTGAGATCGACTCCCTCCCCGGCAACACTCCCGAGGCAATTAAACGCGAGATTCGCGAACTCAGGAAGAAGGCTGCTGCCTTGTCCGAGCAACTGACCGTGTGCCGGATCAAGAAGGCCAGGGAATCCGCGAAAAGCGGAAGCTGAAAACCCCCGCACCCTCACTGCCACCAGGACCTTCTGAACTCGATGAGGTGTTCCTGTAAGGTCTACAGTAGGAAAGTGCCGAGAAGAGAATGGTTTTCCTGCTCGACCACGGAGGTTCCTGCTGAAACGACCACCTTGGTCGTAATCACTGCCAGGTAGAAGACCAGGGCCGAGGAATACGCCCACAGCAGGAAGACGATCAGGGATCCGGCGGCGCCGTAAAGCGAGCCGACCAGCCCGTGGAGCAGGTACAGGCCAAGCAGGGTCCGGCCCAGTGAGAAGAGGAGCGCCCCGAGCAGTGCGCCCAGGAAGGTCTGGCGCCACGACACCCGCACCGGGGGCAAGAACCGCAGCAACGCGCTGAAAAAAAACGCCACCATGGCGAGGTCGAGGAGATCGAGCAGGCCGAGCCACACGGTCTCGAGCTGTGGGAGAGACGCAGGGTACAGCCTCTTGGCCAGGGCCAGGAGACTCTCGAGCAGGAATGTTGTTGCCAGGAAGAGGCCGGCGCCGATCAAGGTCAGGAGCGAGGTGATTCGGGCGCGTAGGAGTTTTTTGATCCCCCGGCCTTGGGCGCCGTCCGTCATGATTGAGGCAACCCCGCTCTGTAACTCGACGAACACCGTGCTGGCCCCGACGATCATGGCCAGGAAGCCGAGCAGGGTGGGGAGCAGTCCGAAGCCGGGATCGATCACGCTGTCGAGCAACCGTTCGACGAGCGCGGCGGCCTCGTCGCCGACCCAATAACTGAAGCGCTTGGTCAACGCTGCCTGCACGGCTTCCCCGCGGACGAGCAGACCGGCGGTGGCGGCGAAGATGATCAAGAGGGGAGCCAGGGACAGCACGGTATAGAACGCCAGCGCCGCGGCTAGCCTGGGCACGGGGTGGCGAGTCCACTCCTCGAGGATCGCACGGGTCAAGGAGGAGATATGCTCGAGCCTTTTCATGGGCGCATCCTAGCCGGGGCTGGGGCAGGGGGTCAAGCAGACCTCACACAAACGCTGCTTGCACTATCAAAATCTTGGCTGATGACAGGGCGAAAGCCGAACTCTTTTTCCGGGTCATGTAACTCAAGACCCGGTTCCAGCGTTGTAGTAGGGTAAGGACGAGAGACGTGATGAGGTCGAGCAAATATGACCGAGAGGTTGCCGACACTCGAGGAGGCCTTCCTCGAACACCACCGGGCGGTCTTCAACCTGGCTTGGCACTGCGTCGGGGACCGTTCGGACGCGGAAGACCTGACCCAAGAAGTTTTTCTTCGGTACGCCGAACGGCGGGGTTCTCTCACCCTCGACCTGCAATTGAAGGCGTGGTTGTACCGGGTCGCCGTCAATCGCTGTATCGACCGGAAGCGACGCTTCGCGCGTTCCCTGGCCAAGCTCGCTCGCTGGAAAGACCAACGAGAAGTCGAGCGGGCCGGCGAACGCGGGTTTCCCGGTGAGACCACGCTCTTGGCCCGAGAGGTCCTGGCCACCTTCGATGCGACGACCCGGGTCTTGATCGTCCTCAAGTATGTGGAAGAACTGGAGTACCAGGAAATCGCCGAGCTCACGGGGATATCCGTCACCGCCTTGAAGGTGCGGCTGCACCGGGCGCTGGAGCGAGTACGACAACGGAGGAACCTCGAAGAGGAGCCTGAGCATGGACGAGCGTGAGTTGGAAGCATTGTTGCGACAATCTCGCGAAGAGGTGCAGGCGACCTGGAACGGGGGAGCGAAGCTCTGGGCTCGTCTGGAGGAAGCGAGGCGGGTGCCGGCTCCCCGTTATCGGTTCGCGCTGGGTTTTGGCCTGGCAGCGGCCGTCCTGGTCCTGGCCTTCGTCGCCGTCCTGAGGAGCGAAGGCGAGCGAGGAGTTCGGGTGGCCGAACCACCGTCGAACGCGGTTGCCGAGGTCGCCCTGAGAGTCCAGGACGAAACCGTGCTCGAGATGTTGCTCGTGCTCGGAGCTGCGACCGGACTCGACGAATTCCCTCTTGAAGAAGAAGCAGACGCTCTGGACGCCGTGGATCCGCTCGAACGTTTCCTCGGTTTCTATGAGGCTTTGTGACCACACGTGCCGAGGCACCAAAGGAAGGGAGGTTTGCCATGAAGACGATCGTTGTGGGACTCTTCGCGTTGATCTTCGCCTTGCCACTCGAGGCCAGGGGCAAGATGGGGAAGAATGATGGCAGAGGGTTCGGTGAAGGCCGGGGTGGCCCGCGCCGGGCTATGCTGTTCAAGGACCTCGACCTGACCCCAGAGCAAGTCACGGCCTTGACCGGGTTGCGTCAAACCCACCAGGCGACCATGCTCGAACTGCGGACCCGCGTCTCGAGCACCAGGTTGGCCCTGCGCGATGCCCTGACCTCGCCGACGATGGCCCAGGCGAAGGTCGATGCCCTGGTCGAGCAGCTCTCCGGTTTGCACAAAGAGCTGCTACAAAGGAGGGTTGCCTTTGTGCTCGCCTTGCGCAAGGTGCTCACCGCCGAGCAGCTCGCCAAGCTCGACCTCGAGGCGCTCTGGCCGGGCGGTCCCGGGGGGATGGGTGATACGACCGGCTTTGGTGGCATTGGCCCTGTAGAGGAACCGTGATTCCAGCACGGAACAACCCCGCGGCCTCGCTGATGTGCCGTTGAGGTGTTCCAAGCCTAAACAGTATCGCAAATCTTCGAAGCCCCATGGACAGCGCCCCAACCCCGTGGAATACTTCCGCTCACGGGCTGTGTTCACGGCAACAGTCACACGGAGGGATGGGCGATGGTCCTGCGAAAGGTTCCAAGGACCCCACCGGCCGGAGTCCTTCTCCTAACACTAATCCTCGATGCAATGCTCCTCGCTGGCTGGGGATGCGACGATCGGACGACTGTCTCGAACGGAACGTCCGGACCTGCACCGACGGCCTCCGGAAGCGCGCTTCCCACTTAGCCTACTGGGCCGCAGGGGACGATCGATCCGTCCTCACCGGCCCTCGCGTCAGAACCCGCGGCACCCATTGTCACGCCAGAGCAACAGGGGGCTTCGTCGGTCGGAACCACCACAGCCATGGGTACTGCGGCTGCCCCTGCCCAAGAGACGACCACCGACCCCAGGCTGCCGGATACTCCTCCAACCGACATCTTGTCGCTTCCCGGGGAAACACCTTCGCCCCCTCCCGAGCAACCCCCGACGGCACCGTCCTGCGGTTGTACTGGCTGCTCCGGAAGCTGCCGAAGCAGTAAATGTTCGCGCACGAAGGCTAGATAATGCCCCTTGAGGAGGAGTTCGGTCAACAATACGTAAGCCGCCCGTCGTCTCTCTTGCGGCGCGGCGTACTTGGCGCGGACGATCTCCCTCAGGAGCATTTCTGGTGCCTCGAAATGGATGATCGCGTTCCGGAGAAACGGGTCGACAATGAGTGATCTCTCACGGAAGGCCAGAGCAAGGGCTTTGTCTTTTTTATAGTTCAAGGCCAAAGCCAATTGCAGTGTCTCGCTCTGTAAGGGTTGCATCCTTGGTTCACGTAACCACCGTTCCCAATATTCCCGGGCCAGACGGTAATCCTTGGCTTCGTAGGCTAGACCGCGAAGTACGTGCCCGCTGAAGGTGGTTGTATCGTTACCCGGTCTTTCGACGAGCTTCACAGCCTCGAGCGTGGCAGTCGGATTTCTCAGGATAAAGTGGTGGTACGCGGCGAGTAAGTAGGAGTATATCTGTTCGTGCCCGGCGAAAGCCTCGCGCTGTGCTGTCAATTCAGCCAATTGCAGCGGTTCAGCAGTATCGCGCCGCATTCGGTAGAGGTCGTCTACGGCCAGTGGCAGCCAGAACCGGAGCAAAACCGGTTTCTGATGCGTAGGCAAATATCTCAGGATCTCCCTGGCGAAACCCAATACAGTAAGGTTGCATAGCGGAGAATCGAGGTGCTCGAATAACCAGCGGTACTCGTCTATCAGTGCCGAGTAGTCCTTGCTCAAGACGAAGCAGCGGCGCAGGAACCCTCGAGCCGAGGCAGCATAGAGCCCCTTCGGGTAGAGACGTAGGTAATTCTCGATCTCCAATTTTGCCGCACGGACCAAGGCATGATCAACAGCGTCGGCTATCCAGATGATCGGTGAATAACCTGAAGCATCGGCGAGCAGCAAGGTTGTCCGCGCAGCCATGTAATGAGCAGTTTCCCGAACCCAGTCCTGCACACACGCTTTGAGTCCATCGAATTGGTCTTTAGCCTCGCCATACCGACCCTGGTAAAAGGAAAGCGCAGCACGAACGTAGGTATGAAAGCACGTTCCGGCTGGTGTACCTAGGTACCGGTGATATTCACCCTCGAACTGGGTTGAAGTGGTTTGATCTTGCTCGTGCAGGGTGAAAAGATACTGTTCCAGGTTACGTCGCTCAGCGAGGAGCAGCTCGCGCTCAGCCTGCGGAATATTCTGCTCGGCCTCGAGTGCTCTTTGGTAGGCAGTCAGACCATTGCCCAAGGTGATCCAACGCGTACCCTCGCCCCCCTCGTAGCCCGATGCGGTCTTCAAGGCAGTGTCAGCATTGATATCCTTACCATGGAAAAAATATTCATTGAAAGCATGTGCGTGAAACGGAACTCTTCCGTATTCGTATTCTACCCACATCCCGGGATTGTCCGGCCATCCCCATGGATTGTAATTATCCATGGGCCTTGGCTGGAGACTTGCCAAACCTTGGTCGATCAGGAGCAGGCGCAGGTTAACCCCGCGGTCGTTGTAGGGTGAGAGATAGGGTACATTGCTGCAAGGGTCGGCGGCAGCTTGCTCCACCGACCAGACCGGGTGGCACCAACAATCGCTGTATACTTCTGGGCAACCACAGGCCAGTGCCGCAGAGGTGCTGAGGCCGAGCACTCCCGCCAGCAGGACTACCAGTTGCGATCTCGCCATCTTTCCGACCTCAATGATCAGTATCGTAGGGTGCAACCCCATGACGGGTCTCAGCCAGCATGGCCTCGATACGTCGATCTTTCTCCGCCCAGTGCGCACGCAGCCAGTGTTGAAAATCGCGGCGGTAATCCAGGTCGTCGCGGTAGGAACGCGTGCCGATCCAAGAAGGGGTCTCGAGGCGCCGCAGATCGACCACCACCCTCCTGCAACGGCCCGAGAGGAAACCCCAGAAGCTGGGTTCACCGTCGGGGTACACGATGGTCAGGTCCAGCACGGTGTCGAGAAGCGTGCCCATGGATTCGAACACGAAGGCAATGCCCCCGGCCTTGGGTTTCAAGAGGTGGTGGTAGGGGGGTTGCTGGCGACGGTAATTTTCCGCGGTTTTTCGGGTGCCTTCAACGAAGTTGAACACCGTGGTCGGGACCTCGACGAAATGACGGCACGCCCTGCGGGTCTCTTCGAGATCCCGGCCGGCCAGTTCGGGATGGGCGGTCAGCACCGACCGGTTGTAACGGTGCATGACCGGGAAATCGAGCAGGGCGGCGGCGGTGCCGAAGAGGGGCAGGTAGAGCAATTCCTTCTTCATGAACCCCTTGGGCAGCGGAATACGGCCGCACAGGACCTGGTAAAGGACAATGGCGTCCCACCAGGTCTGATGGTTGCTGAGCACCAGGTACCAGGCGTTACGGACCAGGGGTTCCGAACAGCGGAATTCCAGGCTCATGGCCAGGAACACCTTCACGATGAGGCCGTTGCAGGCGTTCCAGGCCTCCGCGTGAGCGGTCAGGGTACGAGTGAAGAAACGGCGCCAACCGGCCTGGGGCAATAGGTATTTGACCAGGGCGAAGAGGTGGAGACTGGCAGCCAGGGCAAGCGTACAAACGATGATCAGGAGATAGGCGAGACCGCCGCGTAGCCAGGACGGCAGGAATACCAGCATCGTCACTGCTCCGGAGGGAAGAGCGTCGCGGATCACGGTGACTCGCGATCCTCCCCACGATAGCGGATTGCTCCGGGGTTGAGCAAGCGCGAGTGACCTGCGAGGGCCGGCGTGGTACACTGCCCGGTGTATGAACCCGCACGGCAACCATAGGTCGATCCGTCGGTCTCCGTGGTGGGGGCCGCTCCTGGTCCTGAGCTTGAGTGCCCTCTCTTGCGGCCCGGAGATCGAACTCGAGGAAGACGGAGACTGGGGGCAGAGCGTCCCGCTCACCATGCCTTCCAAACCCACCGGCAGTGAACAGGGGGGTGCCTCGGGCGATCCCCTTCGGCCCGACCGGCCCGCGCCAGACGGCAGTCTGCCCGCTGTTTCGTCGACGAGCTTGCTCGGTTGGGTCGGGACGACCTGCGCGGGGGATGTGGGTTGCGGTTTCGCCGAGGCCCGTTGCTTGCTCGAAACCGAGGGGTTCCCCGGGGGTATGTGCTCTCGGCCTTGTCAGGATAGTTGCCCGGACCCTGCCGGTGAAGGTTCGACCGCTGCCGAGTGTGTCGATGGCACCGACTTCAGTCCCCTGGACGGCGGGGTGTGTCTGCAGGCCTGTGACCAGAGTCTGTATCCCGGCACCGGGTGTAGGGCCGGTTATGAGTGCATTGAGCGTAAACATCTGAAGGACCAGCAACGGATGGTCTCGGTGTGCCTCCCCGAGGGGGCCGTCGAGGACGAGCCTCCGCCTCCTCCGCCCGAACCTCCCCGGGTGAACTGTCTCGACGATTCAAAACCCTATGCCGATGGGAACTATTCCTGCTTCGACTGGCGCAGCAAGCGCGCCGAGGCCTGGAGGCCGATCCTCGAGTTGTACTTCAAGGCGGCCGACATGAATTGGGCGATCAAGGTCATGAACTGCGAGAGCGGGGGTAACCCGGACGCAAAGAACAAGAGTTCCGGCGCTTCCGGCCTCTTCCAACACATGCCGCAGTACTGGGCCGGTCGAGCGAAAGCCGCGGGGTTCGAGGGCGCCAGCATCTTCGATCCCGAGGCGAATATTGCTGCCTCGGCCTACCTCTATTATCACGGCGGCCCAGGCCACTGGTCGTGCAAGGCGTTCTATTTCCTCTTCTTCGACCCGTGGTGGTAAGGTGTGGGGCGGTTTTCCCGGAAAAGATCGACTTCGTGTGCCTTGCATGGTGGGGACTCGGATCTTCAGCGAAGGGCGTAGAGGGTCCCGTTCCGAGAAGCGATGAAGAGGGTAGTTCCCTCGAGGATCGGACGGGCGAGGATCGCCGCACCGGTGGGGTAACTCCAACGCAGGGTTCCGTCGCGAACGTCATGGGCCGAGACCACCCCGTCGGTTCGGCCGAGGATGAGCAGGTCGGCGGCGAAGAGCGGAGGTACGCTGACCGGCGCCTCGAGGTTTTGTTGCCAGAGAAGTTTTCCATCCGCTCGTGCAAGGAAGGACACGATTCTGCCCTGAGCGGCGACCACGCCGGGGTGGCCGTGGGCGAGGGCCCCGATCGCTTCGCCCTCGAGCGCCGAGGTCCAGCAGCGACCTCCGTTGTTCAGCACGAAACAGTGGAGGTTCCCCTCGCGGGTTGCGACGATGCCGCGGTCGGCGAAGATCGCTGGCGGCAGCGAAGGATCGGCGCTCAGGTCTTGGAGCCAGAGAGGTGTGCCCGTTGTTGCGGAGAAGGCCCGGACTTGCTCTCCGGCGGTGATCCCGAACAAGAGGCCCCGTCCTTCAGCTAGGGGACCGAGGAGGGAGGTGCCGAGGGCGGTACTCCAGAGGCGTGTGCCGTGGCGGGGGTCGAGAGCCACGAGTCCGTCAGGCCGGAGGATCAGGAAACGGTTCAACGCGGCGGTGACGGCAGGAGGGGAAACCCTGTCCTTCGCCGGGAGCAACCATCGGCGGGTCCCCTTGGTGAGGTCGAGGGCCTCGAGACCGGCGGAGGTCGAGAGCAGCAGCACGTCTTCGACCTGGGCCGGTGCTCCGACCGGAGGGGACACGAGGTCGTGGTGCCACGAGATCGCACCGCGGGCGAGGTCTATTCCGACCAAGGCCAGCGGATTGCGTGAGCCGGCCACCAGCACTGCCCGGTCACCGTGGAGCATCGGCGGGTGGGAGAGTGGCCTGCCGACCTCGTGCCGCCAACGCTGGGCCGCGGTGTCGAGCTCCAGGGCAATCAGACTGCCTGAGGAAGTGACGACGAAGGCCTGATCCTCGCCCAGGGCAGGGGGGGCCGCAGCCGTGGGTGCGAAGGGGCTCGTCCAGAGGAGCCGACCGCTGCGACGGTGCCAGGCCGCCAGATGGCCGGTGGGGTCGGAGGTCAGTATGAGTCGGTCGTGGAGGACCAGGTCAGCCCCGCGGGAGGCAAGGGGGAGGGACCAAACGGGTTTCTCGCCCTCGGGTCCCAAGGAGAAGAGGAGGCCGGCACAACGCACCAGCACCGCGGCTTCGGTCCGTCGCGGAGCCTCGGTCGGTCGGCAGTCGAGTTGGCGCTCGGAGCGCAGTTCGCCGGTGGCCGGATCGAGACTGCGGAGCTTGGTTCCCGTGGCCAAGAGGATGTCGTCCCTGCCGAGCGAGGCATGGGCCTCGGTATCGGGGAGCTGATGTTGCCAGAGGTCGAAACCGGTCGTCAGTTCGATCGCGAGGAACCGAGTAGGGGTCCGCACCAGGACCAACCGATCCTCTATGCCCTCGAGCCGCAGCACGGGGTCCCGGGATTGATACGTCCAGGGAGAGGTCCCAGAGCTGAGGTCGATCAGGCTGACGTGCTGTCCCCAGGCGAAGACGAGTCTCTGGCCCCGCAAGAGGGGTGGGGTGCGCACCGGCTCTGGGGAGGCAAAGAAGACAGGGCGTTGCGGTGCATGGACGTCGAGGAGGAACACTCCGTTGGCTGTGCCGTAGGTCAGCCGAGCTTCCTCGCAGACCAGGGAGGACAGGATCGGGAGCGTGGGCTGGTGATGCCAGAGGACGGTGCCGGTGACCGGATCGAGGGCCTCGAGTTCCCCGCGTTCGTCGAGCAGGACGAGGTGATCTTTGCAGAGCACTGCTCCGGGTTCTATCCCTCCGGGTACTTCGAGGGACCATTGAAGTTCCCCGCCGAGGAGCGGAGCGGGAACGTTGGGAAGGGGGGATAGCGGCCAGATCGTCGGCGAGTGGCTGCAGCAGAGCGCGCACAGAAGCGCTATCCACGATGCCAACTGCAGCAGGGTTTTCATCGGCAAGGTCAAGGAAGGGGACGAGGTATGACCGAGACAGGCGGGGAGGTCACGGCGTCCGAAGGTTCGGGTCAGCGGCAGGCCGAAGCCCCGATACCCTTTTTCAGGCAGCGCGTGCACACGGTCAACTTCTGCGGACCGTGGTCGGTGTCGACCCGGGTGGTTTGCAGGTTCGGCAGGAACACCTTCTGAGTTTTATTGTGGGCGTGGCTGACGTTGTGGCCGTATTGCAAGCCCTTGCCGCACAGATCGCATTTTCTGGACATGGTCCACCTCATCGAAACCGAACCGCCGCTGTATAGCAGAGGCGGGGGTGGGGATGCAATCCTTTTCTTCGGCGTTCTCGGCTGTGGCGAGGGAGTGTTGGTCAGGGGGTGAAGGTCCTGCCGGTGGGGAAGAGAGAGAGACGGTGGGCCACCTCGCGCCCGTCGGCCGAGAGGATGGTGATTTCGTTGTCGCCCTGGTGCAGGACGACCAGCCGGTCGCTGGCCTCGTGGTGGAGGAGGAGCTTGGGCCTGCGTTTGAAGACGACCCGGTCGAGGGCCAAGGTCACGGGTTCTAGCAGGAGGAGGAAGGGCCGATCCCCTTGCAGGAAGGCCACGCTCCCCCCGGCCGTGGTGCAGAGGTCCTCGGGGGGAAGAGTGAGGGTGACCTCGGTGCTCTCGCGACTCGTGGGATCGATCACGGTCAGGGCCTGGCCCGAGAGCCCCGAACCGGTACGAGAGAGATGCACTACGATCGGACTCGTCGGCGTTGGGAGGAGGGCGTTGCCGATGGTGCCGGAGAGTCGGGTGAGGAGTCGGACGTGGTGGGAGAGGAGGTCCAGGGACTGGAGCCGGCTATCGGTGGCCGACCACAGGTAGACGGTGTCGTTGTCGGCGGGTAGGGCACTGGAGGCAGGGGCTTTGAGCTCAATCTCTGATAAGCCCGGTTCGGGCTGGCCCGTCGCGGGGGTGGAGAGGTCCAGGAGGGAGAGCGTGGGAGGTCCCAAGGGGGCGGCATAGAGCATCAGGAAGGTGTGGGGTCGTGGGAGGGCCTGGATCGAGCTGGGGAGCTTGGACAGAGAGATGATGGCGATGCGGAAGTCGCTCGCCGGGTCGAGGTCGACCAGGTAGAGATCCGTGCTGTTCGCGGTGTGGAAGAGGAGGTAGCGATCGTCCTCGGCGAGGAAGAGTTCGTTCAGGACCAGGCCGTTACTGTCGCTGGGGACCAGGCGCTTGCGGCCGAGCACGGTCCCAGCGGCGAGATCGCACAGGACCAGCTCGCGCTCTGAGAACGCCAGCAGGCGAGGGCTGTGGTGCAGGAACAGGGCCTCTCGGGGGGCAAAGCCGACGGGGAGGCTGGAGACCTGTTCGGACACAAGGTCGAGGATGGTCAGCTTATCGAAGACCTGGGCGCCGGTGACGAGTTCGGGAATTTTTCCGCCCGCGTTGTGCAGGTCGAACCAGGCTACGGCGCGCGTACCAGCCGCGTCGACACGCAACCGGTTGAGGTTGTCGCGCTCGTGCAACCGCCGCGGCTTGGTACTTCCCTCGGGCAAGAGCACAATATCGTCGAGGAGCAGGGTGAGGCGCTCGGGACCTACCTTCTCCTTGTGCTCGCGGGTGTCGAGGTAGACCATCGCTTCAGCTTCGGCGGCAGGCAGGAAGGCGCGCGGGTCGAGCTCGGTCTCGATGCGATCGAGTTCGCCGTCGGCCGGTTCTAGCCGGGCCAAACGTTCGTTGGCAGTATCGACGAAGACTATGCGGTCCCCGACGGCGAGGACGGTGGGGTTCTCGGGTTCGGGCAATGGGCAACCCAGGAGCGGGACGATGAGGGCGAGGACGAGTATTCGGGGCGTCATGGTTCCTCCGAGGCGTTGAGACGGAAGCCGGTCAGGGTGCGGAGTTCGAGGGTGTCGGTCCAGGTGACGAAGGTGATCTTCCCGAGGGTATGGCGTTGGGTCAGGAAGACACCGTTTCCGGGCAGTTGGCCCAGGGCTGTTACGTCTGCGGTATCGGCGAGGGTCTCTACCAGGAAGGTCGAGAGATCGACCACGTGGGCCGAGGAACCACTCTCCAGCAAGAAGAAGAGGTAACGACTGTCTGCGCTGAAGAGATAGCTCCGTACCGGGGAGTCGAGCATGATCGGGATGATTTTCGAGGACTCCAGGTCGATCACGCTGAGGAGGCCGGGTCCAATGCCTCCGGCGGCTGTCGGTTGGGCGAGGTGGATGCAGGCGAGACTTTTGCCATCGGGGCTCGCGGCCAGATCGATAAGGGGATGGTCCAAGGCGAGTTCGGCCACGGTGCCCGTCGCGGGAGAGTGGACCAGGATGGTGGAGGAGGCTCCGGGCAGATCATGATGGATGAGGAGCCCGACCTCGGGCAGCGGGAGCAGCCGACCGGTCTCGCGGGGCAGGACGAGGTCGGTCGAGGTGTCTCCCGGCAAGTCGTGTCGGCGCAGGCCGCCGTTGACAACATAATAGATGGTATCGAGATCCTGCAACAGGGCCAGCGAGGTCGCCGGCATGAGAGACGGCAGTATTCGCCTCGTCGAGGCGCCGAGGTCGAAGAGGTGGATCGAACCGTCGGTTTTGTCCCGGCCAATAGCTCGCGAGAGGTCCGGGGCGATGGAGAGCTCCTCGGCGGCGAACCCGGCCGGGAAGGGCAGGAAGGTCCTGGCGGTGGGGGCGTTCAGGGGTACTAGTTCCAGCCCCTTGGAACTTTCGAACAGCACTGCTCCGGACGAGCTGTGGTAGTGCAAGCGCAAAGGGCTCGCGACCAGGACTACCGGGGTTTTCGCGCTGGTATTCAGAGCGTGAGGGACCGGCTCGACCAGGAGTACCTGTTGGGGGCTGAGCACCTGGGAGGAGGCATTCGCTTCCCCGTGATACAAGATCAGGTAGTTTCCGTCTGGACTTGCTGCGATGGTGTCGTAGTTCGGTCCGACGTCCAGCTCTGCATGGGAGAGGTCGGAGGCGCGGACCAGGACGAGCTTGCCTGCTCCCGGGTCGAGCAGGGCGATGACGCCGGTGGGGCCCAGACCGCGGTATATGGTGGGGCTGAGGTCCAGAGGCAGAGTCCTGACCTGCAGATCTTCCGGGGAGATGAGGGCGAGATAGCGTTGCTCGTGGTCGAACAAGGCCACCTCGGAACCGACCACCTCGGTGGTGGCGGCCAAATCGCCCAGTTGATCGGGGAGCGTGCTCTCCCCTGGGGTGGTGCTTTCTGACGGCGGCATGTCGGAGTTCCAGTCCGAGTCGCCGCTGACCTCGCGATTGAGGCTCCCGGTGCAACCGGCGAGGCCGAGCAGGAGCAGCAGGCCTAGCGACTGCAAGTGGGTGATCATTGGTCTTCTCCGCTGAAATTGAGGGCGAAGCCGGTCAGGAAGGTCGGTTCTGCGCCGCGAGCGAGGAAGGCCAGCTTGCCCAGCGGGTGGTGCAACAAGGTGAAAGCTCCCTGCGTTTCCGGGAGGGCTCCGACGAGGAGGGGGGCTTCGGGTAGAGGGAGGCTGCGGGCCACGAGATCGGTGAGGCTGACCTCGATCAGTACGCTCGCTGTTCCGAGGGCGAGGTAGGCATAGGCTCCGTCCGTGGAGAAGGCCAGCCCGCGGGGGCGTTCGGGTAGGAGGAGCGGCACGGTCTGGCCGGTCTCGGTGGCGACGAGGGTCACGAGTTCGCTGCCCGGGTAGGGGTCTTCGCTGCCAACCGAGGTCGGATGGTAGAGGACGATGGTCGAACCCCCGGGGGCGAGGGTCACCGCTTCGACCGGCCTCGCGAGCTCCACGCGGGTCAGGTCGGTGCTCGGGTCGAAGTTCGCGGCCGAGAGTCTTGCGAGGTCGACCAGGCGGATCGCGCCGTCCGGATCGACCGAGGTGGAGAGCACGATCGTGGTCGAGCCTTCTAAGACATGCGCGGCTCCGATAGCGGTTCCGGTGCGGTGGGCGAGGACGTCGTCGGTCGCGTCGGTCCAGCGCATCAACACCCCACCGTCACGGGCCACGAGCAGGGCCCCAGCGCTCCCCGGGAGGAGATCGAGGTCGGTCGGGACCGCGGGGAGCGGTAGGCGGCGTTCGGTGCCGTCGTCGAGGTCCTGGATCACCAGGAGGGCGGAACTGCCGTCGATACAGAACGCTCTACCGTGTTCGGGATCGAGGAGCAGTCGGCTGACCGAAGCCGCCAATTTCGGTGTGGGCCGGAAGGCTATCGGTGTGCTTCCTCCGGGCGCGGTGAGGTCGATGATCTCGATACCTCGGGTCGAACGCACGTACAGCCGGGTACCGTCGGCAGAGAATCGCACCTCCTCGGGGGGCGAGGTCAGGGCAAAGGATTGTGCTGTGGAGGCTGCCAGGGTAGAAGCCACGTTCACCAAGGTGACCTCTCCCAGACCATAGGCTCCCCCGGAGGTCGGCCCTGATTGGTCAGGAGCGATCGAGACCAGGGCATGACGTCCGTTTGGGGAAGGCGAGAGGGTCATGTGACCCGGTCGCAGGGGGAGGCGCAGCGTCTTCCCGGAACCGAGGGCGAGCAGGGTGCCGCTGCCGTCGGCGTCGATGGTCAGCAACCTGTCTGTCGTCGGCAGCGCGGTGAAGGCCGTGACTTCCTGTTCGAGCAAGCGGTGTAGGGAGCGGTCTGAGAGACGTAGTCCTATCAACTCGGAACGTCCGGCGTCGAGCAACACCAAGTTCTGGCCCACGAGCTGTACGTCCTCGGCCTGTACCGCTTCGAGTTCGTTCTCGAGGATCTGGCTCGGGGTCGAGGCGGAGGGCAGGAGGTCCGCGGCGGCATTCGCGGCCCCGGAACTATCGTACTGTTCCTCAGCGGGGCGAGTGTCGCTGTTGGGTGCAAGCCCTGAAGAATATTCTACTTTATCGCTCGAACAGGAGCACAGGAAGGCGGCGAAGAGGAAAAGGCACGATCGCATGGGCGAGCCTCGTCGAGGGGTTTTTGCAACCATACCTGTCTTGGCTGGGGTAGGGCAAGCGGCATGCAACGGTGCTACTTGCTCTCTCCTGGCACGCAGGGTACAGTTCACGCACGAAAGTTTTTGAAGAACGCCTTCGGAAGCGAAGAGGGGGTTGAAATGACGAGCCTGCGCGCAGTGGGGTTGGGGCTCCTCGGAGCGCTGTTGGTGTTGGGTTGCGACAAGGATCAGTCCTTCGTGGCAAAGGAACGCAGCGGTGAGGAGTTGGAGGTAAGGACCGAGGGGGAAGGAGATGCCAGTGGGGACGTG
>MGSU01000057.1 GCA_001799195.1 Deltaproteobacteria bacterium RIFOXYA12_FULL_61_11 | reverse complement strand
TGCTCCTGCGACAGGGAGAGGCGACGGACGTCGAGGCCGACCCGAAATGGCGAGTCGTGCCAAACACCGAACTGGAGGGGGACGTTTGATCCCGCGCGCTAACATTACCGCCTGGCGCACCGTCGCGCCGTGGCCCTCCAACGAGCAAGTAGAGCAGGACCTGGTGCTCTGCCGTGCGCTGATCGCCATGTTCAGTCAGAAGCTCGTGGCCGACCGGGTCGTCTTCCGTGGTGGCACCGCCTTGCACAAACTCTTCTTCGGTGCGGGTGCTCGCTACTCCGAGGACATCGACCTCGTGCAGCGCGATGCCGGTCCGATCAGCGAGGTGATCGACGCCATCCGCAAAACCCTCGACTCGTGGCTCGGCAGCCCGAGGTGGAAGCAGGGGCAGGGACGCTTCACGCTCTTCTACCGTTTCGAGACCTCCTTCGCGCCGGTCTCGACCAGGCGGCTGAAGATCGAGATCAACACCCGCGAGCACTTTGCGGTCCTCGGGACCGACACGCGACCGTTCACCGTCGAGAACCCGTGGTTCACCGGCACGGCCGCGCTCACGGTGTATCACCTCGACGAACTCCTCGGAACCAAGCTGCGCGCTCTCTACCAGCGCAAGAAGGGGCGCGATCTTTACGATCTCTGGCTCGCGCTCGGCACGGGCAAGCCGAGCCCCGACCGCGTCGTCGAATGCTTTCGGCGCTACATGGACCACGACGGTGCCACCGTGTCGCGCGCCGAGTTCGAGGCAAACCTCGCAGCCAAGCTCGCGAGCGCCGTGTTCCTCGAGGACCTCCGTCTGTTGATTCCGCCCGAGGTCGAGTACAACCCCGTGAAGGCCGCGGAGGTAGTGAAGGACGAGCTGATCGCGAAGCTACCTGGCGAGCCGTGGAGGGGGGCTGAGCCGTGAGCACCTTGTCCCCGGGTCGGTAATCTTCACCACCCGGTCGAGGGTGTCGTCACCTTCTTCATGCCGACAAGGGTAGCATCGGGTGGTTCCATCGGCAAGTTGCGGGCACTGATTCCAAGAAAAGGGCGCACCAAGGCCTTCCTCGCGCGCTACAGAAGAGCTGACCTGAACGAGTGGTATTTCCGGCTTCGTTTGCCAAAATTCTCTCGATCTGGTATGCAATCCTCCGGTGAGGCCCGATCCACGGGGCGCGCCGGCCGGAGGGGGGCTCTTCATGGAAGTACTGCGCGCGAAAACCATTCCGATTCTCCTCGCTTTTCTCGGACTTCTTGCCTTGGCCCAAGGCAGCGGCCCATCCTGCTTGGGAGGCGAGGGCGCAGCACCTCCGCCATTCCATCCAGGAACGAAGCCGAGCGGCTATGACCCCGAGGGGCGCGGTCCTCATGCAGTGGGGGTGCGACACTATGCCTTCGAGGATGCCGAGCGTTGGCAGGTGTGGGGTTTGCGACCTCGACAATTACCCACCACGGTGTGGTATCCGGCGGTGGCCGGTAGCGGCCGGACCAACACCCTGGGCGACCTGATCGGCGAACTGCCGGGTTGGGGAGACAAGGCCATCGACTTGGTATACGGTGCCGAGGCGTCCACACTCTTGGCCAAGGAGACCACGGCCCGGATCGACGCCGCGCCTCTCTCGCGGTCGGAACCTTGGCCGGTGATCATCTTCAGTCACGGCAATACCGCGGTGCGTTTCCAGAACTATACCCTGTGCGAACACTTGGCCAGCCACGGTTTTATCGTCGCCTCTGCCGATCACTACGATAACGCGATTTTCGTCGCCGACGCCGACCAAGCTACACTGTTCAATCCGGTGACCAACCTGACCACGCTGTTGCAACGGCCGCGGGATATCGAGTTCCTCTACGAACAGCTGCACCAACTCGACTCCGGAGAACTCCCGGATCTCGAGCTCTCGGCCATTGGGCTGACCGGGCATAGCTACGGTGGCGTGACCAGTCTCCTGGCCGGCGTGCGTTATGAGTTCGTCGCCGCCATCGCACCGATCGACCCGGTGCGCGTGACCGAACTACCCAGTAGCTTCGCCAAACCGTACCTGCTCATCCAGAGTGCCGAAGATACCATCTGCAAGCTGGTAGGTAACTCCAATGTCCGCGTCCTGGAGGACTTCGAGGCGTGCGCAGCGCCGCTCAAGGTGTGGCTAAACCTCTTCCGGGCAGGGCACTACACCCCTACCGATGCCTGCTCCCTGCTCCCGCCCTCACTGACCGGCGTGGTCCCAGACTGCGGTCCCGACCTCCTGCCGCCGGCCACCGCCAACCTCATGATCGATGCCTATCTCACCGCTTTCTTCCAAGCCGTGTTGACCGACAACACCGCGGCCATCGACTTCCTGCGGAGTAACCATTATCCCGTCTACCTCGACCACGCCTTCCGCGATCGCTGAACCCCACTTCTCTCCGGGAAACCGAGGACGAGCCCGAGCGGCACGTCTTGATACTCGGATGGGCGCAGGTCATACCTGTTCTTCTCCGTCGCCCTCCGGCAGGGCGAATTCCGAATCCTCGTCGGTACCCTCGAGACGATAGACCTCGTCGAACCAACATCCAAGATCCAGGAGTTTGCATCGCCGGGAACAGAACGGACGGTGGGGGTTTCCCTCCCAGACGCACTCTTTCTTACACTTTGGACAATGCACGGGAACCTCCCCGGTGGAACTTCGGCACCTCCGATCACCCTTGCCCGATCGAACGCCCCAAGACCCTTCCCCAGTACACCCCGTAACGCAAGCCGTAACCGCACAGCCTCACCGTGGTCAGGCCGAAACGCCGCAACAGCGTGCGATACACCGCCAGGCCGAGCAAGCGGTCGAGCAGGTATTCGACCCCGGGACACGCGGCGAAATCGCCGCGCCCGCGATCGAGAATACTATGGATACGTTCTCGCAACTCCACCCGACTACCCTCGAGTTGGGAGAGATCGAGGAGTTGATTGTGGAGGTCGTGATTATTGCGCAACGGCGAACAACGCACGATCGCGGTACCCACCGCATAACCGATCAAGGGCGCCCCCTTCGTCCAAGAGAGGGCGAAGGGTTCCAATTCGGACTCGATGTGGGCTTCCACCTCGGGCTCGAGGCCGGCCAACCAGCGTTGTAACACACTTCGGGACGTGAGGGTTCCCAAGGCAGGGGAGAGGAAGCGTTCGCGCAGCGACATCGAACCGAGCAAATCGAAGGAATGCGTGATCAGACCAGGATCCTCCCGTCCAACCACGGCGCTGGACACTTCGGTGGACCCGCCTCCCTGATCGATCAGGACCAACCGGAACGCCTCGGTGGGAAAACTCATCGTCGCCTTTGACGCGGGTACCCGGTAGGTAGCCAAGAGACCGTCCAGCCCGGCCAGGGCTTCGGACCGATCGTCGAGGATGGAGGGAGTGAGCGCGGTGGTCTCGAAGAGGTAGCGCAAGACTTCCTCGCGATTCCGCATCCAGCGGAAGACGGCCGTACCGACGAGGTAAAAATCCTCGGGTCGAAACCCATGGGCGACCAGGACATCCCGGAAGCCGATCACGAATTCGATGGTTCGCGCCAACGAGAGCGAGGAAAGCGAGAGCTGGAAACCATTGCGGACCAACTCGGTACCGAGCTCGAGCATGCTCGCGGCATTGTAGAAGCGCTCGCGGTTCCAGTCCTCGGATTCCAGTACGCGGGGGGCGACCAAGACCCTGACCGCGCGCGTACCAAGGTCGAAGATCGCCACATGGTGGTGGAGTCCGAAGCCGCGCTCTCGGTCGAAGTACCGCAACAAACGCGGATAACGATTGGTGGGCTCGTCCTCCCAATTCTTCTCACGCATCGAACGCAGGGTTTCCTCGGTTGTCGCCACAAGGCTCCGTTCGGAGCCGCTCTGCTGGATGACTGTACTCGCCGGCCCGCGAGGTGGCAAGTCACACCTCTCGGCTACTGCACCCGGCGAGGTGGTAAAGGTCGTGACTTCTGCCCCGATCTCCTGCATACACTATTGTGGAACTAACGCGCGGAGGTCGTTGGTGGTTCCTCAAACCGCCTTGCAACACCCACGTCCCTGGCTCAACCGGGCAGGATCCCTGCTGCGGCTCCCTCAGGTCATCCTGCTGGGTAGCGTCCTGCTGCCGGCAGCTACTCTTGCCTCCCCGGAGTCCAGCTCGGAGTCCAGCTCCGACCTCTCTGTCCCGGGACCAACCTCCCTCACGCAGGACGAAGTACTCGACCTGATCAATTGGTACCTACTCTCGGCAGAGCCGGAGGACCAGGCCGCGAGCCTTCGCCGCATGGCCGGGACCAAAGATGAACGCCTGCTCCCCTCCTTCCTCGACGGTTTTCACCGGCGGGCGCTGCGGCCGACGATGCTCGAGCTGTCCTCCCAGTGGTCCCACGAGCTGATTTCGAAGCGGCTGATCAAACTCCACAACGACAGCAATCCGAGTGACTATCCCCCACCCGAAGCCTACCTCGAAGCCCTGGCTCGACAGGAGACCGGCAGTGCCAGGAACCACCTGGCCGAGCTCTACCAAACGCTCGAGGACGATCCTCAGCAACGCACCTGGCTCGAGAGTGTCCTCGCCCGGTACCAACCGGCCTTGCTCGAGGAACTCGCTCCCCGGGTTCCCTCCCCCTCCGACCCCCTGCTCGCGCAACCCTCGTCCCCCGGCCCACGGTATCCGGGGCAAATAACCGAACCTCCTCCCTCGCCGTCTCCCGGAGAGGCGGCCCAACTACCTACCCTCGAGGTCAGCACCGATACCTCCCCGCCGCTCGAGGCCGGAGCCCTCGGGACCGAAGCAGCCGAACTCGAACGTCTCGAGGAAGACCTCGCCGCCGAGGCGGCGGTCGCGCGCGAGCTCCAGGACAAACGCCGGCAGCGCAACGCCAGGTTCATGCTCATCGCCCTGAACTCGGCCTTCGGAGCGTACACCATGGGCACTATCGCCCAGCTCGGCGGCACCAGCGCAGTACTCTATTCCTCTATGGGCGCGCTGGTCGGCGGCGGCTCGACCTACCTGTGGAGCCTCTACCAACCCTTCGACTACCAGGATCCCACCTACATCGGCACCTTCGGCACCTGGGGCGCCTTGACCGGCGCGGCAGCCTACCGCATCTTCGACCAGGATGCCCAATGGACCCGTTTGTCCTCGATCCTGGGAGAATCCCTGGGCCTCGGCTACGGCATCTTGACCACCGAGGGTGCCGACTACACCACGAACGAACTGCTCTTCGCCAACCTCGGCGGCTCGGTCAGCGTGGCAGGTACCGTGGGTCTGCTCGGCATGCTCACCGGCGACCTGCCGGAAGAGCAACTCGGCAACGACGCAGTACTCTACGGAGCCATGATCGCGTCGGGTTGGAGCGGCTTCTCCTACCACCTGCTCGCCGCGGACAACTTCGCGCTCGACCGGGGGCCGAACCTCGAATACCTGGTCGGGGCGTCCTTCAGCGGCCTCGTCGAAGGCTACCTCCTGGGCAACGCGCTCTGGGGCGAGGAAGACACCGTGCGCTGGCTCGGAAGTTCCCTGCTCTGTTCCAGCGCCTGGTACTATGTCGCCTTGCACACGCTCGAACCGGTCGAGAGCACACGTGCCCGCAACCTCCACTGGCTGGAGCACACCCTCTACCTCGGCGGTGCCGGCCTGCTCCTCAGCGAAAGCTTTTTCAAGACCGAACCCACCGCGTATTATGCCAGTGCCCTCGCGGGTCTCCTGGCCGGCAAAGCGCTCGGTTTTGCCTACCGCGACCGCCCCTTCTTCCACGAGAACCGGAAATACCAAGCACGCTATCTGAGCGGTGCGGCGCTCGGCGCGGTCGAGGGCGCGGGTTGGGCAGCCCTGTTCGACCTCTCCGGCGAGAGGACCTTGCTGGCTGCAGCCGGGAGCGGCCTGCTCGGAGCGTCGATCGAACTCTACGCCGGCTATCACGACCACTCCAGCACCTCCCTGTTGCTGCCGTCCCCGATCGCCTTGGGGTATGGCCGCCTCTTCTACTACGGTCTCGCCGGCTATGCCACCGACGATCAACGCTGGCGCTGGGGCACGGCCCTGACCTCGGCCGTCTTGGGGCCGCTCGAGAACCTCGCCTTCGAGGCGACCATGCCTCGACCTCATCACCCCCTGACCGTGCCGTGGTCCCTGCTGGGTTGGTACTATGGCTACTTCGCTCCCGCGGCGCTGGGCTACGAAGAACTCTCGGGGGCCAGCGGGCTCACCGGTCTCGGCCTCGGTTACGTCGGGGCTCGTTATCTAGCCAATACCTGGCCCGCCTTCACTGCCGCCGGGCACCGCCCACTCTACGGCGGCTTGCTCACCTCGGCGCTCGGCTACGGCTTGGTGGCGAGCCTGACCGAACTCGACCGGCGTCCGTATAGCGACCTCGCCGTACTCTCTTTCTTGCCCGGCCTGTGGTACGGCACCGAATACCTCACCGCCGAGGAACTGCGTCCGCGGTTGCCCGGGCTGGGCTTTGCGGCCCTGACCGGAGCTGGCACCTTCACCCTTGCTGCGCTGACCTTGCCCAGCTCGTCCTCTCCTTCGGCTAAGCTACCAGGGGCAGCCCTGGCAGGCAGCGCCGCCTACTTCATGGGCGGCACCATCCTCGGCCGTCAGCTCGGACTGACCTCGGCGGATTTCGAGGACTTTTCTCTGTATAGCGCTCACGGGGCGCTGCTGGGTCTCGGCCTTGGCTTGCTCCTGCCCGAGGGTCTTCGCGAACGCGAGGCCGTGGCCGGAGCAACCCTGGCAGGCACCCTCCTCCTCCCCCCCCTGGACCTGTACCTCTTCCCGCCCAAGCTCGAGGGTCAACGAGTCCGCGAGGACCTGCTCTTCAGCGGTCTGACCTCCGGCTACCTCGGTTTCCTTGCCTCAGGCCTCGCGTATCCGGACGACTCCGGGGCCCGTTTCGGAGGGGTGCTCCTCGGCGGCAGCCTCGGGCTGCTCGGCGCAGGTCTCAACCGGAACTACCTCGAAAGAACCTGGGATACGGACCTCTGCATCACCTCGGGCGTGGTCGTCGGCAGCCTCGCTGGTTACGGAGCCCTTCATGCCTTCGGCGACCTTGGAAGCAGAATACAGGCAGGCACCATGCTCGGTTCGGCCGCGTTCGGCGGTGCGCTCTTCGCCGTGACCGGAACGCCGACCCACAACCTCAGGCCGGGACTCGCCGGTCTCTACAGCGGCGTCCTCGGCCTGTATACCGGCGTCCTGCTCGACCTAGTCGATCACAACCGGGAACAGAGCTTAGGGGCCCACTACCTCGTGCAATCCTATGATGCCAGTGGTGTCGAGACCCAGGCAGCCTTGCGCCGCGCTTACGGCAAGGCCTTGCTCGGCACCACCACAGGGCTCGCCGGCGGCCTCGTCTTCACCGATGAACGAACCATCGACACCGGCACCTTCCTGGACCTCACCACCGGCTTGACCCTCGGTACGGTCAGCGGCAGCGGCGCGGCCCTCCTTCTCGGACCTACCCTCGGTTCCTGGCAGCCATATGCCCTGGTTCTCGGCAGCGGCTATCTCCATTCCTTCGGGCTTGCCCTGGCTCTGAACGATCGCCCCTTCGGCCTGGTCCACGCCCTGAGCCTTGCCGACCTCTCGGTCCTCGGCGCGAGCCAGGGGGCTCTGCTCGGCTATGGACTCGATCTGGACCAGGATCGCACTCTCGGGACAGCCCTGGTCGGAGCCGGCCTCGCCGGGACGCTTGCCGACCTGCTCACCAGGACCGGTTTCCTCCCCCCACCCAACTACCCGCTGCTCAGCCTCGCCTCCGGTCTCGGCAACCTCGTGGGTCTGGGACTCGGCTCGCTCTTCCTCGACAATCCGCACCACGTGGCTCTGGTCGGCCTGCTCCCCATACCCGTCATGCTGCCCCTGGGGTATGACCTTTCCTCCCGACTGCCCTCGATCCCCAGGGAGCGCCTGAGCATGCTTCCCTTCTTCACCTCGCTCGGTTTCTATCACGGTTACTGCGCCGGCCTGCTGTTCGACGACTCCGAGGCATCCTGGCGCCGGCCTCTCGTGACTCTCGGCGGCGGGGCCTTGGGGTTACTCGGCAGCATGGCCGTTGCGCCGCGCTCGGACGTCTTTCCCCTGCGTCGCACCGCACTCTGGACCCTCCAGGGCTCGAGCGCGGGTTGGGGCCTGGGCTACCTCCTCCCTGACGGTTCGGCCAACCGAGAGATTTCCATCGCTGCCAACCTCGGGTTAGGCCTTGGCGCTGCCGTCGCGGTCCCCTTGTTCTCGCGCAATGATCACCTCATCGGACCCCGTCCTCTCCAAACTCTCGGAGCCTCGAGCTGGGGTCTCTTGCAGGGGCTCGGCTGGGGTTGGACCCTACATTACGATGCTCCCGACCCAAGCAACTTCCTTGGCGGGGCAGCCTTCGGCCAGGCCGTGGGGTATCTGCTCGGAGAACTCAGCCAGGAGTTCTTCAGCTTCGACACCTACGAACTCCTCCTCCTGGGGTCGAGCGGCATCTACGGAGGCTGGCTGGCCTTCCTGTTCGCCGACCTGGTCGAAGACCACAGCTACCGCTGGAGTCTGACCTCGGCCCTGGTGGGCAGCAACCTCGGTATTGCGACTTCCGTCCTGACCCTGCAACCCTGGGTCAATGCCAACAGTACCAGGCTCTACATCATCAAACTGTCCAGTCTCGCGGGCATGGGCCTTTTCCCGGCCTTCGGCCGCCTCGCGGGTCTTCCCATCCGTCAGGGCATCCTCATCGGCGGTCTGTCGGGACTCCTCGGTTCGATACTCGTCACCTCGTTCTTCGATTGGACCAAAGAAAGCCGGCCCGCTCCCGGACCGGACCATCGCCCACCCGACCTCGACGCTCGGGAACGCATCCTCCTGCCCGTGGTGACCCTGATCCCGGACCAGGACCACCACCCCAGCTTGATGGTCGGACTGAGCGGACACGGTTTCTGACATGTCGATCCGGCGGTTCCTGGCGACGTACTTCCGCTTGGCCGCGGAGGACCGCTTCCTCTTGCTCTACCTCGGCTTGAACTACTTCCTCACCCTGGTCAGCTATGGTTTGATCCGGGCGAGCAGCCAGGGGCTGTTCCTGCAATTCTACAGCGCCGATGACTTGCCCGACGTGTGGCTATGGTCCGTGCTCTTCATCGCCGTCACGGTCTTCGTCTACAACAAGCTCGTCCGGCGCTTGCTCTTCCTGCAGCTCTACCTGGCGACCCTACTGTTCTTCCTGATCGACCTGGCAGTGCTCTGGTTGGCCATCGCCGCGAACTACGGCCCCGCGGCCTTGATCTTCTACATTTGGAAGGACATCCACATCGTCATTCTGGTCGAGCAGATCTGGAGCTTGGCCAACACCACCTTCAACAGCGAAAAAGCGAAAGGTTGCTATGGGTTGCTTGCAGCCACCGGTGGGTTGGGCGCGATCACCGGCAATCTCCTGGCCAGTTGTCTCCCGACCTCGATAGGCACCTTGAACTCGGTAGTAGTGGCCGTGGTCATACTCTCGGTCCTTGCCCTGATCCAGACCGGTATGTTGCGGCACACCCACTTGCTCAAGGTCTCGCAAATGCGCGCGCAGGCTCTCAAACAGCAGGTCACACCGCGCGGAGGCCTGCGCTTGATCCTCGGCTCACGCTACCTCCTACTCCTCTCGAGTATCGTGTTGTGCACACAGGTCGTCATCGTCATCATCGATTATCTCTACCTGCACCTGCTCGAAACCATGGTCACGGACCTCGATCGGCGCACCCAGATCATCGGGATGATCTACAGCGCGGTGAATATCGTCACGCTCGTCCTCCAGGTGATCATCGCCTCCCCTCTTCTCCGCTACCTCGGTTTGACCTTCGGTTTGCTGCTCTACCCGGGGGTGATCCTCTGCGCTACGATCACCAACCTCATCATGACCTGCTTCGCGACCGTCCTGGTACTCAAGATCAGCGCGAAGAGCCTGGATTATTCCCTCTTCCGGGTAGCAAAAGAACTGCTCTACATCCCGTTGGATTACGAACACAAGTACAAGGCCAAGGCCTTCATCGACATGTTCCTGTACCGTTTCGCCAAGGCACCTGCCTCGTTGCTGCTCAAAGGCCTGCTCCTCATCTTCGGGGCAGGGCATCTCTCGGTGTTCTTCGGGGCGATCCTCGCCGTTACCGTGCTCTGGATCACCGCGGTACTCGAATTGACCCGTCTCCGCCGGTCGGCCTCAGGGACAAGGGTTGGTTCGACCAAAGCCCCTCCCTGATCACGACGAACGCAGGCCCTCGACGCTATTCCACTTGGTCGCGAACGGCTTCGTCGACCTTACGGGTCTGCTCGCGTAGGGCCTCGCCCGCCCCGCGCAAGCCCTTCCCCGCCTCGTCCTTCAAGTCGCCGGCCTTGTCCGCAGCAGAATCAATGGCTTCATCTGCCTCTCGCAGCTCTTCGAGCAGACGTTTCCTGCTCTCCTCCAACCCCGGCAGATCTCCCCGTTCCAGGGCACCGCGCAGCCAATCGAGCTCGGCGATCCGATCGTGACTCCAGTCTTTCAGGTTGAGATAGAAGGGGCCGAGCGAGAGGGTACCGCGATCGACCAAGGCATACCCACTGCCCGTCGAGACGAGGGTGTAACGGCCGGCCAGAAGGACCAAGCCGGCAAGCACGAGGACGAGGACGATTTTCATGGGTTCTTCTCCAACTCAGACCGACTAAAGCCGCGGGCTCACCTTGACCCAGCCGTGGGAACCTGTCAACGCTCGCGTGAAACATGGATTTTGAGAACTCGCTCAAGGGACCCGGCTCCCAGGAGCGCACCGAGCTTATGGAGGGTCACCTTGTCACCACGGTTGAAGCAACTGTCCCCAGCGTAAATCATAATTATTATTAATATCAATTTATTATAGTAACAAATTGCAAACACGGTCCAGGCATACAACCTGCAATATTGACAAGTAGTACAGGTTTCCAAGGAGTCTCCTATGCACCGGACCATGGTATTAGTATTCCTGGCCCTCGGGCTGTTCCTCGGTTCGAACTGCCTTGCTTCCCGCGGAGAGCGGCTCCAGGGCACGGTGAAGTGGTTCCACGACACCAAGGGCTTCGGCTTCATCGATCCCGACAAGGAAGGCCTCGCCGATCTGTTCGTACATTTCACCGCGATCATCACGAAGGGATTCAAAAACCTGCACGAGGGCCAGCGGGTCGAATTCTGCGTTGAGCAAGGGCCCAAGGGTCTCCAAGCCGTCCGAGTCACCCTCCTCGAGGAAGAAACCTCTCCTCCGCCCGATGAGGAAGAACTCTGCGCGGACGGCAGCGAGCGGGAACGGGGCAGGGTGAAATGGTTCAATGACACCAGAGGCCACGGTTTCCTCTCCCGGGAAGAAGGGTGCGACCTGTTCGTGCATTTCTCCTCCATCATCACCAATGGGTTCAACGTCCTCAGGGAAGGCCAAGAGGTCGAGTTCTGCGTCGAACCAGGCCCGAAAGGCCTACAGGCCGTCAAGGTGCGTGTCGTGGATTGACGTCCCTTCCCACGGGTTGAATCTTCATCTCCCGATCACCATGAGTTCAATCGCCGAGGTCGTGCTTGGCAGAGTCCCGGCGTCGTGGTATCCCGGTGCTAACGCAACCGACCGAGGAGAGCCCATGCACCCGAGCACAACCCACCTTGTCAACCTGCGCAACCTGTTCAGGGCAGAAGGTATCGATGCGTATCTCGTGCCCTCGACCGATCCCCACCTCAACGAATACGTTCCCGCCACCTGGCAACGCCGGCGCTGGCTCAGCGGTTTCACCGGTTCGGTCGGAGACTTGGTCGTCCTGACCGATCGAGCCGCCTTGTGGGTCGATGGTCGCTACTTCCTGCAGGCAGAGAGCGAACTCGCCGGTAGCGGCATCGACCTGATGCGACAGGGTGAGCCGGGAGTCCCCACTCTCGCCGCCTATCTGAACCAACACCTCGGTCAAGGAGCGGCCGTCGGGATAGACCCCCGGCTGCTCTCACGTGAGCGGTACCGCACTCTGGCCACCGAAATAGAACCTCGGCGCATCCTCTCCCTGGACAACAATCTGGTCGATGCAGTGTGGAAGGATCGCCCCCCCCGCCCCGCCGGAGGTCTTACTCCCAGAAAGCCCGACCTCTGCGGAGCTCGGCCGGCGGCGCGTCTCGAGACCTTGCGCACCTCCATGGCCGAGCGGGACTGCGCTCTCTTCGTAACCTCCAATCTCGCCGAAATCGCTTGGCTGCTCGAGGCTCGCGGCACCGACGTGGACTACAATCCCCTGGCCCTCTCGTACCTGGCAGTAGGTCGATCTGTCCTGCATCTCTTCGTCGACGGGACTTCGCCTCAGGCCCTTGCTACCCACCTCGGGAACGGCTTGGTCCTCCATCGCTACGACGAGGTCTCTACAGTCCTTCCTGCCTTGATACAAGAACTCACGGCCGAGACTCCTCCTCGCATCTGGCTCGATCAGACCTCAGCCAGCGTCTGGTTGTTCGGACTGCTCGACGGCGCCGGGTTGATCCTCGACGAATCGCCTCTCCGCCGCAGCAAAGCCTGCAAGACTCCCCGCGAACTCGAAGGCATGCGGGCCTGCCATCTCCGCGACGGTTTGGCCATGGTCCGCTTTCTCCACTGGTTCCACCACCTGCCGGACAAGGCCCTCCCGCGCGAACGAGAGCTCGCCGCGGCGATCGACGCAGAACGGGCGAAAGAGCCGGGGTTCCGCGGGCTCAGCTTCAACACCATCGCCGGTGTAGATACCAACAGCGCGGTGATCCACTACGGCACCGATCGCGGCACCAACGCCCCCCTCGCCAACGGCAGCGTCCTCTTGCTCGACTCCGGCGGCCAGTACGATACCGGCACGACCGACATCACCCGCACCCTCTGCCGAGGACAAGCCTCCCCCGCGGTTCGCCGCGCTTACACCCTGGTGCTCAAGGGATTGATCGCCATCTCGAAACAGCGCTTCCCTCAGGGCATAGAAGGCATTCGCCTCGACGCCCTGGCCCGCCAACACCTCTGGAATCAAGGTTTTGATTATTCTCACGGCACTGGGCACGGTGTCGGTGCCGCCTTGTGCGTGCACGAGAACCCTCCCGGCATCTCGCCTCGCAGCGACCGAGGTATGCCGCTCCTACCCGGCATGATCACCTCGCTCGAACCTGGGTATTACCAGGAAGGCGCTTTCGGCATCCGCCTGGAGAACCTGGCCGAGCTCGTCCTCTCCGACCCGACGGCACCGGCAACGTCCTTCCTGCGTTTCGAAGAGTTGACTCTCTGTCCTTTCGAATTCTCCTTGCTCGAGCTCGCGCTCCTCGAACCTGCCGAGGTGACCTGGTTGAACGCATACCACCATCGGGTCCGGACCGAACTCGCTCCGCACCTGTCGCACGAACTCGCCGCCTGGCTGGCCGAACACTGCGCGGCGCTTGACATTCCCGGCTGAACCCCCTAGGAAAGGGCCCAGCGTATCCTCTCCTCTGGAGTCTACTCGTCATGGCCGAAACCAAGGATGCACATATCGACGGTCGTTATCCCGGCTCCAAGATGCTCGCTTCGGCCATTCGGAACTGGTGGATCTACCGCATCATCCTTCCGATCGAGAACACCTGTATCAGCCTTGGTATTACCCCGAACCAATTGACCATCCTCGGCTTCCTGGCAAACTGCTTTGCCGCCCTGGCCTTCTACAACGGGTATTTCTTCCTCGGTGGGACCATTATCGTCCTGGCCGGCAATCTCGATTTCCTGGACGGCCGCGTGGCCCGTCGCACCGGTCAGGTCAGCACCTATGGCGGCTATCTTGATTCCGTCCTGGACCGCTATACCGATTCCATCCTTTTCATCGGTCTCGCGGGCTATTTCCACGAATCCTGGGTGCTCTTCGTCATTCTGCTGGCCCTCTTCGGGTCGATCATGGTCAGCTACACCCGGGCCAAGGCCGAGGCCATCGGCGTCCCGTGCAAGGTCGGGCTGATGCAACGGGCAGAGCGGATCTTCTATCTGGGGGCAGGTGCCATTCTCAGCTCCTTCGTCACCACCAGTCTAATGCCCTTCGTCGAAGACCCTGAACAACTGCCCCACTACGTGCTCATCACCATCCTGGGAATCATCGCCATCCTCGCCAACGCCACGGCAATCTACCGCATCTGGCACGTTATCACCTACTTGGCCCGTCAACAGAGTGGGAACGAACCATGAGCCATTCTCTCCCGCTCCTCTTCCTCCTCCTCACGATAACGCTCCAGGCCGCCGAACAACCATCGGCAACCGCCTTCCTCAAGGCTGAGAGCGACTCCCTGCGCGCACTCCTCGCCAAGAGCAAAGAGCCCAAAGCCTTTCTCGAACGTAGCCGCACCCTCTTCGATTTCGCTGAACTCGGCCGTCGCGTGCTCGCCCCTGAAGGAACTGCGGTGACCAAACCCGATCTCGAGGCCTTTCTCGAACGTTTTCCCCGGTTGATCGAACTCTCTTACCTGCACCGAGCCGAACGCTCCATCCGCGACTACCCGGTCACCTTCTTGGAAGAACACGATCAGAGCGGTGACTCGGTCGTGAAAGTCAGTACGAGCACCGGGAAGCGAACCATCGAGATCATACTCTTCTGCGCTCGTCCCTCGGGCGTCTGGCGCATCATCAACCTGGAATACGACACCGTCAATTTGCTTGAGCTGTATCGCAAACAGTTCCATCGCATCCTCGCGAAGCACGGTATGAAAGGCCTGCTCAGCCGCATCGATACCAAGATCGTCGCGCTGGAGAAACAACAGCGCGCCGGGCGATGAGCGACGGGACGATAATCGCCCTCCTCGCCCTCTTGGCCTTCCAGGACATACTCGAACGCCGCTATTTGCTCGTTCCGATCGTGGGGATCTTTGCCTATGCTACTCTGGTCGAACTCGACCTCGGCAACCTCGGAGACATCACCCGCATCGTCCTCGGTGTCCTGATCCCTCTGATGCTCTTCCTGTACCCCTATCTCCGGGGGTGGATCAGGGGGTGCGACCTCCTCCTCCTTGCCTCGCTCGGTGCTTTGTACGGGCCCCTGCTGGAACTACGTATCGTGGCCACCACCCTCTGCTGGTACGCAGTCCTCCAATTCCTTGCCTTGCTACCGGTCGTGCGCGATACCCCTCGGCTCTTCGTCCGTTGGCGGAGCGAAGGGATCAACCAGGAACCCCGACGAAGTGTCCCCGTGGCCCTGGCCATCGCCCTCGGTCTCACCTGTTCCTTGCTCGGTTGAACGCTCTTTTTTCCTTCCAGGCCCTTAGGTCCTGTTCAGAGGGACGAGACTCATGGAGAGATCCAGACTCTCGATGTTCTTGGTGAGATCGCCGATCGAGAGGAAGTCCGCACCTGCGCGAGCATAGGCCTCGACCGTGGCGAAGGAGAGGTTGCCCGAGACCTCGGTCGGACGCCGTCCGGCGATCAGAGTCACCGCGGCGGCGACTTCGGCCGGAGTCATGTTGTCCAACAACAACCGGTCGACCGGTAGGGCTACCGCTTCGGCGACCTCGACCAGGTTCCGGGTTTCCACCACCACCACGACCGTCTCACCCAGGTGCCGTCGCACCGCTTCAACGGCCTGGGTAATCGAACCCGCCGCATCGATGTGGTTATCTTTGATCAACACTTGATCGTAGAGTCCCAGGCGATGATTGCTCCCTCCACCCGCGCGGACCGCGTACTTCGAGAACAGGCGTAGCCCGGGTAGGGTCTTGCGCGTATCCAAGATCGTTGCTCCATGAGGGGCGGCCAACTCCACGTAACGCCGGGTCTTGGTTGCAATGCCACAGGCAAGACCAAGCAGATTGAGCAGGGTCCTCTCGAGCACCAACAGGCTCCTGGCGCTCCCTCGCAGGACCAGGAAGCATTGTCCGGGGTGGAGTTCGGCCCCATCGGTTACCTCGAGACTCAGTTCCAGACCGGGGTCGACCTGATCCATCACAGCTCTGAGGAACCGTTCACCGGCAAAGACGCCTGCCTGACGGGTTTTGATCCTGGCTTCGGCGCGGAGGCCTTCGTCGATCACGCTCCGGGTAGTCAGGTCGCCGGCAGTTCCGAGGTCCTCGGCAAGAGCGACCTCGATCAATTGAGCGAATTCCTGTTCCATATCCCACCTCTCCGACACTGAACGGTTATCGTCCCGCCGACCCGAGGCCCTGTCAATCGACTTGGCGCAAAAACCCAGGGACACAAGGCTACCGAGCAGGCGCGACTCGCACCGCAGATCGCCCTATGACGCAGAGCATAGAATCTAACAAACTGTATAGAGAGCAAATAAATATATATTCACATTTTCCAACTTTGGCATCAGCTTTGCTGATAGTCCCGCTCGAAGATACTCAATCTTCCTAGGCCTGAAGTTACCCCCCCTCAACTTCAGGCTTTTTTATTGCCAAAAATTCGGTTTCCCCGTCGGGTACCTCCGAGAAGGCAGGGTGTGCGTCCTAAAAGTGGGTTTTCAGGCAGCACAGCGAGATTCCCAGAAGTCC
>MGSU01000056.1 GCA_001799195.1 Deltaproteobacteria bacterium RIFOXYA12_FULL_61_11 | reverse complement strand
GAGAGATCCTCGGCGGCTTCGAGGTCATTGTCGATCGGAGCGAGGCGCGTCGGGTTGAGCGGGAGAAACAGCTGCTCGAGGAGCGTATCGCCAGGATGCAGCGACTCGAGGCGGTGGGAACGCTGGCGGGCGGCATCGCGCACGACTTCAACAACATCCTCACTTACATGTTTGCCTACACCGACATCGTGCAGGGTTTGCTCCCCGAGAAGAGTCCGGCGGCGCCCCACGTCGAGCAACTCGTTGCCGCGATCGAACGCGCCGCGGAGCTCATTGGGCAGGTGCTGACCTTCAGCCGACAGGTCCAGCTCGACCCACATCCTTTGGATCTGGGGTCGCTCGTGAAAGAGACGGCGAAGCTCGTGCAGGGCAGTCTCCAACCCTCGATCGCGCTGCACCTCGACGTGCCGGACCGACCCTTCACGGTCATGGCCAACCCGACGCAGGTCCATCAGGTGGTGCTCAATCTGCTCACCAACGCCCTCCAGGCCATGGCTGCGTCCGGTGGGCGACTCGATGTGCGGCTTCATGACGAAGTGCTCGAGCTCGGCGATCCGCGAGTCGGTGACTCTTTCCCCGCAGGTCCCTACCGGGTTCTTGAAGTCACGGATACCGGTTGTGGCATGGACCAGCGAACTCTCGATCGCATCTTCGAGCCGTTCTTCACTACCAAGCCTGTCGGCCAAGGGAACGGCATGGGTTTGGCGCTCGTACACGGCATCGTTACCGGCTCCGGTGGCACGGTCCTCGCCGAGAGCAGGATCGGCAAGGGCAGCACCTTTCGGGTCTTTCTGCCTCGCGTCGAGGGGAAGCCAGAGCGAGCAGAGCAACCCGAGCCGGACGCGCCTGGCGATGGGCTGCGGGTGCTGTTCGTAGACGACGAGCGGCGGGTGTGTGATACAAGCAGTCAGTTGCTCGAGTCGCTGGGATACCGCGTCCGGTGGTTCACCAGCGGGTCGGAGGCAATCGCCGAACTCGACCTGCACGCGGACGAGTATGACGCGGTAGTGACTGATTTACGGATGCCCGAGGTCGGCGGTCTGGAAGTGGCGGCGGCTGCGCGGGTGTGTCCGAAGAGGTTACCGGTAATTCTGACGACCGCCTACGCTGACGGTATCACCCCGGACCAAGCTCGGGCCGCTGGGGTCGCTGAGTTGCTTCTCAAGCCGTTTCGCAAGAGCGACCTGGCGCGAGTTCTTCACAAGCTGCTCGCGTAGGGCTGCCAGGACTTGGATCCGAGCCAGGCTCTCGTCGTCCGGAACCCTGAGCTTGACGTTGAAACGTCTGCCAGTCGGTGCGGTTCTAAGCCTGTAAACCACATTCGGTTTCAACTGGGCGCCCGGGGTCGGAACCAGGAAGCCGGACTCCAAAGCCGGACTCGGTTTCCACGCGCATCTCTCATCACAACCCTCTCCATGCGGACAAGGGTACTATCGGGTCGATTTGACGGCAAGCAAAGCAGGGCTAACCCAGAAAGCAGACGCACCAAGGCCTTCCTCGCGCATCACCAAAGAGCTGACCTGGAAGAGGGATCAGTCTTTTTTCGATGCGTCGGGGTGGCGGCAGGGATGCCGACCTCCAGGAGACGCGCAGGATGCAGCGGCGTCGGAAATAGCGAGGTTCAGAGCCCGGGCAGCGGCAAGAGCCCGGTTGTGCTCGCGGAAAGCCAGAAGGAGTCGCTCAGTCTGCGTCCTGCAATAGTCTGGGGTGCCGCTGTAAAAGGACGGGAGCTCGTCATGCTCCCGCGAGGGTTTCCCCTGCTCTTGGCGATGGGCTTCTACCAGCTCACGATAGGCAGCACAACGCTCGGCATCGGTCTCGCCCAGACCCAACCAGGCTTCCGAGGTGTCGATGCGATCATCACGTTCGATCCCCGCGTAGTGCCTAACACGCGATCGAGGTTGTCGTACTGGTAGAGTGGGTCAAGGCCGACCGCAGCTTCACTTGTGCCTCCTGCACCTCCGTTTCGCTGCCCTCCCGGCAGCGCCCCACTTTTGGCCTGCGCCCCAAAAGTGGGCAAAAGGTCGCTGCTGCCCTCATCAGGGCTCGAGACGTGTGCAGACAACTGTCGATCGAACCTTGCTGGTCTCGTGTCTCGCTTTCGTCGGCGATTTGGCTTCATGCAATCGCCGACATTCAACGCCTCCTGCGTTTCGCCCGCATCCATCGATTGTTCTGAATTGTTTCTTGCCAGGTACCGTGGGAGCATGGAAGCTCCCCTCCAAGCGACGCGCAGGATGCTGCGGCGTCGGGCTTCGGGCATCGAGCCCGGCTTCGGTCCGCCAACAACATCGACTGTCGACTGACGCCCTGTTCGGGCAAAAGAGAGAGAGCTGTGTTCGCTCCGGGAGGCCTGGGGTGCCCGCTTCGAAGAACCACGAACGGTATGCGGCGCGACCTTGGCGCGCCACTGGGATCCGGGCTGGTCCTCCCGGAGCGCCCACGCGGACGCTTCTTTGCCTTCTTTCTTGTCGTCCAACAAGAAAGAAGGTCGGCCGGCGGGATCGATCATCCCGTCAACCTCACTCCGCAGGTCGAAACCAGATGCTCCCAGAGCAGAATTAGCAATGGTTGCCCATGAGGGCGCAATCCAAAAGCTTGATATTGTATTGCTTTTTGTACTTCGCCACCAGCTCCAGGTAGAGCTCTTTGAGGTCGTCGTTCTCGAGGAGGTACTGCTTGTTGTGGTTGGTACACTGCCAGTACATGTGCAGCAGTGCGCCGTCCGAGAACTGGAGATGCCTTGGTACCCTTGCGTTCATGGGCGATGGAAACAGCAGGATCGATGCCAGGTAGACGATTCGTCTATTATCATGAACTTATAGGGATTCCAGGCCCGACCTTCTATCGGCGTTCGCGAAACCGATTCGATCCTTCGAAGTCCGAGCCGGGATCAGCCGGGATCCGTCTTGGGTGGATTGCAGGTTGTTCGTCGCCACGTTGGGGTGGCGCCGACGGGGGACCCCCACCACGTGCAAGCATGAGCATGGTGGGGGCGGCAGCAAGGATGCGGACCTCCAAGCGACGCGCAGGATGCCGCGGCGTCGGGGTGAGAGGCGACAGGACCCCTTACCTCACCTAAGACTGATGGAATACGTTCTTCAGGCAATGTCGCTTGACCAGGGGCCGGGGGCTTGCGACAATCATCGCCATACCCGAAGGGGATACACTTAACGTCGCACGAGGATGCCTACGATGACCCAGTCCCGCGAAATCATTCCGGTGAGCCGGATCATGACCCATGCACCGCTCACGGTCAGAGAAGACGACGACATGTACGTGGTCGAGCGCTTGATGCGCACCGCCAAGGTCCGCCATCTCCCGGTCACCCAGGACGGCCGGGTGATCGGTTTGATCACGCACCGCGACCTGCTGGCCGTCTCGGTGTCGCTGCTCGCCGATATCTCCAGGGAAGAACACGACGAGATGATGCGCAAGGTCCCGGTCAGCGAGATCATGAACCGGGACGTCCTCGTTATCGAGGAGGACACCAGCATCGAAGCGGCGTGCAAGCAGTTGTTGGAGCACAAGATCGGCTGCCTCCCCGTGGTCAAGGACAACAAATTGGTCGGCATCGTCACCGAGAGCGACATGGTCCGCCTGACCTACCAGTATTTCCAGTACCGCAATCGCAAGGACTGACTCTCCCTCACCCCGACCGGAAGCCAGGGGCGACGTTCGACGTCCCACACTCCCCAGGAGGTCTTGTGTTCCACCGCCTACCACCCCTCGTGCTCGGTTCGCTGACGATACTCCTGGTCATCAGTAATATCCTCCTCTTCACACCCATGGTGTACCTGGTCGGTCTCCTCAAGGTCATCTTCAGAGACGAACGGACCCGCGCCAAGCTGGTGCGCTTCCTCGAGTATCTTTGCGAAGGGTGGGTCCAGGGCAATGACCTCATCTTGAGACTCACGCAGGACCTGCGTTGGGATATCCGCGGCAACGAGGGGCTGCGGCGCGCGGCATGGTACTTCGTCGTCAGCAATCACCAGAGCTGGGTCGACATCGTCGTCCTGCAACACGTCCTCAACCGGCGTATCCCCTACCCGAAGTTCTTCCTCAAGAAAGAACTGCGCAAGATCCCCATCCTCGGTTTTGCCTGGCAGACCCTGGACTATCCCTTCATGCAACGCCACTCGCGGGCAGCCCTCGAGGCCAAGCCCGAGCTGGCGGGCCAGGACCTCGCGGTCACCTTCGAGGCCTGCCGCAAGTTCAGCCTGGTGCCCACCACGGTCCTGAACTTCCTGGAAGGTACCCGCTTCACCCCGGCCAAGCATCGGACCCAGGAGTCCCCCTACCGCCACCTGCTCAGGCCCAAGGCGGGCGGGTTCGCGTTCGTCCTGACGGCCATGGGACAACGTTTCCACTCGTTGCTCGACGTGACCATTGCCTACCCGGGAGGGCGTCCGACGTTCTGGGAGCTGTGCAGCGGGAAGGTGCACGAGGTCGTCGTCCGGGTCGAGCAGCGCGAACTGCCGGCCGAGTTCCTGACCGGGGACTACCAGGGCGACCCTGTCTTTCGCCAGCGTTTCCAGACCTTCGTCAACCAGCTCTGGGAGCACAAGGACGAGCTTCTCGGCACCCTCCTTCCCTCCCCGGATCAGCCACGCAGTGGCAAGTAATATCAATTTATTCCACAATTTTCTCTCCCTCCCAAGGGCAGTCCGGGCGACTTGCCCTCCCCTGGCTGAAGGGTTATGCTCCTGTCCGGACGAGGGCACGGCGATCGCAACTGTGAGGTGAAGGAGGACGTATGGCCGGCTTCGAGGGCATCCAATGGGCTCAACACCAACTCCGCTTTCTGCTCGGGGCCGAGAAGCCCGAACTGGTCTCCCTCGACGACCGCGTCCCCGCGGTGAGTAAATCCTTGCACTACGCCCTGTGTCTCGCTTTCGAGGGAATTCGTTTCTGCTGCCGTCGGGAAGGTCGCGGTCTCGCCGTGACCATGGTCAACTGGCATTGCAACCTGGAGCGTTTCCGCGCAGGCATCGCCTTCAACCTTTCCGCCACCCAACAACATCTCGTCCCGACCGTGTGCGTGCTCGAAGAACTCCTGTCCGGGTTTCTGGCCTCTCCTGAACTGCGCCCCTTCCTGACCGAGTTGGCCGACAAGGGCGCCCAAGGCTATCTGCGCCCCTTCACCGTCGACGAAGATCGCTCGATCGGGGTCCACTTCCCGGGACTGCCCTCCATCCGGGCCGTGGTCTGCCGTTACGACTCGTACCTGGGCGAACCGTTCCGCGGCGTGGTGGTGCCCTCCCTGGTGAGGGCAGTGGCCTGTAATGGAACGGGCTGTCTGAAACTCGGGGTCAATTACCTGATCAGCATCAAGGCCGTCGAGGCGGCGAGGCGGGTGGACCCGGAGGCCCGATCGGCCCTCTTCCTGGATGACCAACCCCAGCTCCCCGTGGCCGATCGGCTGTTGACCGAATGGGACAGCTCGTGTTGCCTCGTG
>MGSU01000055.1:14171-16658 GCA_001799195.1 Deltaproteobacteria bacterium RIFOXYA12_FULL_61_11 | reverse complement strand
CATTTTGTAACTCAATATTGTAGACGTTCATCTACAATATCACACCGCCAGGAAAGGTCAAGCACCTATCCCCTCTTTGCTGACGCACACCCGCTTCCTACATCTGAGTTGTGGGCGCTGGACAATTCCAGTATCATACTCCGGTTATCCACCTCCCGGGGTACATAGATGCAACGACCGCATTTCTTGGTCTTGTGCGATGGAGCAGAAAAGGCCACAGTCTACAGGGGCTTGGGGCTCGAGGTCCATCGAGAACTCGAGGTCTTCTTGACCTCAGCGAGTACGAACCGACCCGCGGTCGTGGTCCTCGATCTCAAGTTCTCGGACTTGCTCGGTCTAAACCTCTTCCAGCGCCTTGTTGAGCTTCTCCCCGGTGTACCCCTGCTGGTCGTGGCAGAATACCGGGAACGCGAGGCCCTGCTGGAACAACTCAACGAGGGGAAGATCTTCAGCTACCAATTCCGCCCCGTCGACGGTGCCGAGCTACTGAGAGCCCTGGGCCGTTCGGCTCAGAATGGCCAGCCCGAGACCGTGCGGCCGGACGACGTCAGGAGTAGCCCCAGAGTTCCCGTAGCGGTCTGGGTCGAGGACCTCAATAATGTCCTCTTGCCTCCGATCTACACCTATAATCTCAGCCGCACCGGGGTGTCCCTCTCCACCTCGCATCTGACGACCCCGGATCTGCTGCGGGGGCAGGAACTCCGCTTGCGCTTCTCGTTGCCTGACGATGGTCCGGCCACGACGATAACCGGAACGATCGTGTGGGTACGGCCGAATACGTCCAATGAACTGCTCGGCGGATATCTGCTCGGGGTTCATTTCAACGCTCTGCCGACCGAGGTCGAGCAACGCATCCTACGTTTCCTGACCCGTTTTCGTTACAACCTACTCTTGTTCTCCGAGGATGAAGCCTTCCAGGGCCGGATCGAACAATCCATCGGGGGGCGCCTCGGCGTCATCCGCTGCACCTCCACGGCTCACACCCTCGCGGTGCTCGAGAACACTCCCGTATCGTTCCTGTGGGTCGACGGCCGGCATGCACAGGCGCTCGAACTCCTCACGGCAGGGCGCAGGCTCGTGCCCGAAGCCGTGCGGGTTCTGCTCGGACGGGACCTCTCTCCTGCGCTCCTGATCGAAGCCCTCGAGCGGACATGTCTTGACCGCGTACTCGATCCGGATGGACCCAGCTTCGACCGTAGCCTGCAGGAATTGATGGAAGTCTACGAGCTCAAGCTCTATCACAAGCATCTCTTGAAACAACAGCTCGAGGCGGGATCCCCCAAAGATACCCGGAAAGCTTCCCTCTCGCCGTGGGCTCCCGAGCCCTTGATGGATCCGGACCTCGACCTGGAACCGGTGCAACGAGAAGAGGGGGCCGTCCTGGCCGTGACCATCGCGTGTGAGGTGCTCGAAGCCGAGCGCTTGGACGATCTTTCCACCTTGGTCGGCACCTTCCTCTTCGAGGTCGGGGACCTGCTGGAACAAGCAGGAGGCGAAGCCGTCGGTTTGCCCTTGCATGTTGGTCTCGGGCTCTTCCACGGCGAGCGCGTTGCGGCAATGACCGAGGCTCTCGAAGCGGCCGGCGGCATCCTCGAGGCCTTCGGTACCTGTTTCGCCGATCTTCCCGGCATCAGCACAACGCTGGGGTTCGGTCTTTCCTGGGGTTCGCTGCTGAACCACGCCGATCTGCTCGCCGGTGTCGGCGCTGCAATCCACGGTGGTACGCCTATCCGAACCGCGCTCATGCTTGCCTCGTTGGGAGACGAGGGAAGAGTCTTCCTCGACGGCGAGCTGGCGGCTGCACTCACGGCCGATCAGTTGCACGCCCTGCAATGGAAGGCCGACCAAGCCTTCGAACTGCCCGGACCCCGCCGGATCGCGTCCCTCCGGAGAACCTGATCTTCGTAGGGGCGCACTGTCGTGCGCCCTTCTGTGTGGTGATGCGGTTGAGGGCATGCCGCAAGAATGGGGCGCACCGCAATAATTGGGCGCACCGCCGTGCGCCCCTTGCATTGCCCCTCGCTTTCCCTTAGGTTGATCGGGTTGTACCATTGGGACTTGCGAGGTCATGAGCGCTTCCCACGAACATGATGCCAACCAACTCCCCAGCGACGTCCTGGTCCTCGGGGCCGGTCTCGCGGGTATGGCAGCGGCTCTCGCCGCTGCCGATCGCGGAGCCGAGGTCGTCATACTGCTCAAGGGCCGGGAGCTCGACGAGAGCAATACCTTTCACGCTCAGGGCGGCATCATCGGACCGGGATTGGGGGACAGCCCCGAGGCTATCGCAGCGGACCTGCTCCGGGCAGGCTGCGGCACCAACTATCTGCCCGCGGTCCAGCAGCTCGCCAATCTCGGACCGGGATTGGTGCAGGACATCCTCATCGATCGGGTCAGCGTTCCCTTCACCCGCGACGAAGACGGCGGCTTCGATCTGACCCTCGAGGCCGCGCACACTGCGCGGCGCATCCTCCACGTCGAGGACCGTAC
>MGSU01000055.1:0-14147 GCA_001799195.1 Deltaproteobacteria bacterium RIFOXYA12_FULL_61_11 | reverse complement strand
TACCCGCGCGGTCCTTGCACATCCGCGCATCACCATCCACCGCGACCATACAGCCATCGACCTGATCACCACCCACCACCACTCGCGGGACACTGCCGATACCTATCGTCCGGATCGCTGCCTCGGGTGCTATGCCCTCGCTACGGTCACCGGGAAAGTACGGCGTTTCCTGGCCCGGAATACCATCCTGGCCACCGGAGGGGCGGGTCAGGTGTACCTCCACACCACCAATCCCCGGGGAGCAACCGGCGATGGTTTGGCCATGGCCTGCCGTTCGGGCGCGACCATCGTCAATTCCCGTTTCGTCCAGTTCCACCCCACCACCCTGTCGTTACCGGGGGCCGACAACTTCCTGCTCTCGGAATCCCTGCGCGGCGAAGGGGCCAGACTGCTCGACCAGGATCGCGAGCCCTTCATGCAGCGCTACGCCCCCGAAGAAGCGGACCTCGCCCCGCGCGATGTGGTTGCTCGGGCCATCTATGACCAGATCACCAGTCAGGACCTGCCCTTCGTCTACCTCGACATCGCGCGCTACGGGAAGCCTGGGTTGGACATCGCCAAGCGTTTTCCCCACATCTACGAGCAGTGTCTGCGCCACAATCTCGATCTGACGAGGGATCCTATTCCGGTGGTCCCCGCGGCCCATTACTTCTGTGGCGGCGTTTTGGTCGACCTCGAGGGCCGGACCACCATCGAGGGACTCTTCGCCGTGGGCGAGGTTGCCTGTACCGGGTTGCACGGCGCCAATCGGCTGGCCAGCGCCTCGCTGCTCGAAGCCCTGGTCTGGGGCACCAAGGCCGGTCGCCAGGCTTCCCTGGCAGCGGGGGCTTCCTTCCTCGCGCGCTTCGTCGACGAGATACCCCCCTGGACCGAACCCTGTGACAGCTCCGACATCGATCCCGTGCTCATCCATCAGGACTGGTTGATGATCAAACACACCTTGTGGAACTACGCCGGCATCGTGCGCACGCGGCCGCGTTTGCACCGGGCCCACAGCGATCTCCAGTACCTCTCGCATCGGATCATGAGGTTCTACCACGAGACCAGACTCAGCAGGCGGATCATCGAACTGCGCAACGGTATTGTGGTCGCCAAACTGATCGTCCAGGATGCCCTCGAGCACCCGCAGAGCGACGGTTGCCACTTCGTGAAACCCTGACGAACAGCGAGGAGACCCCGGTTATGACGAGCCCCGAGAAAATGCGCCCCGGATCGAGTTGCCCCCCTGCGGCAGAAACCCGAGCCGAGTGCCTCGAACGCATCGCGGCCCTGAAACAGCGCTTGGCCGACGAGGTGCTGATCCTCGGGCACCATTACCAGCAGGATGACATACTCGCGTTCGCCGACCACAGCGGCGATTCCTATGCCTTGTCCAAAGCCGCGGCAGCCTCGCACCAGCGCCGGGTGATCTTCTGCGGGGTCCACTTCATGGCCGAGACCGCCGACATGCTGACCGCGGAGCACCAGGCCGTGATCCTGCCCGACCTCGAGGCCGGCTGTTCCATGGCCGACATGGCCACCGTGGAGCAGGTGCGCACGGCCTGGGAGCTCCTCACCGAGGGCGGTCGCCGGTCGGTAACGCCGATCACCTACATCAACAGCAGCGCGGCACTCAAGGCCTTTGTCGGTGAGCACGGAGGGGCGATCTGCACCTCATCGAACGCGGCCAAGGTTGTCGCCTGGGCTCTCGGTCGCAGCGAGCGGCTCTTCTTCTGCCCGGATCAACACCTCGGACGCAACACCTGTCACGCCCTGGGTATCCCGCTCGGCAGGATGGCCGTCTACGACCCCCGCCTCCCCGGAGGCGGCCTGGAGCCCGCGCAACTCGAAACGACGCAGATCTTCCTCTGGTACGGTTACTGTGACGTCCACCAGGGTTTCACCCTCGAGGACGTGGCCGCGGTGCGACTGGAGCATCCCGAGGCCAAGGTCGCCGTCCATCCCGAATGCTGTCACGAGGTCGTGGCCGCGTCCGATTTCGCCGGTTCGACCGAGGCCCTCATCCGGTTCGTGACCGAGGCACCTGTGGGCTCGGTCATTGCCGTGGGCACGGAAATCAACCTCGTGCAGCGGCTGACCGCTCGCTTCCCCGGGAAGAGAGTCTTCTCACTGTCCCCCTATCAGTGCCTGTGCAGTACCATGTACCGGATCAAACCGGAGCGCTTGTTGGAAGCCCTCGAGGCCATTGCCGCGGGCGAACCGAAGAACCTCGTTTCAGTACCGCGCGAGTTGCGACGGCCGGCCCTCCTCGCCCTCGAACGCATGCTGGCAATCTCTTGAAGGATAGATCCGGGAAGGCCTATTTCCCGGACCATGTTCCGTGTACTTATTACAGGAACAAAGAGTTACCGATGGATCCTCCGACCTCTCGCTGCTCCCGGCGAAGATCCGTCATGGTCTCTGTTGTGGGCTTGACCGGACCTTGAAATCCCTCTATGCAAAGAGGTGCGCCGGGCACGGGAAGGGTGTGTCGACGGCTGAGCATCATTGTGGGAGGTGGCGATGGACAACCTGAAGGGGCAAGACGTGTTGGTCCTCGGTGGAGCCGGGTTGGTCGGCATGGCGACTTGCCGCCTGCTCTTCCGCGAGCAGGTCAACAGCATCATCGTCAGCAGTCTCACCGAGGCCGAGGTCTTGCAGGCCAAACAACAGCTCGAACACGAATACCCCAACTCCCCGACCAAGATCTACACCGAATCCGGCAACATCTTCGTTCGCGCCGATTACCGCTACGCCTCGCGCAAGGAGATTTTCCAGGACGAGGTCATCCGCCGGCAGGTCGTCGCCGATGTCCTCGACCCGCTGTGCGAGGAAATCCTCGCGCACTCCACCCTGACCGGGATGTTCCGCCGGCACAAGCCGGACATCGTTATCGACTGCATCAACTCGGCGACTTCGTTCGCTTATCAGGACATCTTCACCACGTCGCAGGGCATCCGCGACCGCATGGCCTCGGCCGGTGGGGACAGCTCGGTCCTGGGCCCCGACTTCCTGGCGCAGGTCGAGATCCTCATGGGGACCCAGTACATTCCCCAGCTCATCAGGCACATCCAGATCCTCCTGGCGGCCTCGAAGCAGGCCGGCACCAAGATGTACCTCAAGGTCGGGACCTCGGGCACGGGCGGCATGGGCCTCAACATCCCCTACACCCACAGCGAGGACAAGCCTTCGCGCATGCTGATGAGCAAATCGGCCATCGCAGGTGCGCACACCCTCATGCTCTTCCTCATGGCCAGAACCCCGGATGCGCCGATCATCAAAGAGGTCAAACCGACGGCGGCGATCGCCTGGAAGCGCATCGCCTATGGCCCCATCCCCTATGGCGGCAAGCCCCGGTTGCTGGAAGACTGCGACCTCGAGCAGCCCTACCTGCTCGAAGGCATCATGGCCAAAGAATTGCCCGAGCGGGTGTATTACCAGAAGGCCGGTCGGCCGCAACCCATGGAAGCCCCCTTCATCGATACCGGGGAGAACGGAGTCTTCGCCCTCGGCGAGTTCGAAGCCCTGACCGACGACGAGCAGATGGAGTTCATCACTCCCGAGGAGATTGCCCAGTGCGTGATCTGGGAGATCAAGGGTCGCAACTCGGGCTTCGACATCATCAATTCCCTCGACCACACCACCATGGGGCCGACCTATCGCGCGGGCTTCATGCGCCGCAGCGCCCTCGTGCAACTGCGCGCCCTCGAGGCCGAGCACGGAGTACCGAGCGTGGCCTTCGAGCTGCTCGGTCCGCCGCGCAACTCCAAACTCCTGTGGGAGGCCCATCTCCTGCGCACTGTCTATGGGACCATGCGCGCGGTGCTGGAGTTCCCGGCCGAGGCGTTATCGCGCCGGATCCATCAATTCCTGACTGAAGATGATCGTATCCGCTCGACCATCCTCACCGTCGGCCTGCCCATCCTCCTCCCCGACGGCAAAGGTCTGTGGCGCGGCAGCTCCATCCTGATCCCGGTGATCAGCCCCTTCGCCAAGAATCTCTCCATCACCCCGGCCAGCATCGATCGCTGGGCCCATGACGGTTGGATCGACCTCAGGGTCCCCAACTTCGAACGCTGGCGCGAACGCTTCCGCACTATCCTGCGGCAGCTCGACGCGCTCGATCCGCGCGACACCAGCTCGACCGTGAGCAAGAACCGCCACTACTGGTTCGAGGATGGAGACGAGACTATCAACATCGGCAAGACCGTGAGCTGGATCTACATCAACGAGGAAGCCGGCGAGCGGATGAAGACCTGATTCTTCGTGGAGGAGACCAAGGTGTTCAACAAACTCTATGGGGTGCTTCGAGAAGCCGCCGGTCGCAAGACCGACGCGGTGCTCCAGATCCTCCCGGCAGGCGAGGGTGGGCAGGGCAGGATCTGGCTGGAAGGGGGCAGAATCGTCTATGCCGATCCCGGCTACCGTTATGACCGCGCGGAGGCCGTGCTCCAGTACCTCGGTCTCTTGGATGCGAACGACCTGCTCGAGGCCACGAGTACCTGCGAGGACCTCGACGACGAATGCAAGGTCGCCGCAGCGCTCATCGAAGCCGGACTGATCACCGAAGCCCAGTTCGAGAACGCCCTGCGTATAGGCCTCCTGCACCGCACCGCGGCCATGCTCGCCTGGAGGCGAGTCGAGGTCGTCCCTGAGGAACCACCCGAGCAGGAAAAAACCTGGTGGCATAACCTGCGCGTCGATCCCGAGGAGGTCTTCGAGCACCTCCGACGCATCGTCGACGGAGAGCCGTGGTACGAAGACATGGACTGGGGGGTCCGCGAACTGGTCGTGCCCGAGGACACCATGGTCTCTCCCCTCTTCCTGTTCCGCCGGGCAGGCTATGTGGCTGCCAGCGGCGTCTTTACCATCCGGGCAGGAGAAAGGGAGAAACGCTGTACCCTCGAGAACGGCAAGCTCGTCTCGATCGAATCCACCGATAAAGCCGACCTCCTGGTGAACGTGCTGGTCCGTTTCGGCTTTGTCTCGGCCGAGGCGATGCGCGGGTACGTCGAAATCGCCAAGCAACGCAAAGAGAACCTCTCGGCAATCCTGCTCGGCGAGGGCGCACTCGACGAACCCACCCTGAAAAAAGCCACCCTGGTCCAACGGCAAACCCAGGTTCTCGGTTTCTTTGGTTGGAACCCTGCCCGAACGAGCTGGACCCCGGCGAAGAGCGAGGTCCATGAGCCGGCAACGGTCAAGACCAAAGAAGCCCCCGAACCCTCGGTTCATGTGTCGGCGGCGCGACCGAAACCCAAGGTGGAGAGGATCGAGGATGAGGACGATCCTCCAAAAACGCTCCGCAAAGCCCCGACCACCGCGCCAGGAAGCGGGAAAGGCGTCAAACCCAAAAAGGGCTCCCAGATCTCCCTCAACGGCGAAACCCTGACCATGGTCTACACGGACGTGCAACTCCTGCTCGAGGACATCGACGCCGTCTTCACGGCCGGCTCGTACACCCTGGAGGGGAGCTACGATCTGCCCGAGGGGTCCTTCTTCGATCTCCAACTCGTCCTCAAGTTCGGACCCGAGCAACGAGAGGTGAAGGGCAAGGTCTTCCTGCACAAGTTACGCAAGGATTCGATCCAGTTCTCGATCATGGAACGCGAGCAACTGGTGGGGAAACTGCGCACACTGCTCAAAGAACTCCGCGGCGTGCTGAAAGACAAACAGGTTGTGGGCAAGCTGCTCGAACACTCTCCGGCCGGGCAGGGACTCGACCGCTTGCGACATATGCTCCTCCGGAGTAAGACCCTGTATAAGAAGAACCCCGGCCTCTTCCTCGGCGCGGCTCTCGGGTTGGTGCTCCTGACCCAAATCCCCCGCTTCTTCGGGGGAGAAGGCAAGCCGATGTTCGAGGGCAATGCGGCGTATCGTTACGACGACATCGAATACGTCAAGGCCGACAAGTTCAATGTCTACATCAAGTTTACGTCCCAACCCAGTCTGATGATCATTTCCGACGAAAATATCTCCCAATGCGACTGGGCCTTGCAGAAGAGGGTCCGGCCCTGGATCGAACGCGAGGAAGAATGACGGCCCTGCAATCTGAGTTTCCCCGTTTCTTTGTATAAAATACCTTCATCTCATTGTTTGTATTGCGCAACTATTACGCGTAGTGAATACCAACATCCTCGCCCGTTGGCTTGACAACTCGACCATTCCCCGCTATGCAGACCGAGTACTGAGATCATAGAAGGGGGATCCCGATGAAACGTGCCGTGCTGCTCCTCGCAGGTCTGGGTTTATCGAGCCTGCTCCTGGCCGATCCGCCCTACCAAGCGCCCTTCGGCACCACCCCGGACTGGCAATCTGCCATCGACTATACCGCGGGAGTCCTGGCCTTCGCCGACGTCGACAACGACGGAGACCTCGACTTGGCAGTCGGGACCTACGGTGGCGGTTACCCTCCCAAGAGCATGCACAACGTGATCTTTTTCAACCACCAGGGTGTCTTCGAGATGAGTCCCACCTGGACTTCCCAGGACGAGACCTTCACCCCTGACGGCATCTGGGCCGACTTCAACGCCGACGGTTACCAGGACCTGCTCGCGGTCAACGGCGGCCCCGAGGCGTTTCCGTCGAGCATCCACTACGGCTCGGCAGAGGGTCTTGGAAAAACCGCGGGTTGGGTCTCCCAGACCCGTGTCTCTTCGATCTTCGCGGCGGTGGGCGATGTCAACAACGACGGGCTGCTCGACTTCTTCACCTCCAACTTGAGTTACAATCCGCAAGTCACCGGTGTCCCCGGGCTCGGGTACGTCTCCGAGAACGGCATCCTCCCGACCCGCTATAACTGGCGCAGCGGTTATGCCATCCAAGGCCTCGGCACGACCCTGGCCGATCTCGACCAGGACGGGTTGCAGCCCGCGGAGGTCACCTTCCCGCTGAGCGGCAAGCGCTCGGTCTTCCCCTTGCCTCCCAATACGCACCGTATCGTCAGAGTCCTCGTCGACGGCACGGCCATGCACTTCCTCCACGTGCCAGAGAACCCCTGGTTCGCGGTACCCGAACTCCGGGACCACGAAGGTTCGACCCTGACCTTGCAGTACCTCAAGAGCACGGACCTGGATCTCGTGGCTCTCGAAATGAACGGCAAGGCCCTGATCCACCTCAACGACAACGGCAAAATCCCGGCCTATCCCTCGTTCACCCTGGGCGAGAAGCACTCCAACAAAATGGTGCGGTTCATCGACATCGACAACGACGGGGACCTGGACATGTTCATCGGCGGCAAGACCTCGCCGATGCGCGTCCATTACACCACCAACGGCACCCTCGACCCCCTGCCGTTCTGGTATTCCAAGGATCCTTCGGCTGGCATGGAAGACGCGGTCTTCGGCGACGTCGACAACGATGGGGACCTGGACCTCCTCACCGCTCATTTCACCAGCAAACTCGGCAACTACCGGCTGTACGTCAATCGCGGCGGTCGGCTTGAGACCGAGCCCGAGTGGATTCTCCCCTACGCGGGGCAATCCTCAACCTGCGTGGCCCTGGCCGACGTGAATCTCGACGGCAGGCTTGACCTGGCCGTGGGCTATGGCAACGGCCCGATCCGCCTCTTCCTCAACAGGCCGTAAGCGCCCCCTCCTCGGAGTTCGTTCCTTTCGCCCCCCGCACGGCAGCGTCGCTCACGGACGGCTTTACTTCAGATCAGCTCGTCGAAGGGCCAGGTATACTCGAAGCCTGTGTAGGGATTGCCGGAAAGGTGGCGGATAGCCCAGAGATAATAGAGATGGAACCCCGGGGCCGCGCATTGCGCGTGGTCCCGCCGGTCGGTGATAATCAACAGATCCTGATGTCCCATCTTGAAGACCCGTTCCCCCAGCTCGGCATGGCCGTACCCATGAATAGGAGAGAATTCATAGTAGTAGAGCTCCGGCTGAGCGTGATGGTGCGGTGGGTAGCTGCTCCAACGGCCGGGGAAATTGATCACCTCTCCCAATACCAATTGGGACTCCAAAGGAGCGGAAGTCCGGTCGAACACCGTGCGTACCTGTCGATAACACGTGTCCTCGAGAAGTCCCCGGCCGCGATGCTCGACTGCTACCATCTCCTCCTGCAAGAGGCGCGAGGGAAACGTTGCCCGATTGGGAGTGTGGACGATGGCGAGGCGGGTCTGACTCGTTGCCGATACCTCTACCGTCTCTCCGGCGGCGAGATGGGCCACCGTGGGACCGGCTTGGATCCAATGCGGTCGGTCGACCGTGAGGGAGGCTCCTCGCAGAGAGAATCGACACTTGCCCGCGAGGAGCAGCACGGCACACTCGGCATCTTCGAAACCGAGTTCGAGCTTTTCCCCCACCTTGAGGATCTGTAGCGCGAAGCCCATACCCGTGCGTTCCAGAGCGTGAGGATAGAGGTGCTGTCCAGGTTCGAGTTCCTGCCCGCGGAAGGGATGCACGAGGTTCATCGCAACATCCTCCGTCGTACCAGGCCGACCAAGTTCTGATAGCCCTCGAGGAATTGCAGGAGGGTGTGGCGCGAGGGGCCGAACCCGAGGAAGTCGGCGGGGGCGAGGCCTTCGGGTTCATAGGCTCGGATGAAATCCGGCAGCTCCCGTTGGAGCTGGACAAGTATCTTCGCAGGAACCGGTTCTTCGATGCTGCGGCGAAGCTCGAACGTGCTGTGATCGAAGCGTTGCCACCAGTCATACGGTATGCTCAGGACCAGCCCCTCGCCGATCAATTGCGACCAGTGCAGATGGCAGCGGTACGCCGCGGCCAGGAGCGTGGCTCTGTACCCCCGCTCCCGGAATAGGGTGTAGGCTCTCTTGAAGATGGCCACCCCGGCCCAATCGAGCACGCCCGGATCGAGAAGTACGCCCTGGGCGGCGGTCACCCGGCGGAGATGGTCGTCGATACGCCCCACCATCAGGGTGACGTGGGGAGCGATGGTGCTGGGGTCGAGCCCATGGTCCTCGGCGCGCCGCAAGCCGGCCTCGATCGCCTCGGCGCAAGCGATTGTCTGCGCCAGCGTGAAGCTCACCGTGGCGTTGACCGAAACCCCGCGAGCGGTCAATTCCTCGAGGGCGCGGAGCCCGGCTGGCACGGCCGGCACCTTGATGGCGAGGTTCGGGGCAAGGTCGCGCAATTCCAAGGCGTGCGCGAGCATGGCTTGAGCATCCGGGAAAAGTTTGGGATTGACCTGGAGACTGAGCCGCCCCTTGCGCCCCCGCGTGCGTTCGTAGACCGGCAGGAGTATCTCGGCCGCGCGCCGACCTCCCTCCTCGACCAACAGCCAAGCCACATCGTCCTCGGTCAGACAGGTGTGTGCGGCGAGGAGACCGTCGAGCACCGGCAACCACAGTTCGGGTCTCCGTTCGACGACCGATGCCACGATCACCGGGTTGGAGGTTGCTCCGACAGCGCCGGCCGCCACAGCCTCGGAAAGCTCCTGGAGGTCACACGAGTCGTTCCAAAAATCAACCCCCAGGGCCATGGTCTTGCCCAGTTTACTCTCGTACATACTCGCTCCTTACGTGTTGTCGCAATGCTCGGCTACACCGAGGAGGTAGTTCCTGGCGGCCAGGGCATAGCGAAGGGGATCCGCGACGCGGGGGTCTTGCTCGGCTTCGACGATCAACCAACCGTCATAGCTGCGTTCTTCGAGCAAGGCGATAATCGGGCCGAACTCGATCATGCCGTCTCCGGGCACGGTAAAAAGACCGCGCAGCACAGCCTCGAGGAAGGAGAGGTTTCGCTCCTTCACCTCGGCGAGGATCGCCGGGCGTACATCCTTACAATGGACATGGGCGATACGCGACTCATGCCGAGAGGCAAAGGCCAGGGGATCCACACCGGCCGCTGCGAGGTGCCCGGTATCGTAACAGAGGGAGAGCAAGGCCGGATCGGTCAACTCGAGCAACCGCTCTATCTCGGCCTCGTCCTGGACCCCGGTACCGAGGTGATGGTGGTAGGCAGGTCGTATTCCACGCCGGAGACAACGTTCGCCCGCGGCCTGGAGGCCGTCTGCGAGGTGCCGGAAGTCGAGGTCGGAGAACCGGGGTCGGGCCGAGAGGGGTTTTTGCCGGTCTCCGTGGACCGTGCCGCTGCATTCGGCCAGGTTGATCACCGTGGTGCCGACCGCGGCGAGCAGCTCGAGCCGGCGATCGAGTGCCTCGAGTTGCTTCCTGGGATCGTGCTCGGCAACAAAGAAGGTGGAGTGCCAGCACGAGGCCAGGGCGAGGCGGTGCCGTTTCAGCACGGCCTCGAGAGCAGCGGCTTCGGTCGGGAACTTGTGCCCCAGCTCGGTGCCTTGATAGCCGGCCGCGGCCATTTCGGAGAGACAGCGATCGAGCGGCGTGTCTCCACCGAGGTCCCGTAGGTCGTCGTTGGACCAATTGATCGGCGCGATGCCGAGTTTCCAGGTGTTCATCGGTACCACCGTTCTTTTTCGCGTTGTTGTTCGTACCGGGTCCTTGCGGCCCGGACCGCTTCGCTCGAGGAGACCTCGGCCACCGGGACGTCCCACCAGGCATGAAAACCGGGAACGGTGTGCAAAGGATCGGTCTCGATCGCGATGACCGTGGTTCGATCGGCGGCGCGGGCTTTCGCCAGAGCCACCCGCAGGTCCTCGAGACTTCCGACGTTCTCGGCCAGACACCCCAGTGAGGCGGCATTGGCTGCGAAATCCACGGCCAGGGGAGGACCGTCGAGCTGGCCGCTCGGCCCCCTCTGCCGGAAGCGATTGCCGAAACCGGCGCTGCCCAATCCGCGGGACAGGGCATCGATGCTTGCGAAAGCCTGATTGACCATCACTACCACAATCAGGCGCAGGTGTTCCTGCAAGGAGGTCAGGAGTTCACCGTGCATCATTAGATAGGACCCGTCACCGACCAGGACGATGGTGTCGCCCTGTTCTTTCGCTAAAGCTACGCCGAGACCTCCGGCGAGCTCGTACCCCATGCAGGAATAGCCGTATTCGAGGTGGTACTGGCCCGGTGCGCTCGCTCGCCAGAGCTTGTGCAGGTCCCCGGGCATGCTCCCGGCAGCGCAGACCATGGTATCTTCCGGTTGGGTGAAGGCATTGATCGCCGAGAGCACTGCTGCCTGGGAAGGGCGAGGTCCTCTGCTCGCCGCGGTGAGTCTGTCGACCTCGGCCCTCCAGGCTGCGCGGAGTTCGACGCAGCGAAGCTGGTAGTCGGGACGCGGAGCAGCACCGTTCTCGACCAGGATCCTGCGGAGGGCCGCGAGCGTCGCCTTGGCATCACCGCACAGGGGCAGGGCTCCGTGCTTCACCGCATCCGCCGGATCCAGGTTGAGCCCGATGAAGCGGACTTCGGGATCCTGGAACAAGGTCTTCGAGGCCGTGGTGAAATCGGAGAGCCTGGTGCCGACACAGAGGACCAGATCGGCCTCGGCCGCGATCAGGTTGGCCGCGGCAGAGCCGGTGACCCCCAGGCCACCGAGGTTGGCGCCGTGATCCCAGGCGAGCATGCCTTTCCCGGCTTGGGTCTCGGCCGCGGGCAGCACCCCGTCGGTACACAGGGCAGCCAGCTCCTCTTCGGCTTCCGAATACCAGACCCCGCCGCCGACGATGACGAGCGGCCTCTTGGCCGCTGCGAGAAGCCTTGCCGCCTCGACCAGGAGTTCCTCCTCGGGCAGCGGCCGAGGGATACGATGGACCCTCGGTTCGAAAAATGAGGCAGGATAGTCGAAGGCTTCCGCCTGCACGTCTTGGGGGAGGGCCACGGTGACTGCGCCGGTCTCGGCAGGGCTGGTCAGGACCCGCAAGGCCTCGGGCAGGGAGGTCAGGAGTTGCTCGGGGCGGTTGATCCGGTCCCAGTACTTGCTGACCGGCCGCAGACAGTCATTGACCGAGAGGTCTTGGCTGTTCGGGTGCTCGAGCTGTTGCAGGACCGGCCCAGGCCGGCGGGAGGCGAAGACATCCCCTGGCAAGAGCAGGACCGGCAAGCGGTTGATGGTGGCTCCGGCCGCGCCCGTGCAGAGATTGGTCGCCCCGGGTCCGATGGAGGTGGTGCAAGCCATGACCCGCAAACGGCGATGCTGTTTGGCGTACGCCACGGCAGTATGGACCATGGCCTGTTCGTTGCGTGCCTGGTAAAAACGCAGCTCGTTCTGTTCCTCGAGGGCTTGACCCAGCCCCGCGACGTTGCCGTGGCCGAAGATGCCGAAGACCCCTCCGAAGAGCGGGAATTCCCGCCCGTCCCGCCGCACTCGTTGGGCGGCGAGGAAGCCGAGCAAGGCCTGAGCCATGGTCCTGCGAACCGTCTGCATGCTCCCTCCGGGTCCCGGGTTCCTGTTCAGCGGCCCAACCCGACGAGGGCGTAGACCCGCTCGATGAACTCCACGTTGCGCCACCCGTCGACCGCCGTGGCGACCTGGCAGATACGGTCATCTCTCTGCCCCTGGATACGGCGCAGGAACAAGGTATCCTCGGTCCTGAAGCCCCAGCGATCGGCGTGGGGCAAGGTCCCAAAACGGCGCAGCTCGGTCGGTTGAGCCAGCCCGAGGCACCAGCTCACCGATTCCATCTCGTCGTTCTGGACCGTGGCGTGGTCGCCGTAGATCTCGACCCGCTCGAAGGGAAAGTGCCAACTGGCATGGGCGCACGAAGAGAAGACCCCGTGGACCCCGCTCTCCATGGTCAGGAGCAAGGAAAAGGAATCCACGCAGGGATACAGGCCTTTGCGACCCACGGCCTGGACTTCGGCCACCTCGCCGAAGAGGAACCTGACCATGTCGAAGAGATGTAGCGTGGATTCGAAGAGGAAGCCGCCCGTGACCGTGGCATCGCTGGTCCACGCAGGATGTTGCAGCTCGCCGCGGTTCATCTTGATGTTGAAGGAGCGCGGGGTCAGCTCGCCGTTCGCGATCATGCTCTTCATGGCCGCGTAGGCAGGGGCGAAACGGCGATTGAAACCGAGTTGATAGACCTTCCCCGAACGCTCGGCCGCGGCGCGGACCTTCTCGGCCTCGGCGAGGTTCAGGGCGAAGGGCTTTTCGCAAAACACGTGTCGTCCGGCCTCGAGCGCGGCCAGCGCATACCCGACATGCGTTCGGTTCGGCGAGGTGACGTAGATGGCCTCGGCCCGAGCGATGACCTCTTCTGCGGAGGCCGCTAATTCTCCCCCGCAACGCTCCTTCAAGAGCTCAGCCCTGCGGGGATCGGGATCGTAGAGTGGGCCGAGCGCCGCTCCGGGTAGTTCCGCGAGCAGGGTCGCATGCACGGTGGCGACTTCCCCGCAACCGATGAAACCGATGATCGTGTCGTTCATGATACCTCCAGGTGCTCGTAACTTCAGGCGGGTAGGGCGATGCTCACCCCACCGTAGGCTTCTCCGAGCCGCGTGTCGAGGGCGGTCCGATCGCCGTCGTAAGGGCCGGGCTTTTCCATCTTGAGCGAGGTCACGGCCGCGGCGAGAACACAGGCCGTGGCCGGATCGAGGCGGGAGCGGGCGGCGAGATAGGTGGCCATGCAAGTGTCCCCGCGTCCGGTCCTGCCTCCTAGCGATCGCGCGGTAAAGGGAGCCTCGTAGAAGCGGCCTTCCGCGAGGACCAGCACTCCTTGGGCATTGGTCAGCACCACTTCGCGAGGCCCCCAGGCGGCGAGCTGCCGGGCTGCCTCGCGGAGCTCGGTGTGTCCGGTGATGGTCTCTGCCTCGGCCGCGTCCCCCTTGAGAGCATACACTTTGGCCAGGCCCCGCTGCTTGTCCGGCCAATCTCGGAAGACGAGGGAACGACCCTCGCGGAGGCGCAGGAAGCCCTGGAGATCGAGACCGACCCGGGGATAGCGCCAACACAGGGTCTCGAGCAGATCGAGCGAGACCTCGCCGGCCATGATCGGAGCAACGTGGAGGATTTCTGTTGTAAGATCAGGTAACTGAGCCTCGCAAAAGGGTCCGGCGAAGGCCAGCGGCTCGCAGCGGCGGCGATCCATGTCTGCGCTGAAATAGGTGTTCTCGATCCCACTGGTGCAGGGAGCATCAGCGGCAAAGACCTCTACTCCTGCCTCGGCGAAAGTCCCGAGGTGTACCCGGTCGGCGGGGGAGAGCATGGTCACCACCGCGGTGCGGAACCCTAACCTGGCCGCGGCGATGCCACCGTAGTATCCGGCCCCGCCCGAGGCCGCGCTGCGCTCCTCGCCGATCACGATCACATCGCGAGCGAAATGCCCGAGGATGACCAGGTCGAAAGGAC
>MGSU01000054.1:3169-5247 GCA_001799195.1 Deltaproteobacteria bacterium RIFOXYA12_FULL_61_11 | reverse complement strand
ACCCTCGACTACAACACCGGCGCGCTCGTCGTCACCTTCTCGGAGACGATCGACGCCAGCGCCACGGTCGCGTCAGGATTCCACCTGAACGACGCCACCGGCGCGGACGACGTGACGCTCAGCGCGGCCCCGGCCGACGTTGACGCCACCACCCTCACCTTCACGCTCACCGAGGCGCAGCGCGTGGCGGCCATCGCCATTTCCAACACGGCCGGCGGCGACGCGATCGACGCGGTCGTCCTCGACGTGGACGCGCTCGCCGTGACAGACATGGCCACCAACACCAACCTGGTCGACGACGCCAACGTCGTGACCGAGACAGCGGACACAACCAAGCCGACGGTCACCTCCGCGACCCTCGACTACAACACCGGCGCGCTCGTCGTCACCTTCTCGGAGACGATCGACGCCAGCGCCACGGTCGCGTCAGGATTCCACATTAACAACGTATCTGAAACGAATAGCGTCAACCTTACAGTTGCGCCGACGGACACGGACGCGACCACGCTCTCCTTCACGCTCACAGAAGCACAGCGTGTTGCAGCCATTGCCATTTCCGGTACGGCCGGTGGTGACGCCGGAGCGGTCGTGCTCGACGTGGACGCGCTTGCCGTGACAGACATGGCAACAAACACAAACCTCGTTGATCTTAGCAACACAGTCACAGAAACAGCGGACACCACGGCACCGACCATAACAGCGATTGAAGTGCAGGACACGGATTTCGATGGTATTATCGAAACCATCGCGCTTACATTCTCGGAGCCAATTTTGACCGCGTCGGCCGGAGCAAATGGTTTCGACGTAACGTCTGCGGCTAATCATGGAACATGCACCGCAGAATCTATTACTCCGAACTCAACAACAAGCCGCAACCTTACGGTCACCTGCACGTCAGCCTATACGGCGGTCGGTGATATGAATGTCGTATTAACGGCAAACGCCGGCATGAGGGACATTGCCCTTAACCAAATCGCGACCGTTACTTTGACATCAGCTTCGTCTCCGGCAATTACGGATGCCGCGGATCCGGTCTTGATGTCAACGAGTCCTGCTTCCGCCGGTACGTCCGTTGCGACGGATGCAGACGTGATTCTGACCTTCTCCGAGCCAATGAACACGACCTTCGCGGAGGGAACGGAGTTCGCACAGACGCCGGATGCGACCACGTGGTCGTCTGTCGCGTCGTCGAGCAACAAGGTAATCACGCTTTCTCATTCCAATGACTTCAATTGCAACACCTCCTATACGATGGTGCTCGATGAAGCAGAGATTGCCTCGGCCGCAGCGGAAGCCCTTCTTACTACTGGTCCGGAAGATGGCACATGGTCGTTCACTATCCGCTCCTGCGGAGGTAGTGGCAGCGGTGGTGGCGGTTCGAGCACAGTAACAAGCACAACCGCTGTTATTACGCTTAGCAACCCCGATGACGGTGATTCATTGGATGGCGGCGAAGACGTGACCGTGACATGGTCCACCTCCGGTTCTGGCCATGACACGATCTCGCTCGCTTACTCAACCAATGCTGGTCTGACGTATTCGGAAATCGCGTACAATGTGGACGAAGACGACGGTTCGTACGCGTGGACCGTTCCAGATATCGACGCAACGGACGCGATTCTAAAGATTACGTCCTACGATTCAGGAAAGGGGACGCTTGATACGGACACGGTTACCATTGACATTGTCGCCTCCTCGGCCAGTAATGAGGAGGCAGATGCGGGAACAACCACGGAAGGTGCCGAATGGAGCGATAACGACGAGCATTATAATGCGCCGGGATCCGGTGAGTATGGTGCATCCCCGTTCGATGGCTCCGAGCAAGAAATCTCGGAAGTCTCTGCGGGATGGTTCATTCGTACCAATGGTTCGTCGTCGGTGTACTACGTCGATGAGAACCACGAACGTTTCGTGTTCTGGGACACGAACACATTCTTCACCTGGTCTGACTCATGGGATGATATTGTCTGGGTCACGGACGCGACGCTTCCGACCCTGACGCTCGGTGACGTGATGCTTCCGCAACCAGGAGTGACGCTCGTGAAGATTCAGAGCGATCCGAAGGTGTATGCCATCGA
>MGSU01000054.1:0-3131 GCA_001799195.1 Deltaproteobacteria bacterium RIFOXYA12_FULL_61_11 | reverse complement strand
AGGAGATTGCCATCACGTTGTATGGCGAATCCTGGGCCGATTACGTGATCGATCTCGACTCCACCGTCTTCTCGAAGTTCGAGACGGGTGAGGATATGTCAGAGAGCGATGACGTGGATACCAGCATCATGAAGACGCGCGTCGAGCTCGCTGAGCTCGCCCAATAGAACGGATAAACGGCGAATGACAGAAGGTTCGAACCAAACGCCGCCCACTCGGGCGGCGTTTGGATTAAAAAACCTGAACGCACGCGGTGTGGTTCAGGTCGTGAGAGTGAATTCGGGCGTCTTGACGAGGAGATAAGACGTGCCAAGTGTTCCGTCGGGAAAGAGGTTGAGACTCATGCATCGGCTCCCCTCGAAGTTCCAGTAGGTGATCTCCATGCCATGGTAGTCCATGACGGAATTCCCCTTGAATGACCCAATCACGGGCCAGTCCTGAGGAAGCGCCCAGTCTCGTGTCTCACCATACAGCCTCCGGAGCACCAGTCGTCTCACGCCGATGCGGTGGCAGTCTGCCGCGAAGTCGCCGAGCTCAGAAACGTTGTGCTCGTTTAGGACACAGGATACCTTCACTGGAATCCGCGCCTCGCGGATGATACGCGCCAGGTCGGGAACGCGTCTGGATCCCATCATTTTCGCGTACGTATCTGGATGGAACGATGGAAACGAAATGCACGCTCGATCGTAGAGGTTCAGGACCTTGATTTTTCGCAGAGCGAGAACCCCATTGGTGTGGATCGAAAACCGCGCGTCCGCATGAAGGCGTTCCCGCAGGAGTGCCAGGAGCTTTGCCTCGTGTTGGTAGAGCTGTGGATCCGTGGTCGTTCCCGTGAACACGATTTGGCGGACGCAATGTTCATTCGCCGCGTCGACGAACGCGTCGATTCCGCGCGGAGGGAATACGCCCAGATTGTCTTGGTTTACGTGCATTGGAATTAGCTTTCCAATGCACCAGGGGCACGCGCGATTGCACGGGCCCGCGAACAGGACATTCGCGAAGTCATACATGTATCCTCTCCCTTGCCATCATGTCGACAGCGCGATGGCTGTGGTCCGTGTCCTCATGCAGTCCGCGTCGCGGTCGATTAGGTGCCGCTGGATGCTGGGGGCAAAGAACAGGGCAATGATCCCGTTGACCTGTGCGACTCCCTCATGCGTCAAGCTCAGGGCGTGAGGCGTGTACGCCATGAGGCCGTTCTCGAGGACGAATTCGATCTCCGGACCGTATGCTTCTTCCAGCTGGATGCCGAACTTGGCCCGAAATGCCTCGCGGTTGATTTCTCCGAAGTAGAAGCTGACCGCGCACATCTTTCCCATCATCTGCCGCGCAGGGAGGTCATAGAGATCCTGGAGCGGAAGCCGGCCTTTGGCGACCGCGCTCAGGTAAGGCGCAAGATTCTTGCCCGCGGAGCCGGCATTGTAGGAGATTGTGGTATGCGTGGAGGTCTGCGCGCCCAGTCCAAGCCCGAGGTACGGCATACCGTCGATGACACGCCGTGCCAGATATGAGCTAGTCCCCACGTCGCCCGGGATGCGGCTGTAGGTGGTTTTTCCGTGGTTGGCCTGATAGCCAGCGTCCGAAAGCATGGCCTTGGCCAGTCGCATGAGCGACCGCACGTCTTCAAGGATCACGCCTTGCGCCTGGTGGGAGATGCGCGTCAGCTTGTAGCGCATCCGGTACAGGGTGATGTACTCCGGACTGAGGTCGATGGCATGTGCGAGCGTTGCCCGCCAGCTTTCAAGCGACTGGCCGGCGAATCCGTACATGAGGTCGACGTTGAGGCGCTGGAATCCGGCCGCGCGGATGTTGTCAACGGCAACCCGATGCCGTTCGATTCCGTTTGCGGATCGATTGAGGGCCATGAGCAGGTCGGGCTGAATGACCTGGATGCCCATGCTGATCCGGTCGATGCCCATGCGTCGGTACGCCGCGATCTTGTCGGGCTCGGCCGCGGCGATCTTCGGGGTGGTTTCGATGCTGATGTCCGCTCCGGCCGCAAAAACATAGCGTGCGCGCACCGTCTCTACCAGCCGGGCGATCTGCTCGGCGGGAACGAACGACGGCGTGCCTCCGCCGATGTCAAAGCCGTGTACGAGATGGTCGTGACCGCTCACGATGTCTCCGTACAGGTCGAGCTCACGGAAAAGCGCGCTCATGTACGCGTTCGTTTCCGACAGCTCATCGCGACCGACCACGGTATATTCGCAGAATGCGCATCGGGTTTCGCAGAACGGGATGTGCGCGTAGAGGCACAGATCCGTGATACCGCTCCAGGCGCCATGGACGGTCTCTTCGTGTCGGTCGGGCCGGACGCGATACGGCCCCCAGGTGGAGCCATGCGCGATGGGGTAGGCCGTGTTGGAGATGTGGTGACTGCAAAGCCCGGCCGCGAATACAATCGCTGGGTCGTAGCGAATGACGTCGGCTTGAACCGGAGACGGCCAGGAACGGGCGGTGCGTTCAGACATGATGTTCTCCGATCGATTCGATTGTGATGGAGCGCAAGGCACTACTTAGTGTCTTATAAACACATAGTAAGCTTTGTAGAAAATCGCGTCAATGGAAAAGAACGAAGCGCCCAGTATGACAAAAAAAAGAACGAGGGTCAAGCATTCTGCTCAACCGCCGTCAGGGTTTGGGTCAGGTATTCCGTGAGAGGGAGAATGGACGCAAGCCCCTCATTTCGCCACATGGCAACGAGCTCTGGGCCATCCTCGGAGAGCATGTCGTTTCCCGCCTCGCAGTCGCGCATGGCCGCGAGTACGTCCGGCGCGAGCGCCTGCCGGCCAACCAGCTCGTCCATCATCACGAACCAGTCGTCGAACGATACCACGAAGGACGCGAGCTCTTCCGTGTCCACGCCGCACCGCTTTGCATGGAACGCGGCCCAGAGGAAATGGCCTCCCCGGACGATGCAATCGGAGACCAGGTCTTCGTCAACCTCGCCCCCATCTTCGTCCGCTTCTTGCCGAAGCGCGTCGAGCAGACAATAGAACACGTACGCGGCATTCACCACGACCGAGGGATCCGCGAGCATCTCGCAATCGACGACCTCATCGTTGTCGAGCGGATGTTCGAGCGCGGTCTCCACGTTGAGCAGCTGGTTGGTGACGAACTCGTAGAATTGG
>MGSU01000053.1 GCA_001799195.1 Deltaproteobacteria bacterium RIFOXYA12_FULL_61_11 | reverse complement strand
GCTTGGTGGTTGATCTTGTTTCGGAAATTCCAATTCCCACGTTGATCGCCGCGCATGTCGTGTTCAAACAACAGCCCTCGCTCCCCTGCGTGCTCGAGGCTCTTCTCGGCCCCGTGAAGGGTGAACTCTCATGAGGGTTGTGGTCCCGCAGGACACAGCGACTCAGATGGAGAGCCGGAAGAAAGGAACAACCCACCTTGGAAAATATATTAGCAATATAAGCAACAAGATAGCCAAGCAACCACTGCGGTGCGGTACGATCACCTTGTCCAAGAACCTCACATCCTCGCTCCTATTCGCTCCTCCGGCTCCCGAACATGCTTCGGCCTCTGGGTTCTCCTTTCCTTTGTAAGCGCGTAACCAAACGCATCTTCCGCTGATCGTGAGACTCGGCTAGGTTTACTGGAGGTATACCAGAGACCGGGGGTCGTGCATGGAACAGCAGTTGATCGAGGTGAAGACGACGGGAAACCGGCAGGATCGCCGGAGTTATTGGCGGCGGCAGGTACGGGAATGGAGGGAGAGCGGAGAGAAGCAGGCCGAGTATTGCCGTCAGCGCGGGTTGAACCAATATACCTTTTATCGGTGGCGAAGGAGGTTGGGAGAGGAAGGGACCGGTCTGGTCGAGGTACGAGCCTGGGGCGATCGTGTAGGCCGTGCTCTGGTGCTTCAGGTTGGAGGGGTTTGCATTGAGGTACATCGTGGAAGCGATTTGAGCTTGGTCCGCAAGGTCGTGGTGGCACTGCGAGGGTTGTGATGTTCAGGCCGGCCCCCGGGGTTCGGGTGTTCCTCGCACCCGGCTCGACGGATTTGCGCAAGCAGATCGATGGATTGGCGATGGTAGCCGAGCAACAACTTGCGAGGGATCCCTACAGCGGCCACCTGTTCTGTTTCTGCAACCAGCGGCACAAACAGGTGAAGATTCTCTATTGGGATCGCACGGGGTTTTGCCTGTGGCAGAAGCGTCTTTCCCGGGAGCACTTTCACTGGCCGAAGAGCGAACAGGAGGTGCTCGAGCTCAGCGATCGGGAGCTGAGCTGGTTGCTTGAGGGAATGCAGTTGCCGCTTACTGGTGGACACAAAACACGTCATTATACGGTGCTTGCATAAAAAGTCAGAGTCATCTGAATCCCTTGCAAATAAAGGCTTGCAGCGCATTTTGAGTGTGCTACAAGGGGGTATGAACAAGCTTGCGAACAACCTCCCCAACGACCTCGACGAGCTGAAGCGACTCGTGCTCGCCCAGGCCGATTTGCTCGAGGAACACACCGAACACTTCCACACCGAGCTGCTCCAAAAAGATGCAGAGGCTGAGCGCAAAGAGGTGGAACTCAAGCGCAAAGAGGTAGAACTCGAACGCAGAGAGGTCGAACTCAAACACGCCAACGCGGAAGTCGAGCGACTGAAAGAGCTGATCGCGTACTTCCAACGGGCTTTGTATCGGCCAAAGAGCGAGAAGATCCATCCCGACCAGTTGGGGTTGTTTGACGAAGCGGAAGCGATCGTGACGATTCCCCCTCCCGGGGAAGAATCACGAATCTCACGTTGGACTTCGGCACTTCGATTCGTCTTTCAGAACTGTTCCCATATCTCTCGTCACAACATATTGAATATTTAATATAATGCAAGAGGCACGGGGTGTGCTGTAGTGATCCACTCATGAGCCCGATCACCAACACCCGCGTCCGCCGCGACCTGCAACTCCCCGACTGCGCTTGCCTCCTACCTGACAGGCTTGCTTCTTGCGGCCTGCTAGAGGGGTGCGGCCCTGCACCCACCGCGCCGCTAGAGGTCGGCATCCCTGCCGCCACTCCGACGCCGCTGCTTCGTGCGCGTCGCATGGAGGTCGGCATCCCTGCCGCCACTCCGACGCCGCTGATTCGAAAAAAGACTGAGCCGACCTATCGGCTGTCTTTCAAGCGCCGCGCGAAGAGGGCCGAGGCGCGCCCGCTGGTTGACCGTCACCGGTCTGCATTGCTATCCTTACGACCTCAAGGCCTGCTTTTAGGTGTGGAGTGAGTGGGGGTCGGAATGCTGCAAAAATCGCTGCAGAAGCTAAGTCCAACGAGGAGTGGGTTTCATAGATGAAGATATTTAGCCTTCAACACAATACGCATAACAATGATTTGCACAAAAAAATCCAAACTATTAAAACAAGCACAATTTATCTTATATTATCTCAGTTACCAATTAGCGTAACATTATTATACTTAAGCAACAAAAATATACTAATATTTCATTATGGCGAACATGCTGGAATTATGCTAAATTTCTGGACTTTAAGAAGTTTTTTTCAATTCCCAATGGCTATCATGATAGTACTTTTTACATATATATCTTTACATGCCTTCTATGAATATTTTACAAAAACAATTATTTATGACAATGGCAGAATAGTGTTCAATGAAAACAATTTATTCTATAACAAAACCATTATTATTCCACTTGAAGAAATCTCTACTATTCATTTCATTAATCATCCTCTTTGGGCATTTTTGGACATTGGAACAATAATGATTATTTTTAATAATAAAAAATATTTTATTGAAGATATTGGTAATATATCTAATCAGATTGACTACTTCAGTTTTATTATTGATGGTAATAAATTAAAATCCGCTATGCCTATTGATAGGAAAAAATGTAGAATATTTGTTTTATTATTTTCTATTGCAATCGTGACTCTTTGCGTCTTTATTGGTTTTTACATTGGTTATTGCCGTGAAATGGCTGTAGTACCGACTTATTCCCCAAACCGAAATTTAACCGAAAGCCAAGGAGGAAAGGAGTAACCACAATGGGTGATCGTGGACGATGGTGATCCGATCCAGACCAGTCTCGCTATCTCGGGGCTGCTCAAAACCGCGGGTTTCACCCTGCCGGATTAAAATCTCCCACAGATCCGGACGTGGTGCACCCGAATAATTCACCATAACCGCATTGAAACCTTGTAAAATCACCAATATATGATATAATTACAAATAAGTTACAGTGATTTTACCGAGGAATATCACGATGGCAGACTGTCGCGAGCAGCTCGAGTTGTACGCAGATAAAATCGGCGTAACGACGAGGCGAGTGACGATGGTTTCGAGCGAGGAGGAGTTGAGCAGCAACGGAGGGATTCCCGCCCTGCGGCAACTTGACGATCAGGTCGGTATCACCCGGTTGATCTCGCGTGCTCTCTTCGATCCTCGCGATCCAGACCGGATCACCTATGAACAGCAAACACTGATCCGGCAACGGGTCTATCAGATCGCAGCGGGCTATGAAGATTGCAACGATGCCGACGACTTGTGCCATGATCCGGCGTTTCTGACCGCTTTGGCCTTGCATGACCACGGCAGGAGCGGCAGTCAGCCGACCTTGTCGAGAATCGAGGAACGGTGCAGTGCAGAGGATATCGTCAGGTTGCAGACCGCCTGGTTGCATCACTGGATCGACCGGGTCAAGGCCTCGGGCAGGCCTCGGGCCGGAAGGAGGTGGTGCTGGACTTTGATCCTACTGATGACGAAGTGCACGGTCAACAGCAGTTGTCGTTGTGGAACGGATACTATGACGAGCGGTGTTATCTGCACTACCTGATCGTCGACAGCGCGACCGGCGATATCCTCCTGCCGCTCTTGTTGCCCGGTACGACCTATGCGGGACACATCACGGTGAACCTTCTAGGGATTCTTATCGAGAAGATCCGCTCTCGGCTGCCAAAACTCTCGATCTCCGTCCGCATGGATGCCGGATTCGCCTGTCCAGCACTCTTCACGGCGGTCGAGCGGCTTGGGCTGCGGTATTCCATCGCACTCGCCGGCAATCCAGTACTGCACCGTCTGGCCCAAGAAGACTATGAGGCGGTCAGCAAGCATGGCGGAAGACTCTACCGTGAGTTCCTCTATCAAGCCGAGACATGGCCGCAGGCGCGCAGGGTCATTGCCATCACCTTTTCTCGTGCAACTGGGGTGGTGCGCCAGCACTTCGTGGTGACCGATCGACAGGAACCCTTGGACGAAGTGTATGAGGAGTATTGCCAGCGCGGTGAGGATATCGAGAACCGGATCAAGGAGTGGAAGTGCCAGCTCGCTGCCGACCGGACGAGCTGCCATCGCTTTGAGGCCAATCAGTTGCGGCTGTTCTTGCACGTTGCTGCCTATGCTCTTTTCAAGGAGATGCATCGACGGCTTGCGAGAACCGAGTTCGAGACCTCGACCATTGCCACCCTCCGTTTGCGCCTGATCAAGGTGGCCTGCTGGATCAAGATCACGAGCCGCAACGTCTGAGTCCGTATGACGAAAGATGCCCCGGCTCTGGACTTCTATCGCCTTGTCATCGCTTCAGGCTAGGCGCATGTACCCGAAAATCTTGCGAATGCGCTGATCTACCACTCCAGGTGCGCCTATTTTCAAGGCATATTGCTCTGCTCTTAAACCGAATACTTGTAATGTATGCATTTCCTGTCGATAGATGACCTCATAGGCCTATATATTGGGGTTATGCTGGGCTTGGGGCGAACGAATTGTGCATTGTGTCGAGATTCATGTGCGCTTGGTGAATAATCCGGGTGCAGGATTACCGCATCCGGTTCTTCAGGTCACGGACTCGCTCTGCGACGGCAGATGGAGTGGATGGCCACCGGCACAGGCAGCGGATACCGATGGAGGAGCCGATTGAAACGATCCCACTTCATACATGCTTTGGAAGAGCGGCGGTCAAGCCACTTCCTCCAGACGCGCACCACCTCATACCATTTGTACCGCTTTGCGGGCCAGATCGACTGGGCCGGTTTCGACCAGGCGTTCGGGTCCCTGTACAGCGAGGGCACAGCCGTGTGAGAGTTGGGAACAACCCATGCTGCTAGCCTCGCTCTTTCTTCCGCCAGCAGTGGTAACGTCTGGTATCCCTCTGGTTTCTCCTTTCCTTTGGCCTTTAGCCTACCACGAAACCCGTCCTCTTCCTGCGTGCAGAAGATGTATCCCGCCGAGTCCTGCGCAACTCGCCCTCTTTCGTTATCATGTGGTGATACACAACCTGAAAGATTATTGGCCTGTGGAGAGGAGCTGGCCTAAGTGTAAAAGAAGATTGTATTAAATTCGGTAAGGAAGCTCATCATGAATGATTGGCTTCTCAGTAATATGATTGTTTGCTAAAAGGGAATTTATCGTTTGTTGGCTGACATCAAAGTACTCTGATGCCTCATCTATAGCCTCATCCGAAAAATCATTATTCAGGTATTCGGTCAATCCGGAAATCGGACAGAGAAACTCCGCCGCGAACGCTCGCTGGTATTTTTGTCGGTGCGTACTTAATTCAGTAGTCGCATACCAGTTTCCCCTATTGACGTAATTAATATCCCCAATATAGCGTGACAGCTCAAATCGCTTACTTATTGGATGACTCTTGCGGGGAACAAATTTAATTTTGCCCGACGATATTGGGATTCCAACCGAAACACTCCGCCTCGTGTGGGGTGCCCATTTTTCGATGTCCTTGCTGGCGATTCCGAGTAGCTCGTACAATCTTGTGGTATCTATCGGGCCTCGTTCATTACCAATTTGAGATCTAATAGTGCGCGCGTCGTTAACTGCGGACTGCCAAGCAGGTCGATGGCAAGTAGGTAAAACATGTCTTCCCACTCTATTAAAAGTTGGTTGCCCAACAACTCCCCCGGACGAGATAAACTGTTCGATTTCCCTTAGAGGCTCTGTAGTGGCTCGCTTTCCATAAAGAGGGGCCAATTCACCCAATGTTGATAGTCCGACTTTACTCTCTAGTTCGGATGCGTAGATCATTGCATCGAGAGGGCATTCATCTGGATCGAAGCCCATAATGGCCTCGAGTCTGCGGTATTTGGACTGGTTCTCGTCGCTTTGTTCCTCCTGGATAATCTTAATGAGATCAGAGATGGGTGAATCAATAATACCGACCGCCCTTAATTTACTGTCTACAGTCGAGATAAAATCGAACACAGCATTTTTAAAGTCAGCAATTGAAATTGACTCACACTGCGGCAATCCATTAAGGTAACGAACCGATTGGAATTGGCCCGCATCGAATTGGCTAGCCCATATTTGAATGCTTTGGCCATCGCTTGCAAATACGACTTTGGGCCATACGATACCGTGATTGGCGGCGCCAATTTCATGCGCCATTCTCCAGTCAATAGCCGGAATTCCTTGGGCTGGAAGCGGCTCATAGAGAAGGCGCCACCAGGAATTCAAGAACCAGAGCGCCAAAGGATACGTGGGTACAGTCACTCCATCCTGAATAGACTGAGACCAGATATTTTCATTTCTTGTCAAACAGGTCCCATTTACTAGAATATCGAGCTGGGCAGTGGTGTGCCGAAACTCTAACGCCTCTGAAGTAGAGGCGACCCAGGCCTGACGTATTTCGAACTTAGACATTGCGGGCTTTCCACGCTGCTACTACTTCCACAGAGAATGGATCTGATTCCGGCATGGGATACCCGTGATATACACCGGTTTCAGAGTTTTCTAGCTGTGCTTCAATGGGGTAGCCTGAATCAGTTAACGACCATATATTTTGAGGCCAACCATTTACTATTTGCTCGGAAACAAGCCCCCTTTTTAAACCCCTCTTTAAATACTTCATTGCAAGTGATTTCTTAAATATTGCGACACTATCACAGAGTGATTTTGCAGTTCTAGGCGCAGAGGGAGGGGTTAACCCGAAATCCCCGGGATTTTTCTTGTGCTCAGGATTGCCGCCATATCTGACGCTTTCTGAAAGAACAGCGCATTGTTGCAATAACTCAGGCGATAAGAGGTGCATTTTGCGTTTCGAGTTGAATCGGTTAGGTCGTCGTTGCATTTCGCTTCCATCAATAGCTGAATTTGAATTTTGGTGGCTAACTACAATTTGCCCACATCTTCCCTCTGCGGCACTGTTCACAGAAGCGGGCGGGGGAGTCAAGCAGAGAAACGGAGAGATGTGGGACTGGAGATTGATAACATGCTGGAAGCAAAAGAAAGGAGAGCTGTGTCGGGCGTAGTAGGGGAAGAAGGCTGAATCCCAGGTTAGGTGGCCCAGGGAGGTCACCCTCCTTGGGTTCCCACAGATCCGGACGTGGTGCAGGATTACCGCATCCGGTTCCTCAGGTCACGGACTCGCTCCGCGACGGCAGATGGAGTGGATGGCCACCGGCACAGGCAGCGGATACCGCTGGAGGAGCCGATTGAAACGGTCCCACTTCATACATGCTTTGGAAGAGCGGCGGTCAAGCCACTTCACCTTCCTCCCTACCCAGACTTGCCCTGGCGCAATCGGTCTTCGAAGCGGATGGCTACCTCCTTTGGGAGCAAACGAGGCACTCCTTGCCAGCGGGCAGGGAAATGATTAGCGTACAGCTCGGGATCCATCGGAGCACCTGTGTCGCAACCCCTCGAGCGATCCGTAACCCCGCCTTCCAGGACTTTTTTGCTGGCGGGCCAGGACAACGTCGGCCGCAGTACTCTATTCGAGCGCCTGTGCGACCGCCAAGAGCCCGAGAGATCCGGTCATCCGGGGGCGATCCGCAAGGGTACCTGGCAAGACTACCTGGGCGAGGTCGTGCTGCTCTGCCCTCCGGGCGCGAACACCATTTTCATGGAGAACGAGGACGAGGTCACGACCAAGCGGCTGCTCCTCGACGGATCCCCGACCGGGCTCCTCTTTGTCGCCGATGCCCGCAACCTCAAGCGCTCGTTGACCCTTTTACTGCATTATGCCGACTTCGGCGTTCCGCTCCTCATCGTCCTCAACATGGTCGACGAAGCGCTGGTGCGCAACCTGCGGGTCGATGCCGACCGGTTGGCCAGACTGCTCGGAGTCCCCGTCGTCTCCACGGTCGCGGTCGAAGGCGGCGGCGTGAACAACCTGCGCAGCCGCACCGGTGAGGTCGCCCGGTTGACCGCTCAGCTCCCCCTGCCGGGGGCCGTCCGTCGATACCTCGAGGAAGCCGAGAAGGTTACTCCCGGCCGCCGACTCGCCCGCGGTCTCTTGCTCTCGGCCCTCGCCGAGGACGACGTTGTCCGGCACCACCTCGACCGGCGATTGTCGCCCGACGAAAGCGAGGCCCTGCGCCAGCTCATCACCGCGACGAAGAACAGCCTGCTAAAGGCCCCCGATCTCCTGCTGCTCGAGGTCTACCAATCCGCCGCGGAGCACCTCACCGAGAGCGTCCTGGAAACCACCTCCAGCCCCTCCCTCCCGCTCATCGACCGGGTCGGTATGTGGGCCCGCAATCCGATCACCGGCATTCCCATCGCCCTCGCGGTCCTGTCGCTGATGTTCTTGGTGGTCGGGAAGCTCGGCGCCGAATTCCTGGTCGAGCAACTCGAAGGCCGCCTCTTCGGCGAACTGCTCGTCCCGGCCACTCGGACCTTCCTCGAAGGTCACACAGCCCCTCCGCTCCTCGTGCGCGCGCTGGTCGGCGAATTCGGGCTGCTCAGCACCGGCCTCGCGCTCTCGCTGGGCCTCGTCATGCCCGTGTTGCTCACCTTTTACGCCGCGTTCGGTCTGCTCGAGAACAGTGGGTACATGGTCCGCTTAGCCGTATTGCTGCACCGGACCTTCCGCCGGATCGGCCTCTCGGGCAAAGCCGTGCTGCCGGTCATCCTCGGCTTCTCCTGCATCACCATGGCCGTGCTGTCCACCCGCATCCTCAACCACCGCCGCGAACGCATCCTGGCCACGCTGCTCTTGGTCCTGGGGATTCCCTGCGCTCCGCTGTTGAGCGTGATGCTGGTCCTGCTCGGCGACCTGCCGGTCTGGGGCGGCCCCTTCATCTTCGGTTTCGTCCTGCTCCAAGTCGGCCTGGTCGGACACTTCGCCAACCGTCTCTTGCCGGGCCGTCCAACACCGTTGCTCCTCGAGATCCCCCCCCTTCGTTTACCGAAGTTGTTCCCCTTGCTCCACAATGCCCTGCGACGCACGTGGTTCTTCCTCCACGAGGCCCTGCCCGTGTTCCTCCTGGCGACCTTCCTGCTCTTCGTCCTGGACGAGGCGGGAGGCATCGCGCTGCTCGAACGTCTCGCCGCACCGGTGCTGTCCGGACTGATCGGCCTGCCGCCCGAGAGTGTCAACGTCTTCCTGCTCTCGACCATCCGCCGCGAGGCCGGAGTCGCCCTCCTGGCCGACTACGTCCACCGCGGCGCCTTCACGCCGGTGCAGATCGTGATCAATCTCTTGCTGGTGACCTTCCTCATCCCCTGCGTCAACACCATCCTGGTCATCGTCAAGGAACTCGGGACAAAAGCCGCGCTGGCCATCTGCGCCTTCGTGGTAACCTATGCGCTCCTGCTCGGCAGCCTGCTCAACCTCGTCCTGAACCGGGTCGTCGAGTTCTTCAGTTCTTGAAATCCGTATCGCCAGGAGGCTCTCATGACTAGAGAAATGGAAGAAATCCTCGAGGCGGTCTGGATCGCCGAGGAGTCCGGCACACCCACCCGCGAACGGGTCCGGGCCTTGAGCCACGGCGACTGGAGCGACAGCCTGCTCGCCGAGATGGTCGCGGCAGGCCTCGTCGAACTACCGGGCGACGTGATCCGCATGACCGACACCGGCCGCTGCCGCTCGGCGGGATTGATCCGGCGCAAACGCCTGGGCGAGGTCCTGCTCGACCGCGTCCTCAATCTCAAGGGTGACAAGGCCGAAGCCATCGTCTGCGAGTTCGAGCACGGAGTCATCCCCGAGGTCGAGAAGAGCATCTGCGTCCTCCTCGGTCATCCCACCGAATGTCCTCACGGCCGACGGATTCCCCCGGGACACTGCTGCCTCAACCACGAAGTCGACATCACCCAGCGCATCACCTGCGTGACCGACCTGGAGATCGGCCAGAAGATCCGCATCGCCTACGTCCGCCCGAGCAGCCATGACATGCTGCACAAGCTGCTCAACCTCGGATTGCGCCCCGGGGTGGTCATCGAGATCCACCAGAAGCGTCCGACCTTCATCGTCAGGTTCGAGGGCATGGAGGTGGCCATGGACGAGGAGGTCGCCGCCCATCTCCACGGCTGGCGCTGGGAGCCCTGACCCCGGGCAGCCGCTTCCCGTCTCCAGGTCGACCCCCACGGTAAATATTCCGCCCGACCGACTCCAATCCTCCCCGCCTGTGCTAGTATTACGGATGGACTTTACTATTGCAGGATTGCGACCTGTGAACCTCGCCGAATTCCCCGTCCCTCGGATTTGGTGGCCGATCCTGACCACCTTTCTCCTGTGCGCCTGCGGCGGCGAAACAAATCTGATCCGCCGGGACGTGCAAACCCCACCCGCTCAGGAAGTCCCCCTCCCGGCAGAACAAGCCTCTGTCCCTCTCGCCATCATCCCTCTCGCCATCATCGTGCCCGAGGGCTCTATCCGCGGGACCCTCCACACCGAGCCGATCCTCATTCCCGACGACCGACCGGCCGAAGCCTTCGCGAGCCAAGGATTGTCGCTCTCGCTGCCGCCGGGGAGCAGGCTCGTCGGCGCCGGGCTCCGCCTGGGAATCCCCGGGGAGCAGATCCTCGTGGACGAAGACCTCCACATCATCATCCCCGAAGAACGCATTCTCATACCCGAGAACGACATCCTGATCCCCGACGACCGGATCCTCATCCCCGACGACCGCATCCTGGTGCCGGACGACCAACCCGCGTCCTACCGTTTCCTGCGCCAACTCCCTCCCTCGTCCCCGGGTGGGCCCAGTGCCTTCTTGTGCCTGATCCAACCGCCGCAAACAGGCCCAGGCTTCCCCCTCTGTGCCACCGCACCTGTCTCTGGCCACGGCACCGGTACCTTCACAATCCTGTTGCCGGCCCAGGCCTTCGGTACCGTTCCCCTCCCCGGCAGCTCCACGATCCTCGCCGGTCTCGTCGCATGGCCGGCCGCCGGGGCCGAACCCCTTGTCCAAGGCCAAGCCGTGACCTCCCTCCCCTCTGAACTCGCCCCCGCGCCGACCGCCCCTGCCTCCTCCGGCGACAGCGAATTCCCCGCTCCCGTCGCACCGGTCGCTCCCAGCCCGCCCCCGATCGCAGGTGAACCGGAGCCTCCGGTGGACCCGACTTCGCCCTCGGTTGACCCTGATCCTTCCGCTGAGGTCCCCGACCCTCCGTCGCAACCGCTCCCTCCGGCCCCTTTCACCGCGACCTCGCTGACCGTCACCGGGGAACTCACCAGCACCGAGGGGAACACCCTCGACGTGGTGCTCGGCGCACGGCATCCCGCCGGCGTCACCGCCTATCTCCCGACCTTCGATGAAGCGCAGGCCCCGACCTCGGCCGATACGCGCTGGATTCCCTTGTCCGGCCCCACGGCCGAACTGGCCCTCCCGCTCACCCTGACCCTGCCCGAGCGGCTAACCCACCTGCGGCCCATGGTCTGGCTCGCCGCCGCCGACGGCGCGGTGGCCAAGGCCGAAGCCCCGACTCTGGTCCACCGCTACCGCTGCGACAACCAGTGGTGCCTCCTCCACGGTGGGACCTTCCCCCTGGGCTCGAACGGCGCCACCGCAACCCTCCAGCCATTCCAGATCATGGTCGCCGAGGTCACCGCAACGCAGTACGCTGCCTGTGTCAACGCCAGGGTTTGTACCGCCCCGAGCGACACCGACACGCTCTACGGCAGCGGCAATGCGCGTTGGCACACCTACGGAGTCTCCAGCCGAGGGAACTTGCCGGTAAACATGGTCACCTGGGCCCAGGCCCGAGCCTTCTGCGCCTGGCAAGCCCCCGGGGGGGACCTCCCCAGCGAGGCCCAGTGGAGCTATGCGGCAGGCGGGGCCGACGGCAGGACGTACCCCTGGGGCGACGCCGTGCCCAACGGGGCCGAACAGTACTCGAACTGTCAGAACTGCACCGGTTACTTCGATGACTTGCTCGCCGCCGACGCCAGACCAGCCGGCCGTTCCCCGTTCGGCCTCCTGCACATGGCCGGCAACCTGGACGAATGGGTGCTCGACAGCTACACCCCCTCCGCCTGTACCGAACTCCCGGCAGGATCCCCCTGCGCCGATTTCTCCGCGAGCGAGGGTATTACCAAGGGCGGCAGCGTCAGCAACGGGACGGGTATGATCAAGATCGCGTCCCGACCCTCGATCCACCGCAATACCAGCACCTTCACCCTCGGCTTCCGTTGCGTGGCCTCCTGGTAACAGCCCCCCCGACCGAACAGCTCTTGCCTCCTCGTTCAGGTCTTGGCATACTGCAGCCCAGTCAACGACGACGAGTGATCCCATGCCCCTGCCCTGCGCCGCAATCCTGTTGCTGCTCGTCCTGGGTACCGCCTGTGGCGGAAACTCCGAGACCACCCCTGAGAACCCGACCATCCCTCCCCAAACCTCGGTCGATCCCACCCAGGACCTGAGCGCGACCGACGGTTCGGCCGATCGCCCGGCCCCGTTCCAGGATTTTCCCACCCTGGATACCAGCGTGGCCGAGGGGGTACTGAGCTTCCATCTCTCGGGTTACCACATGACCTGCAGTCCTCTCACCATCGTGGTCGAACGGGAGCTCGACGAACGCTGGGAGAAGGTGAACCTCGACCTCCCCCTCGAGACGACCCTGGTACTCGACGACGAGGTTCTATCCCCAGGCATGTGCGACGTCAGAACCTGCGAGCCCTTCGAGCAACTCGACGTGCCGCTGCGCGAGTACGTGAGTCTCGGCAGCAAGAGCTACCCGGACGAGACCGGTCCCCTCGACCTCCCCGACGGCTTCTCGATCGAAGAGGGCAGCGACGTACCGTACTTCCAGTCCCGGGAACTGACCGAACCCCTGCGCATCCGGCTCAACTACTACGCCGACCCGGCCTGCGAGCACGACCGGGTGACCACGACCGAATATACCCCACAAACCCGCCCCTGAGTTCGCCCCCTGCTCGAACCGTCGATCGTTTCGTCCCACAAACGGTCATTGTCTTCTTCTTGCGTGTGCGCTAGGTGACTAGTACCCGTCATCGCTTCGGAGGGACCATGGTCCGCAACCACTTGATCGCCTGCTGGTTCGTCGTGACGCTGTCGTGCACCTTCCTCCCCACGGAAGAGGAGAACCCGAGCAAGGACGAGGGGCAGCCCGAAGGCCGTCTGATCTCGGCGTCCGGCGGTGGATCCATCGTTCTGCCCGAGGACGCTCTGGTCGGCAGCGATGCGGTCGGTCTGGCAGTTCTCGAGCCTTCTGCCGTCGGCAGCACGCTCGAGGAACTCGAGCTTCCCCTGGAGCTGCCCGAGGGTGGCAAGATCCTCGCCTCTCTGGAACTCACCCTGGGAGAAAGCGGTGAGACCGTACAGGTGAAAAAAATGCTCTCTGCCGCTTTGGCTGCTTCGACGTTACCCGCAGACGACCTGCCGCCAGCAGAAATACCCGCAGCTATCGCGGCAGGGCAAACCCCGGCGGCAAGAGTTACCTCAAATATCAAAGCATTGACCCCCGACGAGACCACCGCGACCACGGCCGGGAGCACCGAAGAAGCGGTCCACCTTTTAAAGAGCTTTTATCTGCTCATCGGTCCCAAGGGGAATCTGCTCTCCGCTCCTCTCCGGGGAGAACTGACCTGGGATGCAGAAGAAGCAACCGTTTTGGCCCAGATCAGGCCCGAGCTTTTCCCCGCCGAGGGGGTGCCTGGAGGAACAAGGTTGGTGATCGTGCTGGTGCTCCTGCAGCGCGGTCACGTGATAGTCCGCCTGGCCGGACGTCTGCTGGACGAGCTCGAACCTGGGTTCGTCGCCTTCGTCCTGCCCGAAGAAAAACTCAACCGACCGCCGAAAGTAGCCTCGACCTTATCCTACGACGTTCCGGCGGGAGAGCGGCGCACCTTGACTCTCGCGGTCGACGATCCCGACGGCGATACGGTGACCATTACGGCGTATGACGACCTACCCGCCTTTGTACTGTTGGAACATGGGCACTTGACGGTCGAACCCGGCGCAAGCGACACGGGGTCCTTCTCCTTTCGACTCGCCTACCGGGACGATGGTACCCCCCCGGCCACAACCCTCCAGACCGTCACCGTGACCGTCACCGCGGTCGACGAGCCGGAGACACCACCCGTCAACCGGGCGCCGACCGTACCGACGACCTTGACCTACACCGTGGCCGAGGGGCGGGAAGAGAGCTTTGTCCTGGCCGCGACCGACCCGGACGGCGACCAGGTGACCATCCTACCCGGCGAAGACCTGCCTGGCTTCGTCACCCTTCACAACAACCTGCTCCTCGTCGCTCCCGGCTTTGCCAACGGCGGTTCCTACAGCTTCACCCTTCTGTACCAAGACGACCGCACCCCACCCGCCTCGACCACCCAGACCGTGACCCTGACCGTAACCGAGGTCAACCAGTCCCCCGTGCTGACCACCATTCCAGACCACACCCTGCGCGAGACCGAACATCTCAGTGTGCTGGTCACTGCCACGGACCCGGACGGGGATACCCTGACCTATTCTTTCCCCGATGGCCTGCCGTCCTTCGTCACCTTCGTGCAGGGTCATCTCGCCCTTGCCCCGGGGCCAGGAGACGCGGGCTCCTACGTTCTCACCGTCACGGTTTCCGACGATGGCACCCCGATCCTGACCGACACCCAAACCTTCGCCTTGGAGGTGTCGCCCTATCCCCAGGTGGTCGCTTTCACCCCGCTCACCATCGGCAACGACGCATCTTTCTCATTCGAAAGCAACGTCTTGGAGGCAACCTTCCTGTGCATACTCGACGGCTCGGTGGTGGTCAACCCCTGCACCTCGCCCCACGTCGTCACCGACCTCACCCCCGGCTCCCACACCTTCGAGGTCACGGCGACGGCCTTCGACCTCGTCTCGGGTTCGACTTTTCATTTCTGGGATGTGGCCGCTCCACCGGACTTCCCACCACCCTCAACGGAGCCCTTTGTTGCCGTGCAGTGGTTGTCCCACCACCCGAGCGGAGCCGATCTGCACGCCGTCCACGGAGATTCCTCGAGCGACGTGTGGGCCGTCGGATGCAACGGCCAAGTCCTTCACTACAACGGCCAGACATGGCACGGCGGTCCGGCTGCCTCAGCCCTTGTCGATTTCTGGCACGTCTTCTCCCTCGGCCCGCAGCACGCCTTGGCCGTGGGCTACGACGACCGCAATAACCGCAACACCTTGTATTCGTGTTATGCGCCGGAAGAGGTCTATTGTCTCGAGGCCTTCATCGGGCACCCCTTCCTGGGAGACATCTCGGACCTGTGGGCGGACGGCCCGGGCGACATCTACCTCCCCGGCCTGACCTACGGCATCACCCTGCCCTCCGGGGTCACGGCCTTGCCCTACGTGCTGCGCTTCCAAGGCTCGAACCTCTTCGACCCCGCAGCCTGGACGTACCACACCCCCGTCGGCGACGTGACCGCGGACCTCGACTACCAGGTAGTACAAGACCTGCCGCCTTTCTTGGGCGACCTGACCGCGCTCACGGGCGAGTCCCAAGGCCCCGGGCTCGATCCCTATCTCGTCGTTGCCAGCGCCGGTGGGGAACTCTTCATGGCAGAAGGCACGGATGCGTGGGTTCCCCTGGCCACGGCCTCCGACTTCGATCCCTTCATGACCGGAGAGGACCTCGGTATCAACGCCCTCTGGTTAGACCCGGTGCAGGACACCCTCTACCTCGGCGGTCACGATAGTTCTTGGGCCGCCGCGGCCTTCGTCTTCGATGGAACCTCCTGGGCGCCGGTCAGCACGGATCTCTCGCACTTCGACGGCTCGGTCAGCGCGGTCGGCGGCGTGCCGGGGCAAGATCCCTACTGGCTCACAGGCTGGAATGGCACCGTGGTCCAAGCCTCGGACCCGACGCCGCTGGGCAGTTTCGGCGACCTCGTCGACGGCGGGAGCACCTGGGGCCTGTGGGTGACCCCAGACAATGGCAACCTCTATGGCGTCGGACCCGGGGGCGCGCTGCTCACGTACGACGGCGACTTCGTCAACCGGGCCACCGGACACCTCAATTCCGGCAGCCCCGGCTACGTCATCAACGATGTCTTCGCCCTGGGACCGGACGCCATCTTCGCCGGCGGCCAGGACGGTCTGCTGCTGCGCTACAACCTGGGCACCTGGCACACGTACTTGAACGGCATCAACAACTTCGTCGGTGTCGCGGCCTTGGACGCCGACAACGCGGCCGCGGTCTGCCTGGGCGGCGCGGTCTTCACCTATACCTCGGCCACGGACTGGATCCAATCGGCCACCCCGCTGTGTTCAGCCGCGCGCTGGTACACCGTGACCGCCTTCCCTGATTATGGTTACTTAGCCGCGGGCGAAGAGGGTATGGTCGTCACCTTCGGCCCGACCGGGGATTGTACCTCGCTGCCCGTTCCACCCGAGATCACCAGTCAACACACCTTCCACGCTATTGCCGGGGATAATTCCAGCGACTTCTTCGTGGTCGGCAACCACGGGGCCATCCTCCATTACCACGACGCCACGGTCGACCTCATTTCCCCCCCTGGTTCGCTCAGCGACCCCGATACCATGGTCTGGTCCAGCATCGTCCACATCCCCGTGTATGGTGGTCTGGACGCCTTTTTTATTTCTGGTAAACAGGGGGCTACTCCCCACCTGTTCCACTACTGGGATGGCGGCTGGATAGAGATACCGCTGGTATCCACCACCGGTATGCCCTTTGAACCGAAGGAGTTGCATCTCGATTCCGGGGGATGGTTGTGGATCCTCAGCGTGGATTCTTCGCTCTACGTTTTTAGGAACTGGCCCGATCTCGAGTTGCAGTTCTTCCCACAGACCGGGTTGCCCCTCTCTTCGCTGCACGGAGTAGGAGCGACCTTGTACCTTGGTGGCATGGGTAGGACCGTGCTCTCGACCAGCGGCTACAACGAGTCCGAATAAACGTACCGCACCAGGTGTCCGCATGCCTTCAGTCTTGGGTGGATTGCAGGTTGATTGTCTCCACATTGGGGTGGCGCCGACGGGGTTCCCCCGCCACGGTGGGTGCAAGGATGCACACCTCCAAGTGGTGCGCAGGATGCCGCACCATCGGGCGCAAGCATGAGCATGGTGGGGGCGAC
>MGSU01000052.1:12853-17057 GCA_001799195.1 Deltaproteobacteria bacterium RIFOXYA12_FULL_61_11 | reverse complement strand
TATTGCCGTGCGCTTCCTCCATGGTCTGTACACCCTCGCGATAATAGGCACTCTCACTGGCGTCGCGCTGTACTAATAATCCGCGCGAAGTATTCAAGACGAGCAGTTCAGCGTAATCGGCCGCCTCGATTTCAGTGCAACTACTACCTTCGACCAGGCAGAACATCGCGCCAAAACCCTTGTCCGAAACTGTGACCGTGTAGCTCTGGATCTCGCCGTCAAAGATGAAGGAGGTCTCGTCGAAGTTCGACTCGAGGCGCTGTCCAACCTCGACCGAATCGTAGTAGGCGCGGGAGACTGGGAAGGTAACATACTGGGCTTTTAACGAGTTTTTCCAATGCTCCTCCAAATCCAGGCTAAAGCTCTCTTTTTGGGTCTTCAACGTCACCTGCGGCATCTCGTAGTGAACCAGGCCCTCTGCCCGGGTGTACAAGTCGTCGAGCTGGGCCGCACGCACCCCGGGATCTACTGGCTCGCTCGGCTCGCTGCAAGCGGGCAAAGATGCCGCGCCGATCAGCACCAGTAATACGAAATTGGCCAAAAGACCCAGGATTGCCAGGGGGGATTGCATGGGGGGACCTCCGCGAGTGGGTTCATTTCTTGGTGCGGAAACAAACTGCAAGTGCAATGCCACCCACCTTTGCCATGCTAGATAACCATCAATAAATAAAAGTGTTATCATTATCATACTGTTATTGCAATATGCAACCTGGCCAGGATTTCAAGTCAATATACAAGAATAGCACTGACCCCTGTGAGGAGTCGTTTCGGCACTGTTTGACAGAGTTGTGAACCAGCCTGACTACAAAAGCTGGACTCGGTATCCATACGGTTCGGTGCGGCGATCGAGGGCGTCGTACTCGAAGGCTATGGTCGAGATGTGGTCGGCCAGACCTGACAAGATTCCCCTCGGGATCCCAGGCAGAGGAAAGCTCGCGATCGGTGAGGTGCTGGGCCACAGGCCTGACCAGGTCGTCGTAGGCATCCTCGACCGTCTGCACCAGATCGGCCTGGGCATTGCACAGGTTGCAGCGCTGGTAGGTGTAGCTGGTGGTAGTCCCCTGGGCGTCGGTGCGGCAGGTCAGGCGGTTCATGGCATCGAAGTCATAGGTAGTGACGTTGCCCAGAGGATCCTCGGTGACCGTGATATTCCCAGCACCATCGTAGGAAAGCAAGGTCTCGTTGCCCAGATGGTCGATTGCCCGGACCAGGTTGCCCAAACTGTCGTAGACGTAGCTCCACGTAAAACCGCGCTTGTCGGTCTTCGAGGCGAGCGAACCATCCTCGTGGTAGGTGATCGGTTTTCCTTTGCATTCGTCGGCGATTGCGGCTATGTCCAGCAACCGGATCATCATTGCGGAGTCCACCATGCAGAAGATCCTCGGCATCCTCGTCGGCGGGGGACCGGCCCCGGGCATCAACGGTGTGATCAATGCCGCGGCGCTCGCCGCCCTCGATCGCGGTTTCAAGGTGTTGGGAATCTATGACGGCTTCGAACACCTCATCGCCGGTACACCCCAGGTGGTGGACCTCAGTACGTACCCGAACCTGGGTTTCGCCCACTACCACGGTGGCTCCCTGCTGCGTACCTCGAGAGCCAACCCGACCAAGGACGCGGACAAGCTGTCCCGGACCATCGCCTCTCTGCGCAGTCTGGGGGTAACCCATCTGGTCACCATCGGCGGGGACGACACGGCCTTCTCGGCGAGTCGCGTGGCCGCCGGTTCGGATATCAAGGTCGTGCACGTTCCCAAGACCATCGACAACGACCTGCCCCTGCCGGGCAGCATTCCGACCTTTGGTTTCAACACCGCCCGGCACGTCGGCGCAGCCACGGTCAAAGCCCTGCTCCAGGACGCCCGGACCACCTCGCGCTGGTACTTCGTGCAGGCCATGGGACGTAAGGCAGGGCATCTGGCCCTCTCCATCGGCAAGACGGCCGCCGCGACCTTGACCGTGATCCCGGAGGACTTCCCCGAGCAGGTGCCGATCACCCTGCGCAGCCTCACGACCCTGCTTTGCGGCACCATCCTCAAACGCACCGTGCAGGGCAAGCGCTATGGCGTGATAGTCCTAGCCGAGGGTCTGGTCGATCGCATCGACCCGGCAGACCTCGATGGTCTGGACGACGTCGAGCGCGACGAACACGGCCACATCCGTTACGCCGAGCTGGATTTCCTCGGCGTGCTGCGCAAGCAGGTCAAGAAGCAACTGGCCACCCTGGGGCAAAAGCCCACGATCGTCGGCAAGGACCTCGGCTACGAGCTGCGTTGCGTCGAGCCCATCGCCTACGACCAAGAATATGTGCGCGACCTCGGTTTCGCCGCCGTGGACGCGCTCGAGGCGGGCCGCTCCTCGCTCATGATCACGGTGCAAGCCGGCGTAGCCGTACCTATCCCCTTCGCCGAGCTGCTCGATCCCAAGACCGGCAAGACCAAGGTGCGCATGGTCGACCCCACCGCTTTCGGGTATATGGTCGCCAAGGCGTATATGCTGCGGCTGGGGCGCGAGGATTTCCTCGACCGCGCCTTCGTCGAGGCTGCGTGCAAGCTGACCGGCATGACCGGAGAGGCGCTGCGCGAGCATTTTTCCGTCATCCTCGAACGGGAGTAGAGCGTGTACCCTATCCTCTTCGAACTCGGACCCCTGCGTATCGGCAGCTACGGAGTCATGTTGGCGATTGCCTTTCTGGGCGCCAATTACTTGCTCCGCCAACAACTCGGCCAGCGCGGCGTCGATCCCGCCTTTGCCGACAAGATCCTCTTCGCCGCGATCGTCGGCGGTATTGTTGGATCTAAATTACTGTTTCTGCTCGAGAATTGGGGACATTTCGTGCGTCACCCCTTCTCCATGATCTTTTCCGGAGGCGGTTTTACCGCCTACGGCGGTTTTGCCTTGGCCATGGTTCTGGGCTGGTGGACCAGCCGCAAGCACAAGGTCGCGGTCCAAGTGGTCTTCGATGCCGCAGCCGCGCCCATGGCCATGGGGTATGGTCTGGGACGGCTTGGTTGCCAGTTCGCGGGAGACGGTTGTTATGGCATCGAGACCGACGTGCCCTGGGGTATGAGCTATCCCAAAGGCATCGTGCCGACCGAACTGACCGTGCACCCTACCCCGGTCTACGAGAGCCTGTATTCCCTGAGCCTCTGCTTAGTCCTGGTGCTCCTGGGCCGCAAGATCACCCAGCCCTGGGTCATCTTCCTCGTCTATCTGCTCTTCACCGGGATCGGTCGTTTCCTGGTCGAATTCATCCGCCTCAACGAGCGCATCCTGTTCGGGTTGACCATCAGCCAGGTCGGCGCCTTGGTCATGATCGGCGCATCCGTGCCCTTGCTCATCATGCTGGCGGTGAAGAGTCGGCGAGCCGCGCACTGACCCCGCACTCGCCGGGAGCTCTATGATGGACGCCTTCGAGCGGTTGTACCTCCTCCTCGCCGAGCGTTTTCCCGGCCAGGTCGAGCGCGACCGGCCGTTGGCCGGCCTGACCACCCTTGGGTGCGGGGGACCTGCCGCGCTGTGCTTCGAGGCGAAGCGCCGTGCCGAGTTCCTGGAGGCGCTCGACCTGGCCGAGGTAGCCTCGGTTCCCCGGGCGCTCGTCGCCGGCGGCTCGAACCTCCTCATCAGCGATAAAGGTTTCGAGGGCTTGGTCCTCCTAGTACGCAGCACGGTGATCGAGGAACGTCCCGAAGGCGTGGTCGCGGATGCCGGGGTTTGTCTCGCCGACCTCGTCTCCTGGTCGATCGACCGCGGCCACGCCGGGCTGGTTTTCGCCAGCGGCATCCCCGGCAGTATCGGTGGAGCGGTGCGCGGTAACGCCGGGGCCTACGGGGCCGAACTCGCCGAGGTAGTGCGGCGGGTGGAGCTGCGCGACAGCGTCGGCACGCGCTGGGTCGAGGCCGCGGACCTCGGCTTCGCGTACCGCGACTCCCGCTTCAAACACACCGAGGAAGTCATCGTGCGGGTCGAACTAGCTCTCCCACGGCGGGAAGCTCCCGAGGTCCTCGCCGAGGCCTCGCACCGCATTCTTGCCCAACGCGGCACCCGCTTGCCGGGCACTCCCTCGGCCGGGTGCTTCTTCAAGAACCTGCCCCTCGCCCGAGGCTTACCCCCCGCCCTGGCCAGGGAAGATCTGCCGCCCGCCTTCTTCGAACAGGGTAAGCTGCCCGCCGGTTGGCTCATCGAACGCTGCGGTCTCAAGGGCTAT
>MGSU01000052.1:0-12824 GCA_001799195.1 Deltaproteobacteria bacterium RIFOXYA12_FULL_61_11 | reverse complement strand
GCACGCCAACATCCTCACCGGCGAACCCCCGCTGCGGAGCGAGGACCTCGTGCAACTCTGCCGCCTCATCGTCGACCGCGTGGAGGAACGTTTCGGCGTGGTCCTCGAACAAGAGGTCGCGGTGCTGGGGTGAGCGCCGGTGCCTGAGTCACCTCGGTGCTACGGCAAACCCTGAGATCCTGGGGTTGGTGCCATCACGTTCTGCTGTAGGACCCAGAGGATGTCTAGCTCAGCCTCTCTTCTGAGCGGTTCGATCTTGAAAATACAACAGGGTGTTCGACTTGCAGCAGTTGGGACTGGCACCACGGTGCCGTTTTACTCCATTTCATTGACCGTGCAGGTGAATCTGGTTTGTTGGTTGTCTCTGCCCAGTTTTTTGAGAACCCTGGCATGGGTCAAGGTCAGGTCATAATACATGAAGGGGGCATCTGCTTGGGCCATGATGGAGTCCTCGCGATGGAACTCACCGGTCCCGATGGTCGTCTCCCGCGGAGCGTGAGGTGCGATGGTGGAGAAATCTGCCATGGCATCATGTAAAAGACGTGAAAAGGAAGCCAAACCGTAGAGCAGCCCGGGTTGTTCCGGCCGCGCCATGAATATCCACACAAAAGAACGTCCATCCTGGTGTTGCAGATTGAACATGGTGAGCTCGGTATCGATCTCTGTCACGCCATGGGTCATCCGTATGGAAAAATCCTGTAAAAAGGTCAGCGAAGATCGGCATTCGCCTACGAAAATATTTTGAGCGTGGGCCGACACAAGTAGAGTTGCTATCCACATCGTCATAAGACCAGTTTTCAGTACCATGATGCTGCACTCCTCTGTTTCATCTTAATCAGCAACTGGCCTCATTACAAAAAGAATACCGTGAACCATACGGTCAGACAGGGGAGTGGGGTTCTGGATAATACTATGTGCTTACAATTAGATGGATCACCATGCCGCGAGTAGAGGCAGGCTTAGTTTATAATAATAGCCGAAATGCTCTTAATAATTTAAAAATCTGTACTTTCTTCGGGATGTACATGTGCAATTCCGCTTCCGCGTCAGGGGGCTCTGACGCTACCGTACTGCACGTTCAAGCATTGCGACAGTTCGGGATTCTCGTCGATACGCGGAGCGTACTCCCCGCAGACCTGCATGAGCAGCAACACGCCTTTGAGGCACCCCTGGAAGACCTCTTCGCGTCGGGTCTCAGGAATCTCCGAGTTGGCGAAGGAGAGATTCTCGACCCCGCAGCGCTTCAGACACAGGCGCAGCTCATCCGCGACCCAGTTTTCGTCCTCGTTCTGTTTCTCGCACGAGAGGAGGCATTCCTTGTGCTGGCGGAGGTTGACATCGATGTCCTCGGCCTCGGTGGTCAGGATTTCTCCTCGCAGGCAGAGCTCGGTGCATTGTTGGTGCACGATAGGTCTATCGTCGAGCAGGGCCTGGCGGCAGCTCAGCTCACAATAGACCCCACGATCGGCAGGACCGCTGCACTCCCTCCGGCAGGCGGCGAATCGCTCGGGGTCAGCATCGGTCTCGGCGCAGCGGAGCTCACATTCCAGGGCCGGCGCGGCGTTGCCGGCGCACTGCTGATAGCAACGGTCCAAGGCCTCGGAGTCGGACAGGATCGAGCATCCCATTTTGCACTGTTCCTCGGCGGGGGGGAGAAAACCGGGACAGTGTCGTAAGCATTCCAGCACCTTCCCTTCCTCGTTCGTGCCGGCCTCCTGGCCGCATTGTTGGGGACAGAGGTTGTCGAGGTTGTCGACCACGAGTGGTTCAGGCGTTGGTAAGCATTCGCGGAGGCAGGCCTCGTACCCGTCTCCTCCTTCCAGCTTCTTCTCGTGGCAGCGCACGAGGCAGGGATCTTCGTTCGCGGGGCCGGCGGCGGGAGTGCAGCGGGTCTGGCGGCACTGTTCAAGAGCCGCTTTTCCCTGGTCCTTGAACTCGATGCTACAGCTCGCTGCGCAATCCTCGCCGGGGCTGCCTACTTGCTGGGGCTCCGGAGAGGTCGCGGTGCAGGTTCCCAGGCAAGTCTCGAGGCGCGCCGGGTCTACGTCGTTGCCGTTCTCCTGCTTGCAGCGTTCGGTGCACGAGGCAGGAGCGGGTATTGGGGGGGGGAGGTTGCTGGTATTGTCGGAACAAGAAGCCAAGCAGCGTTCGACCTCCAGGGGGTCGTTGCTGTGGGCCAACTTCTCCTTACACTCGAAACGACATTGATCGAGCGGGGCGAGGTTGTTCGTCGGTGCCGCAGCTCCGCAACTGGCCAAGCATCTCTCGACATTCGCCGGATCGGTATCCGTGGCATACTCGGTCTTGCATTGCCTCACGCATTCCTCTTGCCAGGGCAGCGCTGGGGTAGGGGGTACTCCCTCGGTGTGACAGCGTTGCAGGCACATCTCGAGTTGGGTCGGGTCGGTCGAGGCTTTGCATTGTTCCTCACAGGTGCCTCCGACCTGGGCGGGAAGGATCACGTGCGCCAGAAGCTCTTCGCAGCGTTTGAAACAGAGGCCGGCCTGAGGATCGTTCTCCGGACCTCGGGGGAATACGTTTTTGCAATCCTCGAGACAGAATTGATAGTGTGGCAGACCGTGGTCCTGGTTTTCGGCTTCCTGCCCCGGTTGTGCCTTGACGCACACCTTGTGACAATCCTCATAGGTATGGTCGGCATCCTCGCTCCGGTTGCACTCGATGGTGCAGTGCTCTTCTGCGACCACCGGGACCGGCTCGAGCTTCCTGGGGTCGAGCCCCGCGCAATGGTCGAGATCACCGTAGAAACCGGTCCCGAAGAGACGCCGAGCGCATTGCATGTAGTCTTCCGAGAACTCGACCTCCTCGACCAAGTGGGAGCAGCGGTTCAGGGGATCGGTCAAGAGACCCTCCGGCGCCCTGAACATGAAGAGGGTCTGGCCGGCGAGGTCCTCGAAAGCGGCGGCACGCCTGTCTGAGGTGGCGTCGCTCTCGGCGAAGCGCTCGGTGTCCTCGGCAACTTCCTCGTCCTCTTTGGTCAACTGTTCGAGCAGTTGGGGATCGCAGGCCGTGATCGAGCCCAATAACCCGAGCAAACCACAGAACATCCCTATCGTTCGCATACCATCCTCCCTCAAAGCCACCGCGCAGTGCTTCAGGAAAGCTCAAGCCACGCCGAGTATTGTTCTCACAGGTATCTGATCCCCAGTCAAGATGGGCGGCATCGTTATGTTATAGGATAGAGCACAACCCCACGGTTGACGTGACCTCGGCCGACCGCTACGCTGACCGCGTCGTGCAGGGAGGTGCAACGCATGGTACCCATCGGTTTGAAGCGCCGCGCGCTATTCGTCGGCGGCCTCTTCGTCTGCTCGGGAGCGAGCAGCCTGATCTTCCAGGTTTTGTGGATCAGGGTGCTGGCCTTGGGCGTTGGTTCGACCACCGCGGCGACGAGCATGGTCCTGGCGGTGTTCTTCTCGGGGCTGGCCCTCGGCAGCGCGCTCGCCGGACGCCTAGCCCCGCGGTTCACGCACCCCCTGCGGGTCTACGGCTTGCTCGAAGGTTTCATCGGTGCCCTCTCGCTGGGGCTCCTCCCTCTCCTCGCGGAGGTCCACCAGGTGCTCGCCGTGGTGCCGCTCGGCAGCTCGCTCGGTCTGGGAGGGACCCTGGTCAAGTCCCTGGTCGTCGCCACCCTTTTAATCCTCCCGACCACGTGTATGGGGGCTTCCTTGCCTATCCTGGTCAAGCTCCTGGCCTCCCGCGAGCAACGCCTGGGCCGCACCATTGCCCTGCTGTATGCCTTGAACACGTCCGGAGCCGTGCTCGGAGCCGCGGGTTCCGGGTTCCTGCTCCTTCCCGCCCTGGGGGTCGAGGGTGCCAATCGTTTGGCCGCCGCCATCAATCTCGGGATCTTCCTCCTCGCGGTCACCCTGGACAAGTTCTGGAAGGTGCAGGCGCCTGAAGAGAAGGGAGAGACGGACGTTGCCGGGGTTCCGGTTCTGGCCGGAATTCGGCGACGGATCCTGCTCTTGGCGTGCGGCGTGGTCGGTTGCGCCACGCTGATCGCCGAGGTCGTCTGGACCAAGTATTTGGGCATCTTCCTCGGCGCCAACGTCTTCGGGTTGAGCCTGGTTCTGGCCTTGGTCCTGTTCGGCATCGCCCTCGGTTCCCTGCTCGCTGCTCCGATGATCGATCGAATACGCGACCGCGAGGCGACCTTCGTCTGGCTCCTCCTGGGCATCGCCTCGTCCATGATCTTGGCCAGCCTGATGCTCGATCTGGCGCCGATCGCGGCCAATGTCCTGGCCTATTACCTTGGCGAACGGCTGCCCCTCCTCGCGATCAAGTCCGTGGTGGCAACGCTGACCCTCTTCCTTCCGACCTGCCTCAGCGGAGCCCTCTTGCCCTTGGCCAGCAGAATGGCGGCGACCTCGGTCGGGTCGGCTCCCTCAGCGGTGGGTTCTGTCTACGCGGTGAATACGTTCGGCACCATCCTCGGCTCCTGCCTCTCGGGGATCGTCCTCATCCCCTGGTTGGGCTCGGGCGTGACCATGCAGTTGGCCGAAGCCGGGTTACTCCTCTGTGGCCTCGGGCTGCTCATCGTCTTCGCCCCGGCCCGGAGAGGCTGGTTGTTGGCGGCCCATCTCGGTGCGGCGGTCGTTGCCTTCGCCCTGTTCGAGCCGGGTTTCACCAATATCCTCAAGTCCGCCTATTTCCAACACACCTCGCCCGGTATGAGTTTCTCGGAGGTGGTGCGCTATTTCAGCCGCACCTACGAAGAATTCGTATGGCTGAAGGAAGGGCGGAACGCCGTGGTGAGTCTCAGTCATGATCCGGCCGACGGCCAGGACTACCGAAGGTACTTGCGGCTCAAGACCAACGGACTCAACGAATCCGTGTACAGCTTGGACCGACCCGGAGAGCTGCCCAAGTACGAAGCCATGCTCGGCTTCCTTCCTTTCGCCTTCTCCCGCGCGCCGCACCGGGCCTTCGTGGTCGGGTATGGCGCGGGCTTCACCGTGGACGTCCTTAGCGGCCTCGGTCTCGACGAAGTCAGGGTAGCCGAACTCGAGGAGGCCGTCCTCGAGGCCGCCGAAATTGCCCGGAACGGCAACGATCATCTCCGAGAGCGCCCCAACGTGAAGGTCGAGATCGAGGATGCCCGCTTCGTCCTCGCCACCAAGGCCTGGGGCCGTTTCGATCTCATCGTCTCGCAGCCTTCCCACTCCTGGCTGGCCGGAGCCGCCAACCTGTTCACCCGGGAGTTCTTCGAGATCGTGAAGGCCAACCTGACCGAGCGCGGGGTGTTCGCCCAGTGGCTCAACCTCTACAACATGGATGCCGACGTCCTGCGTTGCATCCTGAGGACGCTCTTCTCGGTCTTCCCCCACGGCGCGGTGTTCACCGAACAAGGCGATGCCCAGGTGATCATGCTCGCCTCGGTCCACCCGCTGCGGCTCGACCTCAAACGTCTGGGACACATGAGCGAGGACAAGAACCTGCTCGCCAAACTGACCGGCATCCCCTACAACCGTCCCTACGATCTCTTGGCCCAGTTCGCCCTCGGCCGCGAACAGGTGAGGTCTTGGGTCGGGGAGGGAGTGGTGAATTCGGATTTCAACGCGCATGCCGAACTCGCGCAGAGCACCCTGTTCTACCAAGGGGTCAGCGAGGAGCCCAACTCCCTGCTCGGCCAACAGTACCAGGCCTCCTTCGAGGATATCCTCCCACCCGAGCAGGCCGGGAGTCCCCAGGTCTTGGCCGAGTTGTTGGCCTCGATGTCCGCCGATCTGAGGAATACCCATCGTTTCAATATGGTGCTCGATCGTTTGATCAAGGCCGGGGCAGAAGAGGAGACCTGGAGCCATCTGATCGGACAGTACGCCTATCGAACCGAACGCTATGCCACGGCCAAGACCTACCTCGAAAGGGTAGCCGAGCGCCCGGAGCAGGTCGAGGCGAAGAACTTGCTCGTGGACGTGACCCTGGTCCTCGGTGAGTTCGAGACAGCGGAACACCTGCTCGCCGGGAAGGCCGATCCCATTGCGACCTGCCAACTCCTCGACCTCGCCCTCGAACGCGACGACCTTGCTGCGGCCTCAGGGTTTGCCGCTCAGGTCGACAGCGACGAAGCTGCTCATGTCGCAGCCTGTGGGGTACACCTCGACCGGGTGCGCGGGAGCTTGGCGTTCAAACGCGGCCAATGGGAGGATGCAACGGCGTGGTTGGCCAGCTATCACGCCGCGGTACCCAACGATCTCCAGGTCCTCGGTCTGCTCGCCGCGGCCGTGCTGGCCCAGGGAAAGATCACCCAGGCCGAGCCCTATCTCGCGGCCTTACAGAAGACGCTTGTCGAGGAGCGAGCCCGGGTCGAGGCCCTGGCCAAGTTCTTCGACCAGCAGGGCTATACGAGCGATGCCGAGGCCCTGAGGAGGCGGCAGGAACGTTTGGATGCGGGGCGATGAGCGCGACCGGCATCCCTGCGCAAGACGAGATCGGTCTGCTCTGGTTGGGAACCGCGGGCTTCCTGCTGCGCTACCGCGATCTTTCCTGTGCTCTCGATCCGCTGTTGTCCCGTTGGCCCGGCGCGCATCCGGTCTTCCCGACCACGCTGGAGGACCTCTCCGGCATCGGCTCCCTGCTCTTCTCGCACGGGCATTTCGACCATGTGTACGACGCCGCGCTCATCGCCAAGGCGAGCAGTGCCAAGGTCTTGGCTCCCGCGGCAGTCTGCGCCGCACTCACAGCCGCGGGCCTTCCAGCCGAGCGTCTTCATGCGCTCGAACGGACGACCAGGTTCGAGCTCGGCGAGATGGCCTGGGTCGAAGTCCACCCAGCTCCGCACGTGCGCTTCGATCCTCTCCTCATTCTGCGCACCGCGGCCCTGGTCCTCCGGAGCGGAACCCTGCCCTTGTTACTGCGGTTGATCCTCCAATTCCCCCGTGGAGCCAACGCGGATTTTCTCCTCTCTCTCGGAGGGCGCAGGCTGCATTTTTCCGGCAGCGGTGGAGCAGCTCCCGACGTTGTTGCTGCCCTGGAGCCCGATTGCCTGCTGTTGCCCTTCGCCGGCCGCTCCGATGCGGTTCCCTATTTCCTGCGCCTGCTGCGGACCGTGCGCCCTGCAACCGTGGTGTTGCACCACTTCGATCGGTTCTTCCCGGGGTTCTGCGTCGACTACCCGGTCGAGGAGTTCGTTGCCGTGGTCCGGAAAACACTGCCAGACCTCGAGGTGTTGGTACCAGAACCGGGAAAGTGGTTGTGGTTAGGGACTGTAAGGAAATACCCTGGACAGGATTTGAACAGGCCCTTAGGGGAGGGGGAGGCTCACTGAGGATCAGTAATAGAAGGGATTGCCCTCGGCATCGTACCAGTAGCGGCGATCGTCCTCATCGTAATAGAAGGGGCGGCCTTCTTCGTCGTAGTAGTAATAGTTGCCCTGATCGTCGTACCAGAACGCATACCCCTCCTCGGAGAGGTAGTAGTAATTGCCGTGCTCGTCGACGTAGTAGGCGTAGCCGTTCTCGTCGAGGTAGTAGGCGTAGCCGTTCTCATCGAGATAATAGGCGTAACCCGCTTCGTCGAGATAGTAGGCAAAGCCCTGTTCGTCGAAGTAATAGGCATACCCGTTCTCGTCGAGGTAGTAGGCCTGACCCTCTGGGTCCAGGTAGTAGGCGTAGCCGTTCTCGTCGAGGTAATACTGATAGCCGTTCTCGTCGAGCAGCGGTTCCTCGGTCGGCTCTTCAGCGGGCTCGGTGGGTTCGGTCGGCTCGGTCGGAACCGGAGCGGGCTCTTCTTGGGGACAGAGTTCGGCCGCAACCGGAGCAGCACCGATCAACTCACCGGTCAGAGTCGTTTCGTAACATTCCTTACGATCCGCGATGGTTGTCCATGCGTACGTGGTTCGGACGACCGCCCGGCAGAGTTCCGCCTCTTGGGGTTGCCCGGTCGGCTGCATGGTCTGCGGATCGAGTTGGTAGCAGTAGAACCGACCGTCGGCCGGGTTGGATCTCCAGTTGTAGAAGGCCTTTACTTCGGGGGTTGTCGGGGTGGTGGGTTCGACCGGAGCGGTCGTAGGCGGCGGCGTCTCAGCCGGGGTTTCCTCTTCGGTCCCTCCACAAGAGGCACCGGCACCGAACAGCAGAGCGATGAACAGGATGAGGTTACCGCCGAGGGCGGTGGCGTAGAAGAGTGAACGCTTCATAGTGTACTCCCCCTTGGGTTGTTCAGCACATGGCCGAAGGACAAACAAGAACCGCAAGCCCATAGGCAAGGTATGTGCCTGATGTAATATTATGAAATACTACGGATATAGTGCTGCTTGCTGGTGTCAAGTTGGATCCACTCGGTATTGCATGACACTAGGCGACCTGGGGATGAGGCGTGGTGGTTGTAGGTGGAAGAGAAGACGTGGATCCTCGGTTCGGCGGAACAGAAGCTTGGTCCCTACGACGTGCTGGTGCATCGGGTCGCAACGGGAAACGATTGCATCGAACGTGCATTCTGGCAAGGTAGCCCATGTCGCCACGTGGTGGCGAGACCTTCGAGCTCGTGGAGGTTCCTACGCAGAGACCGCGCTCTCCCGTCGACCCCGACCACCTCGGCATGCTGCTCCGAGAGGCCTTCGGCTTCCAGGCCTTCCTCCCTCACCAGGAAGAGGTCTGCCGGGCCGCGACCCTGGGCGAGAACGTCCTGGTCGTGATGCCGACCGGAGCAGGCAAGTCCTTGTGCTATCAGCTTCCCGGTATTGCCCGAGCCGGTACCACCCTGGTGATCAGCCCCCTCATCGCTCTGATGGAGGACCAGGTCCAAAAGCTCGGGGCGAGCGGTTTCGCCGTTGAGCGGATCCACTCCGGCCGTGGACGGGCCGAAGCGCGCCTGGTGTGTCAGCGCTACCTCGACGGAGTGCTGGACTTCCTCTTCATTGCCCCGGAACGATTGAGTGTGCCCGGCTTCGTGGAGTTCCTCGCCCGGCGCAGACCGGCGCTCATTGCCGTCGACGAGGCCCACTGCATCTCGCTGTGGGGACACGACTTTCGACCCGATTATCGCCTGCTCGGCCAACGTCTAGCGCTGCTCCGGCCTGCTCCGGTCATCGCCCTCACGGCCACGGCCACGCCGCTGGTGCAACAGGACATCGTCGGGCAATTGGGGCTCGAGCCGGTCCGGACCTTTATCCACGGCTTTCGCCGGGACAACCTGGCCCTCGAGGTGGTCGAAGTACGGCCAGGGGAGCGTCCGGCACGGGCGAGCGCGCTGCTCGCCGAGCGCAACCGCAGGCCGGCCATCGTCTATGCACCCTCACGGAAAGCGTCCGAGGCCCTAGCCGACGAGCTGTCTCGCCGCTACCCGGCCGCGGCCTACCACGCCGGTCTGGTGGCCGAGGTCCGGGACCAGGTCCAGAGCCGCTTCCTCGGGGGCTCCCTCGAGGTCATCGTGGCCACCATCGCCTTCGGCATGGGCGTGGACAAGGCGAACGTGCGCACGGTCGTCCATCTTGCCCTACCCGGCAGTGTGGAAAGCTACTACCAGGAGATCGGCCGTGCCGGACGGGACGGCGAACCGGCGGCAGCGGTCCTGTTCTACTCCCATGCCGATCGCTGGACGCACGAGCGCTTCCACGTCCGGGACTATCCGGAGGTCGAGGTGCTCGAACGTCTCTACCGAGCGCTCAGGGAGGTGAAGGTTCCTCGGGCCGTGCTCCAGACCGCGCTGAAGCTGAGTGCCGAGGTGTTCGAACCCGCGCTCGAAAAACTCTGGATCCACGGCGGAGTAGAGGTGAGTCCGGAAGAGGAACTCAGCGTCGGCAACCCCGGCTGGGTGACCTCGTACCGCGCCCAGCGGGAACTCCGGCATAAACAGCTCGAACTGATGTTCCGTTTCGCGGACGGGCACGATTGCCGGATGCTGCACATCGTCCGCCACTTCGGCGACCGGGCGGACAGCGGTGTCCCATGCGGGCGCTGCGATCGCTGTGCCCCGGCGGCAAGTCTGGCGACCTCGTTCCGGCCAATCTCGTCGGCTGAGCTCATGCAAGTCGAGACCCTGCTCGGTGGCCTGCGGCAAGCCGACGGGCAGAGCACGGGCAGGCTCTGTAAACAGTGCCTCGGAGAGAGCCCGGCCGATCGGAAGTTGGGGGACCGACTCCTGGACGCCCTGGTGCGCGGCGGGGTGGTGCGCTTGGCGGCGGCAAGCTTCGAGAAGGATGGCGCGACCATTCATTTCACCCGGGCCTTTCTCACCTCCACAGCTCTGCACCCTGTCGACCTCACGGCGCTCACCCTCCCCGAGGAGCTTGCACCGGTTGTCCTATCTCCGAAGAAGAAAAAACCACCGGTCAAGTCCGGGAAACAGTCACGGGCTGCTGCACCGGTCTCCTCCGCCGGCTCCCTCGACCTGCTCCCGGTCCTGAAGGCCTGGCGGTTGCAAGAGGCAAAAAGGCGCCGCGTCCCCGCCTTCCGCATCCTCACCGATAAGGCGCTCACTGCCTTGGCAACTGACCGGCCGAAGAGCCTGACCGAACTTTTAGAGATCCCCGGTATTGGCCCGAAGATCGCCAAGACTTACGGCGCGAAGTTGCTCGCTCTGTGCGGAGGATGAGTTGGAGTAACTCGCGCCGGGGTTCCGGGGACCGCGCTTGTTGTTCGGCGCGGTTTGATCAGGGAAGACCGACGATCCCTCCCGCCCATAACTCTTTTGCTTCTGTAGGGCAGAAGATTGTTCGCCCTATTGTCCTGTGCACGTTTGCTCGCCGGTGGTGAGCCAGATGGCGTCCGGACACAGTTCATACCCGTTTGGCCAACAAGGAGCACCGGCCTCGAGGAAGACCGAGGCACAATAGGCTGGGTCACGCAGCGGCCGCACCATGACCGTATCGAGGGCCAGGATATCGCTCAGGTCGAAGATGCGCTGTTCCCCTTGAGTCGAGACGCAGACCAGGAGGTGACCTTCCCTTGTTTCCACCGAAGAAAGTTCAATCATGGTCGGCTCCAGGTATTCGCTGCAAAGGTTGATGTTGCTGGGCTGCGTTCCACGTCGTCAGATTGTAGAGGACCATGTGCCTGTGAGCAAGCACAGTTCCTGGAAGAAAAATGCCACTGCCTTGCGACGGTGGCTTGAGGGGAGGCCCCGGTGGCGCGGTCAGGGCTGCAATAGAAGCCTTCGGGATATTTCTCGTCGTTTCAGGCGGCCAGTTTCAGGGCTTCGCTGAAGGCCAGGTCTTTGAGCTTGGCGCCGCTGCCGAACCAAGCGCTGTCGAGGCGAGTATGGTTGGAACCATGCTCATGGTCAGCGTAGTGCGTGACGTTTCTTGGGTAGTTTCTTGGGTAGTACCCTGGGTAGTTTCTTGGGTACTACCCTGGTGGGTGGGTTTCGGAACAGGAACACCATGATCCCGCTCTGAGCTGGTGTCGAACTTCCCCCCGGGCATCACGGGGGTTCTCGGTCATGGTTACCTCCTTACATAGAAGAGCAGGCCGAGAGAGCGCAGCGCCCCCTCGGCCCTCGCACTTGCCATCAAATCCTTCCGCGGGTACCCTCTCCCCTGGTTCTCTTCTGGAGCAGCTCAACGTGCTTCTCGACCAACCGTGCCAACAAGTTAGAACAACAATACCACCGCAGCGAAGGTTCTGCACGCTGCTAATTCCAAACGTTTGCCCTGAAGAGAAACAAGGCGATATGAGTAAGGACAACCATGTTTGAACAAACCTTCAAGAACATCGACGACGTGCTCTGGAAGGATGCCGGTTGCACCAGTGAGCTGGATTACACGGAACAGTCGTCCTGGCTACTGTTCCTAAAATACCTTGATGCGCTGGAGGCTGACCGCGCCACGGCGGCGGCGCTGACCGGTAAAACCTACGTCCACATCCTCGATAAACCAACCTCCACACCGTGCTCGACTGCCCCGGCGGCACCTTCCAGGGCGCGGGCGTGAAGACCGTGGTGCTCTTCTTCGAGAAGGGCGTGAAGACCCGCAAGGTCTGGTTCTACCAACTCGACCCCGGCCGCAACCTGGGCAAGACCAACCCGCTGAGCGACGCCGACCTCGCCGAGTTCATCGCGCTGCAAAAGACCAAAGCCGACTCGCCCAAGAGCTGGAGCGTGGACGTGGCGGCCATCGACCCGAAGACCTTTGATTTGTCCGTGAAGAACCCCAACGGCGGTGAGGAAATCACGCACCGCAGCCCGCAGGAGATCATGGACGAAATTGCCGCGCTGGATGCGGAGAGCGCCATCATCTTGGCTGAAATTCGCAACCAATTGATTGACAATAAAAGAGGTTGAATTCATGCCTGAAGACCTTCGTTGGCAACAACGCTTTGACAATTACAAACGCGCGCTGCATCAACTCACCCTTGCAGTGCAGCTCCTTCACCAGCGCGCGCTTTCTGATCTCGAACAACAAGGCATCATTCAAGGATTCGAATGTACCCATGAACTGGCCTGGAACGTCTTGAAAGACTATCTGGAATACGAAGGAATTCAGGGGCTCGTAGGTTCCCGAAGCGCCGTGCGCGAAGCCTTCAAGCGCGGACTGATCACCGATGGCGAAGCCTGGATGGACATGATCGAAAAGCGTATACCGGCCCGGCTCCGACATTGATCTGTCCATTTTCGGCGATCGACTTAACCTTCGTATCCTTGGAGAACTGGCAGCCCGACTGGATGAATTGCCGATTCCCTATCAGGTAGACATATCGTTATGGAGCCAGCTTGACCATGCCGGACTGCGTGAACATATCGAGCGGGTTGGCGTGGTTTTTTATCAGCGGGCAGGTGCGAATGAGGTCCACGTTGCAGATGGAAAAAATCGACCCGAAGACCTTTGACCTCTCGGTGAAGAACCCCAACGGCTTTGATCCAATCGT
>MGSU01000051.1:4350-21507 GCA_001799195.1 Deltaproteobacteria bacterium RIFOXYA12_FULL_61_11 | reverse complement strand
CGTAGAAGACGTCCTCGCCCTGCCCGCGAGGTCGGGACTGAACCATCGTTGTGAGGTCACCCCCCCGTATCGGCTTGGTGGGCGAGGTCGCGGGTCGGTAACGCGGCAACCCTTCCGCGTCGTCCTCGACCCCGGACACGGCGGGGTGGACCCAGGGACGGGTTATGCCGGTCTGCAGGAGAAAACGATCGTCTTGGCCATCGCCCGTGAGCTGGCAGAGGTGTTGGAAGCAGAGGGGCTGGAGGTCTTCCTGACCCGGCAGGAAGACTACGCGCTGGGTTTGGGCCAGAGGGCCGGTATTGCTCGGGCGCTCGGGGCCGAGCTCCTGCTCAGCATCCATGTCAATTGGGGCCAACGAAAAGAAGCCAATGGTTCGGAAACCTTTTTCCTCGATCCCCAGGCTTCCGACGACGAAGCCCGACTCTTGGCCAGCCTCGAGAACGGAGCTTCCGAGTTCCGCGAGGAAGTACCCCAGCTCCAATGGATTCTCAGCGATTTGCGCCGCGAGCGGCAACAACAGCTCAGCATGGTGTTGGCCGACCTGGTCCAGGACCAGGTCGCGACCGCGTTGTTGCGCGAGAACCGTGGCGTCAAACACGCCCCTTTCTACCTACTGTATTCAGCAGACGTCCCGGCGGTGTTGGTGGAGCTCGGCTTCCTCTCTAATGAGGAAGACCGGCGCTTGTTGACTCACGAGCGTGAACGTTTTGTCGGGGCCCTGGGACGGGCCGTGCTGGCCTATAAACAACAGCTCCGGCGGGAGGGAGGATCGAACGATGCGCAGTGAAGGACGGGCTCATGATCAACTCAGAGACGTGCGTTTCCACCCCGGCTACATTCCCAGGGCTCCGGGTTCGGTCCTGATCGAACAAGGCCGGACCAGGGTGATCTGCACGGCCACGGTGGAAGAAAGCGTTCCCACCTTCTTGGAAGGAAAAGGAACTGGTTGGATTACCTGTGAGTATGCCATGCTCCCGGGCTCGACCCGTGAGCGCACCCCCAGGGATGCTACCCGGGGGAAGGTCAACGGACGAGGTCAAGAAATCCAGCGGATCATAGGGCGTTCCCTGCGGGCAGTGGTCGATCGCAAGCGCCTCGGCGAGCGGACGGTCTGGCTCGACTGTGATGTCATCGAAGCCGATGGGGGCACTCGCACCGCGTCGATCACCGGAGCTTTCGTCGCTCTCGGTCTCGCCGTACGCGAGTTGCTCGCCCGCGGGGTCGTGACCACCTCGCCTTTGCGGGATTATCTCGCTGCCGTCAGTGTGGGGCTGCACCACAACGTTTCTCTGCTGGACCTCGATTATTCCGAAGATGCGCACTGCGACGTGGACCTCAACGTGGTCATGACCGGACGGGGGAAGTACGTCGAGATCCAGGGGACGGCCGAGGGTGATCCGTTCGATCGGGCACAATTGGTTTCCCTGCTCGACCTGGCCGGCCGCGGTATCGAGGTCCTGCTCGGCAAGCAGCGAGAGCTCTTGGGCGCCGGTGTGGTGTCGGCAGGCTCTTAGGTAAGGAGGTGGTTCAGCTCGCGACGGCGTCGCGATAGACCTGGGCCGGCTGGACGCCGATGAATTGTCGCGAGACCTTGCCCGAGCGGAAGACCAGTACGGTCGGGATGCCCGTGATGCCGTAACGCGAGGCGATCTCGGGGTTCTCATCGACGTTGAGCTTGAAGAAATCGGCCTTGCTGCCGTCCTCCTCCGCCAACCGTTCGAAAACCGGGCCGAGCATCCTGCACGGACCACACCAAGGGGCCCAGAAGTCCACGATGGTGGGACGTGTGGCTTCCAAGACGTCACGTTGGAAATGCTCATCAGTGGTGTGCTTGACCATGGCGCTTACCTCCTTTGCCGTGGTTGCCGTCCCCAGTTCATCCCTTCCAGGTCAGCAGAGCTCCCAGGGACATGCCGTAGAAGGTGCTGATCCAGGGGTTCGAAGTCAGCGGGCAGGCGCCGGTACTGCAGCCTACCAGCCGGTACCAACCATATCCGAGTAGGCCTCCCGAGAGCAGGCCGAGGACTAATCGAAGGGTCATGGTGTCGTTCCTCCTTGGGTCGAGGTCAGGCCGTGGGCGTCCTCTGTTCGAGGCCCGGCGCAAAAAATTCGCTGCAGGGCGAGGACCAGTTCCACGACGTCCGGATCGGCAATGCGATAATAGACCCGGTTGCCCTCGCGGCGACAAGCAAGGATACCGCGGTCGCGTAGCTTGGCCAGGTGTTGCGAGAGGTTGCTCTGGGTCGTGCCGAGCACTGTTTCGAGTTCCTGCACGCTCATCTCTCTCTCCCCGAGGTAGCACAGCCCGAGCAGCCTGGTTCCGTGTGCGAGCGCCTTGAGCTTCTCGGCAGTCGCGTGGGCGTTGGTACGCAGAGCCGACAGGTCCGTCTTCATGTTGGCAAGAATATAAGGATATTCTAATATATGTCAAGCCTCTTCTTGCAAGCACGCTGGAATGCGCTACACTGGCCGCTCGGATGGTACTGAGCAGGCGACAGGTAGCGAGGACGACATGGAGGAGCGGGGTGGATCGGAGGAAAGAGCCGTGAAGACCGCCAGGGTGAGGGTGATCGGTCGTGGTTTCCTCGTGGTAGGATCGTTGTGCTCGGTCCTGCTCTGTTGGTATCTGTGGCGCACCCTGCACGAAGAGCCTGTTTTGCGGAAGGACAACATCGTGCTGGTCACGATCGCCGCTCTCCGCGCCGATCGGGGGGGGGCGGCAGGGCATCCCGCTTCCGTGACCCCCAACCTCGATACTTGGGCCGAGGAGGCTCTCGAGGTAGAGCGTTGCTACAGCAGCGCAGGTTGGCTGCTCCCGGCCGCGGCCACGGTCCTGACCGGACTCCCTCCCCATCGCCTCGGTCTTGCCGGGCCGCTCGATCGGTTGCCGGACATTACCCAGACCTTGGCGCAACGTCTTCGCGGGTTGGGCTACCACACGTCCGCGGTGATAGGTGATCCCATGCTCCGCCAACTCGCTTCGTCGGAGCGTGGTTTCGATCGCGTCGAGGATCTCAGCCTCAGCCACGGCCCCCCCTACCTGGTGGCCACGGCAGGGAGGAGCGTGTTGCTGGCCCTGCGATCCCTCGAGGCGGCAGAGGAGCCCTTTTTCTCTTGGATCAACCTGCAGGACCCCATGGCCGAATACCTCGAACCGGTCGAGGCCGAACCCCGGAGTGATCAGCCGACAGATCTCTATGATGGCGAAGTGGCGGAGACGGATCGCCATCTCGGACGGTTGTTCCGCGCCTTGGAACGCTCCGCGGTGGGTACTCGGACCGTGGTGGTGATCGTGGGGTTGTTCGGGCAGGAGTTCGATGACCACGGAGGCAACTATCACGAATCGTTGTTCGAAGAAATTGTGCGCGTGCGTCTGGTGATTGCCGTCCCCGGGGATAGACCCCGACGCCTAGCGGGACCGGCGTTGCTCGAGGACCTCGCTCCCACCTTATTGGCGGCGGTGGGGGTGCCGGTCTCGGAAGACCTCCCCGGGCTCGACCTGCGTGCAGCACCGGTACCCGAGACCAGGGACATTTTCCTGTGGAGGGACTTTCCCGGTCGTGCCTTCGGTTTGGTGAGGGGTGGGTTGAAGGCCTTGCGGCATGACGACGTGAGTTATCTCGGAGCGCTGCCGAGGCGACATCCGATGCTCACCCCGGGGTACCTGCTCTTCGACCTGCGGAGCGACCCCGGGGAGCATGTCGAGGTCAGCGAACAACTCGGCGTTGAGGGGGAAGCTTTGCGCAAGACCTTGGATGACTACGCGGCTGAGGCGGTGAGGGCAGCCCAGCCTCCTCCCGAGCGTGCGGTCTTGATGGACGTTCTCCGCACGCTCGGGTATTTCGAGCGATGAGCGATCCCTCGGAGAAGTTGCACGGGGGGGGGACGAACGCATGACCTGGTTCGCCGCCTGGCTCGAAGCGGCAGCGCTCGTCTTGGTGACTGCGGCCTTCGTGGGACTCTTGGTCGGTATCATGACCGAGAACCGTCGCTTGCCGCGGGGAGCGAGATGGGTGGAAACCGCCTCCATACTCGCGATGGTCCTGGCCGTGGGGTTGCGTTGGGTCGAGGCCGGATGGTTGCATCCTCCGGTGACGACTCTGCGGGAAACCCTGGGGCTGTTCGTTCTTGCTGTCTTGCTCGCGCAGCGTGCGCTGGCACTTCGCGGGGCAGGGACCCTCTTCGGGACAGTCCTCGCGCTCGGCGGGATGTTGGCGATGCTCCTCCTCGATGGTTCCGGGAGCACCGCCCTGATCCCGGCCTTGCGCAGCGCCTGGTTGCCTGTGCATGTCATTGCCGCGGTCGTCGGGTACAGTGCGTGTATAGTCGCGGCGGGAGCCTCTCTAACCTATCTCCTGCGTAGCGGAGCAGCCTTCACCTGGCTCCGGGTCCTCCAGGTAACGGCTTTTGCGGGGATTGCATACTTCGTCGCCGAACGTTCAGCCGAACAGGGGAGGGCCGGTTTCGGCCTTGCCGGTTCGGTCTTCGACGGTGCTGCGTGGCGGAGACTCTCTCCTTTGGACCTCGGACGATTGCCCGGAGCTTTCGTCGAACTCCCCGTGACCGAGGGGGTGGGGACGGCGACCTTGTTCCTCGGGTTGAGCTTCTTCGGGCTTTTCGCGTTGGGGGGCCGTTACGAGGCCCTCGGGCCGTGGACCAATCGGGCGTACAAGCTGTTCGTCGTGGCCCTGAGCGGGACCCTGTCGGCCTTCTTGGCCGAGGTGTACCTGCAGCCCCCGCGGGTGGTGCTCCCCGGCTTGAGGGTGCAGGTCCGCCTCGGCAGCGACCCCTTCCTCCTCGCTGCCCTGGTCTGTGTCTGGGCCGTGGGATTGGTACTGTATGTCATGCAGTTCAATCTGTTGGGATTTCTACGGGCCTTGCCGGACGAGCGCGACGTGGAGCGCGTCGCCGAGGGGGCGGTGGATCTCGCCGTGGTAGGTCTCGGCCTGGTGCTGGTTAGCGGCAGTCTCTGGGCCTGGCAGGTATGGGGGCGTGCTTGGGGATGGGATCCCAAGGAGAGTTGGACCTTCTGCACCTGGTTGGTGCTCGTGGCGCATGTCCACCTCAGACATTCGCCGGCCTGGCGAGGCAAGCCCCTGGCCCTCCTGGCCTTGCTCGGGCTCCTCGGCGCGGGGATAACCTATCTCGGGGTCGGTCTGCTGGCCGGCGGACTGCACACCTATGCTGCTGCACCCTGAAGGGATCAGTTGTTCTGGCCGCCCTCTTTGATCCAGGCTCGGATCATCTGATAGTAGGGATCGTCCATGGAGGGGAAACGATCTCCTCCTTCATGGCGATCGCGACCGTCCGTAGAACCGGCGAGAGGTTTGAGCAGCAGGAGACTGCTGTCGATGGGTTCGCTGGTCCTAATACGGATACTCGCAGAGGTAGGGGGGCTAAATTCGATCGCGAGTTCTGCATGCACCGCGTCTTCGTTGTGTTCTGTGCTCAACGCGAGATCGAGGGATCCCGCGTTGGTCTCGGCGTTGTGACATTCGGTGCAGCGATATGGCTGGCCCGACGCGAAGAAAGGGATGAGGTGCAGTCGCAAGCTGACGTTCGAGGTTACTGCGGGGGCACGAACTTGGGGAGGTGGGGTGTTCGGGATGGGGATATCGACCTGCGCCCCACTGGTGGTATCGGCAGGGGGCTGATCCGGCGTCGGGGTCGTCTGTGGGTTCTGGGCCGGTTGGGTCGGGGACTCCTGGGCCGTCGAGGCTGCTGCGATGGGTTCCGGATAGGTCAGGCCGAGGTTGGGGAGGAAGGCCTTTACCCCTTCGGACAGGTCGGCGAAATGCTGTTCTCCGGACCGTAACTGGTTTGGGGAAACCAACTGCGAGGAGGTCCCTACCGTTACCTGGTAGAAGTAATCCGGCTGGGTTGGAAGGGGATCTCCCTTCCCGATGTGAATCGCAGGATCACTCCCTGTCGCCGGGTAATAGAGCACGACCACTCGCTCTCCCTCCCCCAGGGACTGGTGTTGGCGGAGGTAATCGTTGGCAAGGTCGGTGCGGCTTGCCGGGAAAATGGCCGGGGGGGGGGCTTGGAAGGGATTCCCGATCTCGTCGGTGGTGAGGAGCACGACCTGGTATATGGCGCCGGTGTTCGAGGGGTCGGTCGGCAGTTCGATGATCACCTCTTTATAATGAGTCTTATCGCAGGCCAAGAACGCCAGGAAGCCGGTCAGGGCGAAGGCCGACAAGAAGGGGATGCGGCGGCTGCTCATGGGAGACTCCCACTGAATACTTTTTCCATGAACTGGAGGACTTGCAGGTCGCGCTGCAGGGTGTGCAGGTCCTCTACGAGTTGCCCTCTCGAAAGGTGCACGGTCTTGCTGCCGTCCTGCTCCTCGTGGAGGGTTACCCGGGTTCGAACCGTCAATTCCTTGAGGAGATTGGCCGGAGCACCATCAAGGGCGAGTTTGGTCAGGACCTCCTGCAAGGGGAACGCTGTCGAGGTCTTCACCTCTGCGGGAACCATGGTGATGAGCAGGTCGAGCACCTTGAGGATCCGTTTCGTTCCCTCGTCCTCTGCGAGGAGGTGTTCCAGGGGGTTGGGGGTATCCCTCACGACCTTCAGTCGTTCAGCGCACAGGAGCAAGGCCTTGGGGTGGGCAACGGTGTAGGTCCGTTGCGGGCCATCCAGGTTGATGCCGATCAACCTTGTGGCCATGAGGTTGCGCTCCAGAGTAGCGAAGAGGTCTTCATCCTCGCGCATGACCTCGAGGATGACGGAGCGAACCTCTTTTCCGTCGAGGAGGTGGTTGCCTCCTTGCTGCTCAGAGGCTCCGGCCATGTAATAGAGGAGGACGAGGGAGGAGTAGATGTAGTCAATTTCCGACAAGGGGTTGATCTGAATATTGGCGCTGCGGGCGCGATCGACCAGGACCTTGAGGAAGGAAGAGACCCACGGTGAGACCTTGGCCAGCTCCTGATCGAGGAGCTCCTTCGGGAAGGCCAGGGTCACGGTGCGTTCCAGGGCGGTAGCCGTTGCTGAGCGCAACTTGTTGTCGAAAAATGCCATTTCGCCGAGGATTTCGTTGCGTCCGGCGCGACCGAGGATCTTCTTGTGGCCTTTGAGGGTCTTGGTGATCTCTACTTTTCCCTCGAGGATCAGATAGGCTCGGGTGTCGTGGGCCCCCTCGAGGATGAGCTTCTCTCCGGCGGCGTACTCTTGGCGTATGGGTTGGAGGACTTTGGTCATGGCCGTTCTCCCGGAGTGCCCTGGTCGATCCTGTCCCTCGACCTCGACCAAGGAATAGTGTACAAGACTGTCCGGGCAATTGCCACCCCCGCTTGTGCGAGGTGCAGGGGTTGTCCGACCTGCTGGGTTCTGGAGGTGTTCCCCCATGCTCGACATCAAGTTTATCAGGGATAATCTCGATCGGGTTCGGAAAGCGGCCAAAGATAAACGCAGTGCGGTTGATCTCGACCGCCTGCTCTCCTGCGACGACGAACGCCGCCACCTGCTCGTCGCCGTAGAAACGCGCCGGGCGGAGAAGAAACGTCTTTCCAAAGAGATACCCCGGCTGCAGGGCGACGAGAAACGCCGCCTCTTGGAGCAACTCCAGGCCTCGAGCGAGGCGGAAAAGGCCGACGAGGAACGCCTGACTCAGATCGTGGCGGAATTCGACCATCTGATGCTGCTCGTCCCCAATGTACTCGACGAAGACGTACCCTTTGGCCACGATGACCAGGACAATGTCGAGGTCTCGCGCTGGGGCTTACCTCCTTCCTTCTCGTTCCAACCGCGGGACCACGTCGAACTCGGCCAGCTCCTCGATATCCTCGACATCGAACGGGGGGTTAAGCTCTCGGGCTCGCGGTTCTACTTCCTCAAGAACGAAGGGGTGTTGCTCGAGATGGCCCTCTTGCGCCTGGCCTTGGACTTGCTCATGCGCAAGGGTTTTATTCCGTTCATCCCACCGTACCTCGTTAAACGCGAGGCCATGGAAGGGACCGGCTATTTCCCCGGCGGCGAGGAACAGGCCTATGCCATCGAGAAGGATGGGTTGTATCTGATCGGCACCTCCGAGGTGCCCCTGGCCGCCTATCATTATGACGAGATCCTCGATGAGAAGGACCTGCCCAGGCTCTATGCGGGGGTTTCTCCCTGTTTCCGCCGGGAAGCGGGCACGTATGGCAAGGACACCCGCGGGATCTATCGCATTCATCAATTCCAGAAGGTCGAGCAGGTCGTGCTCTGTGCCAACGATGTTGCGGAATCCGAACGACTCCATCGCTTCCTCTTGGCCAATGCCGAAGAACTGCTGCAGAGTCTTGGCATGCCCTACCGCGTGGTCAACGTCTGTACCGGCGATCTCGGGCAGGGGCAGCTCAAGAAATTCGATATCGAGACCTACATGCCCAGTCGCGGTGGCTATGGCGAGACCCACAGTTGTTCCAAGTTCCACGAGTTCCAGGCCCGCCGGTGCAAGATTCGTTATCGCGACGGCAACGGCGGCACCCGCTTCGTGCATACCTTGAACAACACCATCATAGCCTCGCCGCGCATACTCATCCCCTTGCTCGAGCTCAACCAACGAGAGGACGGGTCCGTGAGCGTCCCCGAGATCTTGCGTCCCTACCTGGACGGGCGCTCGGTACTCGAGCCGAGGAGGAAGTGATGGTCAGGCAGGTATGGCTCTTGGGAATCGCTCTGCTGCTGACGGCTTGCGGCGAGGAGGGCGGGCCGATGGAACGGTACAAGGTGATCGAGGGCCTAGCCCGGGTGCCCAAGGGTATGGGCGGGGCGTTACCCGACTACGAGGTCAAGGCCTTGCACTTGAACTATAAATTGCCTGATGCGGATGAGATCGTGGTCGATTTCGAGCCGCGAGAGTTCACCTCGGGCTTGGAAATCGTGCCAAAAGACAAAGAAGTCTCCCTATATACGCTCTCCGAGAGCGGAGAGACGAGCCAGCGCATCGCATGGACGAGGACCGATGAACAGGGACATTTCTTCTTCATCGTCCCGGCGCTCTACTATCGGCATGTCCTCGCGGTCGGACTGGGGAACGACGAGGACCTGCGGCTGCTCGTGCATGTCACCGATCCCGAGCGAGTCCAACTCGAGCCCTTCAACGAGTTCGTCTTCGTCCTGGTCAACCATTTCCTGCTCGGACGCGCGAAGGGGCTCTCCACGCTCTCCTGGGAATCCACGGGTACGCTCGTGCGCCTGTGCGAGCGTTTGGCCAAGCTTGCGCAGGACCTCGATATCGACGTCTCGAAACTCGGCGCGACCACGCTCAAGGACGTCGTGGTCGAACTGGTCCGACGCCACCTCTTCGATCTCGACACGGCAGGGGATGTGGCGGCCTTCCTCTCCAAGGAAACCGGGCTCGACAGAGCCGAGGTACAGACCGCCCTCCTCGGGGACCAGGTACGCGAGCGACTCGTCCTCGGCATTGCCGGCGCCACGGCCTTCGACGTCTTCCAGAGGGAGGAGCTCGTCACGGTCGGGGGAAAAGGGGCTGTGGTCGGGTCGGTCAAGCAGGCCACGGCCTCGAGCGGATTGGCCGAGGAGTATCGCCCGTTGGAGGGAGCGACGGTCCGATTGCTCGATGCCTCCGGGAGCGAGGTCGCTCGGCGCAGCACCGGGAAGTTCGGACTCTTCGCCTTCGCCGATCTCGTGCCGGCGAGGTATCAGCTCTCCATCGAGGTCACTGGGGTCTCACAGCCATTCGAGGTGCCTATCTTCACGGTAGGAGCAGACCAAATCACCGATATCAAGGAGATCGTTGTGCCGAGGCGCGCGAGGTGATCAGCCCTTCTTGCCGAGCCGTTGGAAAAATTCCCTGACCCGTTGCATCGACTTGGCAAGCAGTTCGCGCGGGCCGAGCTTTTCCTTGGGCGATTTCGCCAATTCCTGGGCAAAGAGTTCGGCTTCATCGTTGAGGTCGTTCCAGACCAACTCGAGGAACTCCTCCACGTAAGCGTGGTTCTCCTCGTTGAGGGTCTCGAACTCGAAGGCAATGTAAGCCAGGGTGTCCTTGGCTTGGCCGTGGTGAGCACCCTTGTGGAATCGTTCTTTGAACCAGCTCAGCCAGGACCGGTCGTCTTGTTCATCGCTCATCCCTTTGAAGACCTTGGCCACCTGGCCGCGTACCTGCTTGAGCAGGGACTTGTTCTGTTTCTGCAGGTAGGAGAAAGCATCGTCATAGGAGAGGGTTAGCGAGAGGACGATCTGGAAATATTTAATTTTGTAGTCATTGATGCGTTTCTTCAGGAGCGGTAGCCGCATTTGGGCGACCTTCTCGAGGCGTTCCATGAACACCGCGATCTGGTCGAGGATTTGGATCCAGGCGCGATAGGCCTTGGTCTTCTGCGGATCCTCGCAGTCTTCGAGTTTCTGGTTGAACTCCTCCTGCTCCGCCCGGATGCGGAAGAGGAGTTGCTCGGCCTTCTCGGTCTGCAGGGGTTGGTCGAGGTACAGTTTGAGGCTCTCGAAGGCGTAATCGAAGGAAACCAGGCGCTCGACCGTTTCGAGCGAGGATGTCGTCAGTTGCAGGGCCAGCCGACCTTTCTCGCGTTGGTGGACGAGGAGGTGCTGTACTGCGGAGGTGACGAGGTGGAGCACGCCGTTGAGCACGAAACCGGTGACGATGGCACCGGCGGTCGCTCCGGCGGCGGTGGCAAAGCCGGCTTTGAACAAGGTTTTCGGATCATTGATCAACTCGTAGTACTTGCCGAGGTGTTGGTTCAGTTCGGCGAAGTTGCCGTTGAAGGCATTGGCCTCGGCGACCATTTTCTCGGCGTTCTGGTTGAAGGCCGCCACCTGGGGTTCGTACATCTTGGCGATGTCGGTGAAACTCTGGGTGGTCGTGCCTATCTGCTCGGTCAGCGAGGTGATGCCCTGGCCGAGGTCGTTGATCCCCGGGATGCCGTCCTCGGTCAGGACGTCGATCGAGGCGGTGAGTTCCTCGGTCGCGCCCGAGAACAGGCCGATGTTCTCGTTGAAGAGTTTGAGCTGTTCGGTGAGTTCGCTGAAGTCGGGGAACCCGAACTGCGCGTGTGAGCTGGCAGTGAAGAACAAAAACAGGAGCAACGAGCCGAGAAAACGCATACCAACCTCCTTTGCGCCGCGAGGCCAGGCCGTTTTGGCAAGAAATGTGCCGGCGATGATGGATATAATGCTTTGAAAAATAATGTTCTTGTCGGTAGAGAGGTGAGCGAAGCCTTGCCTCCTGCAAGGAACCGAGCTTTAGGCGTTCGGGGTGTCGATGGCGAGGTGCAGCTCGGCGAGTTGGCGTTGGTCGAGCGGGGTAGGGGAGCCATCGAGGAGGAATTGGCCGTGGGAGTTATGGGGGAAGGCGATGACTTCTTTGATGCTGTCCTCGCCGCAGAGCACGGCGACGAGGCGGTCGAGGCCGATGGCTGCGCCACCGTGGGGCGGGGCGCCGTACTCGAGGGCGTGGAGGAGGAAGCCGAACTTCTGCTCGGCCTCTTGCTCGGTGATGTTGACCAGGGCCATGACCCGTTTCTGCAACTCGGGTTTGTGGATCCTGATGCTGCCGCTGAGCAGCTCGGTGCCGTTGTAGACGAGGTCGTAGAGGTACCCCTTGACCTTACCCGGGTCCTGCTCGAGGGTCGGCAGGTACTCATCGCAGGGCATGGTGAAGATGTGGTGCATCGGGATCCAGCCCTTGAGCTCGTCGTCCCACTCGAACAGAGGGAAGTGGTTGACCCACAAGAAGCGTTGCTGGCTGCGGTCGATACGTCCTAGGTCGTGCCCGAGGGAGCGGCGCAGATGGCCCATGAGCTGGAGGACGCGCGGCGCACGGCCGGCTGCCAGGAAGACCACGTCGTGTTCGGCCAGATGGAGCTGTTGGATCAATTCAGCGCCCAAGGTGCCCTCGAACTGCTTGGCCACGCCGCCGGTGAGGCCTTGGGGGCCGACCTTGGTCCAGTACAGGGCGTCCAAGCCGAGTTTGCCCAGTTGCTCCGCATACCCTTCGAGGACCTTGCGCGAGCAGACCTCATCGCCATTCGGCAGCGGCAGGGCGATGACCCGTCCGCCCGCGATGAGGGTTTCGGTGAAGCGGGAGAAGGTGGTATGGGCAGCCAGTTCGCTGATGTCGTGCAATTCGAGAGGGATGCGTAAGTCGGGCTTGTCCGAGCCGAAACGCGCCATGGCTTCGTCGTATTCCATGATCTCGAAGGGAGTTTTCAGATCGATGCCGCGCAGTTCTTTGAAGATATGGGTCATGAGTTGCTCGACCACGGCGAAGACGTCCTGCTCCCGGATGAAGCTCATCTCGAAGTCGATCTGGGTGTGCACGGGCGCCCGATCCGCGCGCAGGTCCTCGTCCCGGAAACAATGGGCGAACTGGTAGTAGCGGTCGAAACCCGAAATCATGAGTAGCTGCTTGTAGAGCTGCGGACTTTGCGGCAGGGCATAGAAGAGACCGGGCGCGGTGCGGCAGGGGACGACGTAGTCGCGGGCCCCTTCGGGAGTACTGCGGACGAAGAGCGGCGTGTGCAGTTCGAGGAACCCGTTGGCATTGAAGATGTCGCGGGTCAATTGCACCACCGTGTGCCGGGCGAGGAGGTTGGCCTTGAGGTGGTCGCGGCGGAGGTCCAGGAAGCGGTACTTGAACCGTATTTCTTCTTTGACCTTCTCCCGGTCGTCGATCTCGAAGGGAAGGTCGAGGCAGTGGTTGAGCACGTCGAGGGCCTCGAGTTCCACTTCGATCTCCCCGGTGGGTAGGTCGGAGCGGCGATCTTTCTCGCCGCGGGCTTTGACCTTGCCGACGATCTCGATGCAATCTTCCTTGTGCAAGGCCAGGACGCGTTCGGAGAGGTCCGAGCCCTCGAGGACCTGATGGACGAGTTGGGTCAGTCCGTAACGGTCGCGGAGTTGCACGAAGACCAAGCCTCCGAGTTTCCGCACCCGAGCCACCCAGCCGCACAAGGTGACTTCCTGGTCGCAGTGTAGGCTACGCAGGTCATGACAAGTATGAGTTCGGCGCATGATAGTACTCCAAATACATCAAATGGATATTGTTTCACCGGGTACGAGGACCCGGCAGGCGATCCCGTGAGCGGAGACCTTGTCCCGGAAGACCTGGGCATCGACGCTGATCGGCGGGAAGGTATTGTAGTGCATGGGCACGACCAGCTCGGCGGAGAGAAAATCGGCCGCTCGGACCGCGTCCTCGATACCCATGGTGTAGTTGTCGCCGATGGGCAGCAGGGCCACGTCGAGGCGGTCCAACTCGCCGATGAGCTTCATGTCCGAGAAGAGGCCGGTATCCCCCGCGTGGTACACGTTCTTCCCTCCCAGGTTGACGACAAAGCCGTTGGGGTTGCCTAAGCTAAGCACTTTGCCATTCTCGATCAATGAGTTACCATGCAAAGCTTGCGTGAGTTTGATCCTTCCGAAGGGAAAGAGCTTGGCTCCGCCGATGTGCATGGTCACGACCTCGATCCCCTTGGTCTGGAGGTAACAACCGACCTCGAAATTGCAGACGACCGGGGCCTTGCAGCGGCTCGCGAGCGCGATGGTATCCCCGAGGTGGTCCCCGTGGACGTGGGTGAGCAGAACGTAATTCACGCGCAACCCAGCGGTGTCGAGACCTGCGGCGAGGGGATTGCCGGTGAGGAAGGGGTCCAGGGCGAGGGTGACGCCCCCGGCCTCGAGCAGGAAGGCCGAATGACCCAAGAAGGTGAGGTTGAGCATAGTTCCTCCTGGTGCTGAGCCCACGGTCATCGCGCCGTTCCGTGAAGGGGCGATGCTGGAGCGGCAGTGATCCTGACTGGATCCTTCCTAGCCAAGTCGGGTCGGATTTGCAATGGCAATTCTCGGTCGAGGCAGACGCGAAGACGCGCGGGGAGCGGTGGAGAAGAGGGGAGAATGCAGTTGCAAAGCGGGGTGGGGGCTGCTATACCGTCTGCCCAGACGCCGGAAGTCCGAGTGCCTTGAACGTATCCGCATAGCCCAGCGCCCTGCTCTGGAGCATCGACAGCATGCAAGAGCGACGTTGCCACTCAGGAGGAGACGACCGATGAAGGTTTTCGCAGGTAGTTCCCATCCCGGCCTGGCCAAGGAGATCTGCAGCTACCTGGGGATGCCTCTCGGCCAGAGCGAGACCGTCAAGTTCCTCAACGGCAATCTGATGGTCAAGATCCACGAGAATGTCCGCGAGGAGGACGTCTTCGTGGTCCAGACCTCCTGTGACCCTGTCCACGAGAACATGTTCGAACTCTTCATGATGATCGATGCGCTCAAGCATGCCTCGGCCAAGCGCATTACCGCGGTCATCCCCTACTATCCCTATGTCCGCTCCGACAAGAAGGACCAACCGCGGATCTCGATCACGGCGCGCTTGGTCGCTGATTTCCTTGAGACTGCGGGCACCAATCGCGTCTTGACCATTGATCTCCATTCGCCCCAGATCCAAGGGTTCTTCAGGATGCCGGTCGACCAGCTCAAGGCCACCAACATCATCTGTCAGTACCTGCGCAAGCGCACTATGTCCGATTTCGTGATCGTGGCCGGGGATGCCGGTGAGGCCAAGGACGTGACCCGCTATGCCAATCGGCTCAACCTGCCCATGGCCATTATCGACAAGCGGCGGTACGGCAACGACGACAAACCTCGCGCCGTCAACATCATCGGTGAGGTAGAAGGCCTCAACGCCTTGCTCATCGACGACGAGGTCTCGACCGGGCGGACCTTGCTCGAAGCCGCCGAGTTCCTCCACAAGAAAGGGGTGAAGAAGATCTTCGCAGCCTGCACGCACCCGGTGCTCTGCGCCGATGCGACTTCCCGGCTGCGCGATTCTCTCATCGAAGAGCTCGTGACCACCAACACCATCCCCATCCCCGAGGAGAAGCGCAACGAGAAGATCGTTGAACTCTCCATCGCGCAACTCCTTGCTTCGGCAATCAATTGCATTCATAGTGGCAATTCCATTAGCGCCCTGTTCAACTGACGAGGCCGCGCATGGACGCCAGGACGCAAGAGCTATTGCGCCGGAAACTCGCAGATGGCCACAAGGTCTTCGTCCTTGAGGTCCGGTTGCGCCGCGATACCGCTCATCCCAGCGTCGTGATGCTCGATCTGCTCGGGGATCTCTGTCGCAGCGAAACCGTCTTCGCCTCTGAACCGGACATGTTCAAGGGACCGCTCGATGCCGAGTGCCGAGAGTACCGGTTCTTCCTCGAGACGCCGCGCGGACAACTCGATTTCCGAGCCTTTGTGGAGACCGTCATGCACACCAGGATAGAACTCGAGAGTCAGACCATTTCCCTCCTGACCATCGAAGACCTCGATCGCGAATTGCCCCAGCATCCCCAGACCATGGGGTCGAGGAAGACCATTGGACGTACCGGCTCCCACGGCAAGAGCATTCGCGTCGACCAGAACGCTCTGTACGAGATGGGCACGCTGATCCATATGTTCGCCGCCCTGCAGTATGAGCTACGCTCGGTCCATGAACGACTCGAGAACGGTGCGCTCCTCGATCCAGAGCGGATTGCTTGTTTCGAGGAATTGCGAGGCCTGGACAATAAATACGGTCGAGTGGTCAAGAAGATCGGCGACACACTCAATATGCTGAAATTGGAGAGTTTAGCAAAACTCTTCGCGTCGTCGGCTCAACTGGCCAAGGAACTGTCCCTCGAACTGGGCCGGAAGGTGAACATCCAACTCCTCGGCAGCGAACTCAAGGTCGATAAAGTCATCCTCGAGTACCTGCGCGAGGTGTTCATGCACCTCCTGCGCAACAGCCTCGATCACGGCATCGAGTCACCCGAGGAGCGGCGCGCCGTGGGCAAGGATGAAACCGGGGTGATCCGCCTCGCCGCGCACGAGGAGGGGGATGAAGTGGTCCTCGAGCTCAGTGATGACGGCCGGGGGATCGACCTGGACAAGGTTAGGGCCACGGCGCTGCGCAACGGCCTGATCAAGGCCGAGCGTCTCGCCGGGATGGCCGAGGACGATTTACTGGCTTTGGTCTTCGAACCGAACTTTTCCACCCGGGAGACCGCCTCGGCGCTGTCCGGGCGAGGGGTCGGCATGGACGTGGTACGCACCAACCTCGCCATCGTCGGCGGCACCATTGCCATCACGACTCGTCCCGGGCGGGGCACGCTCTTCACCATCCGCTTGCCCCGCCATGTCACCGAGGAAATCATCCGGGCCGAGGGCGACCGAGAGGAGACCTCGGAGGAGGATTACCTCCTCTGCATGGCCGAGATCGACGAGCACCTCCAGGAGATGGATCTCGGGCTCGAGACCCTGCGTTCCGCCAACCAGGGCAAGCGCGACATCTATTACGACGTCTTCCGCCGCGCACACACCATCAAGGGGCTCGCGGCCTTCTGTCACGAGGACGGCATCGTGCGGATCTGCCACGGTCTGGAGGAAGTCCTACAGCACGTCCTCGACGGCAAGCTCTGCGACGCGGCCGAGCTCGACGAGATCATCTCCTCGGTCATCGACACGGTCAACGGCATGGTCGCCGGGGCTTCCCTGGGCGCCGGTTTCGAGGTCGACACCAGCGCGGTCCTCGAAAAACTCGAGACCTTGCTCCGGCAGTGCCAACTGCACTAATACGCTGATATTATAACGGAATAGAGCTGGACTCGGTGAGCCTTCTCAGGCCTCGCCCTCGTGCATCCACTTGGTCAGCAGGGGGGAGAGCGCGAAGCAGATGACGGAGGAGGCGATGGCGGTGAGGGCTATGGTGCCGAAGACGCCGCCGTAGAGGTCTAGGGTCTCGAGCGGCGGGGGGATGATCTGCTCGGCGCCCTCGGCGCTCTCCACGCCCGTGAACTTGGCGATGAAGCCGGCCAGGTAGTTGGAAAAAGCAGTGGCCAGGAACCAGGCCCCCATGATGGTACTGACCAGACGGGTAGGCGAGAGTTTGGTGACCATGGACAGGCCGACCGGGGAGAGGCAGAGTTCTCCCGTGGTCTGGAAGAGGTAGGCAAGGAGCAGCCAGGCCATAGCGACCATACCGCGGCTATCGGCGTGCTGGGTGCCGTACCACAAGGTGCCGAAGCCGAGGCCGAGCTGCAGCAGGCCGAGAGCGAATTTGACTGTGGTGCTCGGTTCGAGCTTGCGGGCGCCGAGGAACGCCCAGAGCGCGCTGAAGAGGAGGCCGAACACCAAGATGAAGATCGGGTTGGCTGCTTGGAACTCTGAAGCCGG
>MGSU01000051.1:0-4340 GCA_001799195.1 Deltaproteobacteria bacterium RIFOXYA12_FULL_61_11 | reverse complement strand
CGAGCTGTTCCTGGGACAGGGCTGGTATCGCGGCCAGAGTCGGATCGTCGGTGCGTGGCTGTACCCGCAGGGCGAGGGTGGAGCCGACCTCGTCAGTGGTCACGACTCGTTCCGCGAAGACGCGGTCGACGTTGCGATCGGTGAAGTTGTTGACCGAGCTGCCGGCCTGCTCGAAGAAGGCCCAGAACAGGAGCGAGAAGAACATCAGGATGAGCAGGACATAGATGCGCTCGCGTTCGACCTTCTGGCAGCGGACGAAGGCCTCGTAGAGGATATACGCCAGGGCTACGGCGCCGGTCAGAGTCATGACCCAGCCGGCCACGGCGTTGCGCTGCACCACCAGGGCAAGTAGCGGCACGGCGATGATGATGCCGAGGAGCAGGGCAAAATCGGCCCTAAGCATGCCGCCCAGCTTGCGACGCAGGGCCTTGGGATCCGGTGGGGCGCCGGCCGATTTCGGTAATCCACCCTTACCCAGAGCGACCACCGCGATGATGCCTGCGGTCATCAAAGCGACGCCGAGGAAGAGGCGCACGATGAGTTGGAGCATCGTGTCCTGGAGGAATGGCATGGTCAGGGCAGTACCCACGCTGCCGAGCAGGATTAAGGCCTGGGTGACGATGGTCGGAGCTACGAACACGGCCACGCCGATGACCATGCCGAAAGCGGCAAGGCCGAAACCATAGTGCCAACCATAGGTCTCGCCGATGTATCCGCACAGCACCGGCGACATGGCCGCGCCGAGGTTGATGCCCATGTAGAAGATAGTGAAGCCAGCGTCTTTATTCACGCTACCCTTGGGATAGAGCGAGCCGACGATGGTGGAGATGTTCGGTTTGAAGAAGCCGTTGCCGACGATGAGCAGGGCCAACGCTCCGAAGAAGGCGGTGCTGTTCTCGACGGTCAGGAGGAGTTGCCCCAGCGCCATTAATATGCCGCCCAGGACCACGGCGCGCCGGGCACCGAGCAACCGGTCGGCCAGCATGCCGCCGATGAATGGGGTGGCGTAGACCAGGGCTGTGTAGGCGCCGTAGACGGCGTAGGCATCCTGGTCGTTGTAACCGAGGAAGCCCTTGATCATGTAAAAGACTAGCAGGGCGCGCATGCCATAGTAACTGAAACGCTCCCACATTTCGGCGAAGAACAGGGTGAAGAGGCCGGTCGGATGTCCGAACAAGGTGGTAGGGACAGCGGTGGTTGGTGCAGTTGTAGTAGCTATGGGGCCCTCCTTGCCGCCGTCGGAACGAAGTCGTAAAGACGGCGTTCATCCAATAGGTTGCGCGAACGGGACGCAGTGTAGCCCGGCGGCCGGGACCCTGTCAAACCAACGAGCAACCTCAGCCGAGATAAATCGGAGAGTCGCGGGGCTGGTCAGGCGAGGAGTGATCTGCTAGGTAGACAGACTGCATGACCGAGTTGGAAGGAAGACGCAGCATGGCGATCAAACAGTTGACCGAAGAGCAAGTCAGAACCTGGAGCATTGTCGAAAAGGACCGCTGGTGGTTCGAGAACGTCTTCCGCGGCAACATGCCGCAGCTCACGGTCCGTTCGGCCCTGACCGGGATGACCATTGGCGGCGTCCTCTCCTTGACCAACCTCTATATCGGTGCCAAGACCGGTTGGACCCTCGGGGTCGGCATCACCTCGGTGATCCTTTCCTTTGCCTTCTTCAAGCTCCTCTCCAAGACCGGCCTCGGTAAGGAGATGACCCTCCTCGAGAACAACGCGATGCAGTCCATTGCGACGGCCGCGGGCTACATGACCGCACCCATGATCTCTTCGCTGGCCGCCTATATGCTCATTACCGGGAGGATCGTGCCGCAGTGGCAGACCTTCCTGTGGCTGATCGGCTTGGCTCTCCTGGGCGTGCTCTTCGCGTTTCCGATGAAGCGCCGGTTCATCAACGACGAGCAACATCCCTTCCCCGAGGGCAAGGCCGCGGGCGTGGTCATGGACGCCCTGCACACCGGAGGTGAGGCCGACGGCTTGTTCAAGGCGAAGCTGCTGGTGGGCGGCGGGTTGACCTCCGCGGCCCTTGCCCTCTTCAAAGACCACACCATCATGGAGAAGCTCGGACTCAAGTTCCTGGCCATCCCCGAGTTCGTCGACGATTTCCTCTATACCTCGTTCGGGCTCAAACCTGCTATTCTCGGCACGCAGCTCAAGGACCTGACCATCCGCGTCGAAACCGACTTCGTCATGCTGGCAGCGGGCGGGCTCATGGGTATCCGCACCGGGGTTTCCCTGATGGTCGGCGCCTTCCTTAACTATTTCGTGCTCGCTCCGATCATGATCGAGCAGGGAGTGATCACCGGGGTCGGGTTCAAGGCCATCACCATGTGGGCTTTGTGGGGCGGCGTGGCCCTGATGACAACCTCTTCGCTCTACGCTTTCTTCTCCAAGCCGAAGATGATCCTCTCGGCTTTCTCTGGGCTCTTCGGCAAGAAGACCGCGGACAGCGACCTGCTCGTCGACATCGAACTACCGATGAAGCTCTTCCTCTACGGCATTCCGGTCGTCGGTTTCTTCGTGGTGTGGATGGCCTCGGTCTTCTTCGGGGTGCACTGGTTGATGGGCATCATCGCCATTCCGCTGGTCTTCATCTTCTCGCTCATCGCGGCCAATTCCACGGCCCTGACTTCGATCACCCCGACCGGGGCGCTCGGCAAGCTGACCCAACTCACGTATTCGGTCCTGGCGCCGGGCAACGTGACCACCAACCTCATGACCGCCGGGATAACGGGCGAGGTGGCGAGCAACGCCTCGAACCTGCTCATGGACATCAAGCCCGGCTACATGCTCGGCGGCAAACCCCGGCACCAGGCCATGGGGCATGTGCTCGGCATCATCGCCGGTGCTGCCTGTGCCGTGCCGATCTTCTATATCATCTTCCTCAAGGATGGCATCGCCTCGATCGGCTCCGAATCCCTGCCCATGCCCGCGGCCATGATCTGGAAGGCCGTGGCCGAGGTCCTGACCAAGGGGCTTTCCTTCCTCCACCCGACCGCGCAGTGGGCCATCCTGATCGGCGGCGTGTTGGGCATCGTGATGGAATTGATCAAGACCTGGACCAAGAACCGCTTCCCGCTCTCGGCCGTGGGCATCGGCTTGGCCTTCGTCCTGCCCTTCCACACCTCCTTGGTGATGTTCCTCGGCTCCTTCATCTTCTGGACCCTCGAGAAGCGCTATCCCGATCCCACGCACAAGGTGAACCAGGCCGTGGTCCAGAACCAGGAGACCATCTGCGCCGGGGTCATCGCCGGCGGCGCCATTACCGGTATCGTGCTGATCCTCCTCGGCATCCTGCTGGGGGGGTGAGCAGAGGCCTTGCAAGGCCCTCCCTACCCTCGATCCCTCCCACCAGGGTGTGGATGGAAGAGAGGGGAGAGCGGGTGAGGCTGTCGAACGTGTCCGGTCGTTGAGCGTGGGGCCTTCGTGTCGCATACATGATAGACCCCCCGGACACCGTTGCCACAAAATACAAGAAAGCTAGTTTGCAATAATTTTACTAACATATTGTAATAATATTAATAAATATTTTTAATCATCATGGCACCTTGTTTGCTGATTACAATCACCACGAGGACGTGCAACCGCAACCTTTGGGAGGTGCCCCATGCGTTCGACCCTGCTTACCCTGTTCGTCGCTTTGTTCGTCACCGCCGGGTTGGCTCAGGCTACCATGAAGCTCAGGGCCGAGGACGACCCCATGCTGCAAGGAAAGGCAGAGGAAGAAGCCTGCGACAAGATCCATTCCCAAGAGTTCGAGTTGACCATGGTGCCGATGATGAAGGGTATGGCCGATGATGCGCTCGAGGCGTATGCCCATGCCGTGGCTTTCGACAAGTACCAGGGCGACGAAGAGCTGCGCGAGTGCGTGGCAGAGAAGGTCGGCGATGCCGTGACCGAGGTGCTGGCCAAGAAATGGAAGTTTGAACGCGGCCTGCGCGACTCGCTCTACGGTATCTATCTCTCAGCCGAAGCCGCGGGTGGCCTGATCGCCTTCGGTTTGAAGCTCAAGGGCGCCGGGTTCCTGGTCAAAGTGGTGACCCCGCAGCGCCGCACCGTCCTGCGCTTCATCCCCGTGGCTGAACTGCGGCTTGGTCTTGCAGCCTCCTCGCACTTCTCCTTTCCGGGCTGGGGGGATGTTGCCGCCAATGTCGGTCTGCTCTTCTTGGCCGACGGTGAGCGTGGACGGGCCACGATCACGGTGTCGGACTTCGCCAAAGGGCTCGGAGAGAACGACGGCGGTCCCATGCTCGGCATCGGTGGGCACGTCGGATTGGCGGGTATGGAAGTAGCGAAGCTCGGCGAGACCAAGGGTTCTTCCATCATCATCG
>MGSU01000050.1:17120-17262 GCA_001799195.1 Deltaproteobacteria bacterium RIFOXYA12_FULL_61_11 | reverse complement strand
GCAAGGCTAGGGACCTTCGAGGCCTCGAAGGTGCGCGAACTGGACTGGTGGCAATGCTCCACCGTGAAAGGCCTCGAAGTGTGTTTCGTCCCTGCCCGCCACTTCTCGGGCAGGGGTCTGACCGACAGAATGAAGACGTTAT
>MGSU01000050.1:0-17083 GCA_001799195.1 Deltaproteobacteria bacterium RIFOXYA12_FULL_61_11 | reverse complement strand
GTATTTTGCCGGAGATACCGGGTTCGACCGGCATTTCGAGTTGATCGCCCACACGTTCGGACCCATCCGGCTCGCGTTCTTGCCCATCGGGGCCTATGAGCCGCGTTGGTTCATGGCCGCGGCCCATATCGATCCGAAGGAGGCGGTCCAAGCCCACCTCCTCCTCGGCGCCGCCCGGAGCGTGGGTATCCATTTCGGAACCTTCCAGCTCACCGACGAGGGTGTCGAGGAACCCGGGTTGCATCTTGCCAGAGCCAGGGAACGGGCGGGGGTTCCTGCCGAGGCCTTTATCGTTCCCGAGTTCGGTGAGACCCGGGAGGTGCCCACGTTGCACATTGATCCAGCCTCTGCTATGGGATCGGGGGAGTGACCACGAGGAGGATACCATGGAAGATAAACTCTCAGCCCGGTTGGACCAACTCAATCACGATTATTATCTCGATTGCGACTTCGCCACGCGGGTGATCCACGCGGGCGAACATTTCGGAGAATTCGGCGCGCACAGCCACAACTCGCCCATCTACCAGACCTCGACCTTCAGCTTCAAGAGCGCCAAGCACGGTTCCGACGTGTTCTCGGGCAGGGAAGAAGGCTATATGTACACCCGCCTGGGCAATCCCACGGTGAAGGTGCTCGAGGCCAAGATGAACGCCATCGAGGGGCGAGAGGTGAAATTGCGCAGTCCTGAGACCCGGGTGTCCTCCCTGGTCTTCTCCTCGGGGATGGCCGCGGCCAGCGCCGCCATCATGGCCTGCGCCAAAGCCGGGGACACCGTGCTTATCGACGAGGCGCTCTACGGCTGCACCACCCATTTCTGCTGCGAGGTGTTACCCCAGTACGGCGTCACCTCGATAGAGCTCGACACGAGCGACCTCGGAGCCGTCGAGGCCGCCCTCGGCCGTTATCCGAAGGCCCGGGCTCTGTTGTTCGAGACCCCTGCCAACCCGACGATGAAAATCACCGACATCACCGCGGTGTCGCGACTGGCCCACCGGGTCAATCCCGAGCTGTGCGTGATCGTGGACAACACCTTCGCCACACCGTATTTGCAGAATCCTCTGGCCCTCGGCGCGGATCTGGTCTTCCACAGCACCACCAAATATCTGTGCGGGCACGGTACCGTGGTCGGCGGCGTGGTCACCACCAACAACGACCGGATCAAAGACCGACTCTACATCCTGATCAAAGATCTCGGTCACAGCCCCAGCCCCTTCGATACCTGGCTGGTCAACCAGGGCCTCAAGACCTTGGCCCTCCGCATGGAACGGCACTGCAGCAACGCCATGACCCTGGCGACCTTCCTCGAGAAACACCCGAAAGTTTCGGTGGTGAGGTATCCCGGTCTGGAGCATTTCCCCTATCATCGCCTGGCCAAGGAACAGATGCGCGGTTTCGGCGGCATGATCGCCTTCGATCTGAAGGGCGGGTATGACGCCGGCGTGCGGTTAATGGATAACGTCCGCTTGTTCACCCTGGCCGTCTCGCTCGGTTGCGTCGATTCCCTCATCCAGCATCCCGCCTCGATGACCCACGCGGTCGTGCCCAAGGACAAACGCGAGAAGGCCGGGATCACCGACGGCCTCGTGCGGATCTCGGTTGGGGTCGAGCACGTCGACGACCTGATCACCGATCTCACCCAGGCCCTAGCCAAGGTCTGACCTCTCATCCTCACAAACCTTCCCGCACTACTCCCAGCGCCACGTCGAGCAGCTTTCTCGAACGCAGCACTGCCTCGCGATCGAGCCGGTATTTGGGCGCCTCGGTTTCAACATTGAGGTAGTTGCGGCCATGGAGCCCTGCCCACACAGAAAGCGAACCATCGTCGAGGGCATGGGGCAGGGGGGTGCGTTGAAGCACGACGTTGGTACGGCCGGTGAGCCGGTGGAAGAGCTCGGCACTGGTGGTCAAGCACAGGTCTTTGCCCCTGCTTCGTGGGAGCAGCCCGGGATTGGCTCTACCCGCGAGGATGCCGGGATCGTTTTCGGTTTCGGGTGCGGCGAGGAAGCGCTCGATCGAGAAGGAGCCGGCAGGAGTGTTGGTGTGGACCGCGACCAACCAGGGGACCCCATGCGCCTCGAAGGTTGCCAGGGTAACGATGGCCCGAGCGAGTTCTGCCAAAGAGGCGAGGAGCCGCCGAGGAGGCATGACGACCTCGGGCCGTAACTCTTGCAGGGTCCTGTGTCTGCCCCGAGGGGTGAAGATCCGGTTCGGATCGGCTCTCCACGTTCCGTCTGCTCGACGCAGAGACACGTTGCGGCGACCCCCGCGCACCGCCAGGACCCTACCTCCCGAAGCCGCGATGGTCAAGAGCGCCGCGGCCCTGGCGTTGACCTCGTCGGCGTGGAGGACGAGCAGGCAGGGTGTGAAGAGTCCGGCATCTCGCGTGCGGTATTCCTCGAGCAGGAGCTCGCTCCGGCCGATGGGGAAATGATGCGAACGCACCTCCAGGGGCCGGGAGCCCCGTTCCCCGCTACCCGGAAGCAGGAGGTGCCCGCGGGCCGGTTCGAGCTCGGTCCAGGGACTGACGAACCAAGCGTCCGAGGCCATACCCCCCCATCGCGCATTTCGACCTTCTTGTCCTGCAGCATTGCCGGGCCGGCGTCAAGAGCCCATCGATCCTCTTTGACCCCCCGGCTCCAATACGCTATCGTCGCCGGGTCGTGCCAGTACTCACGAGTTGACGATGCGACCGAGGAAACCAGGGGGTGTCCCGCCCTCCCGCCATGACCGCGCACCTTCCCCGATACCGGTCGCCCTTCGAACCATCACCCGCCTGAAGAGCTTCCGGTTGAGCGAGCATCGCGAGCGGGCCTTCCTCCCTGCCCTGTTCAAGTTCCTCGCCGGCCTCGTCTTGGCCTTGCTCGGCCTGATGGCCCTGTTCGTCATGTATCCCCAACCCTTCTTCTCTTACCGTCATCAGGACGAATTCTTGGACCTTCATTCCACGGAACCCCTTCCCATGGCCCTGGTGTCAACGCTACAACGTGCCGCAGCGCACCGTTCGACCCCGAACGGGAGCGAGCCGCGACGCCTGCGCGTGTTCTTGTGCAACCATTACGGGTTGTACTCGTTGTTCTGTCCCACCTCGAGTCGCGAGTTCGGGTGCAGATCCCTGCTCACCGATAATATCTTCCTGGCAAGGGTGGATTCCGCGGGAAAACTGGCCTTGCGCAACCGGCCGCAAGCCAATCAAGCGCCCTTGGAGGCGGTGCTCGACCGGGCTCTCGCCGGTCAGGAATGACCGTCGAGCCTCTTCAACGGCCGACTCACGCGGAGGGACGAGTGCAACACCAGACGAGCGAAGCGGGCAAGACGCTCGACCCCTTGCAACTCTTCCGGCTACCCTGGTCCACGACCGACAACGGCATGTCCTGGCTCGAGGTGACCACCAAGTGCAACATCACCTGCCAAGGGTGTTATCGGGATAGTCGAAAAGAGGGGCACAAGACCCTGGAGGAAATTCGCACCGAACTGCAAGAACTCCGGCGGATCAGGAAGAGCGATGGTTTGAGCATTGCCGGCGGAGAGCCGCTCCTGCACCCCGAGCTCGTCGAGATTGTTCGGCTCGGCCGGCAGATGGGATGGAAACCCTCGATCAACACCAATGGCCAGGCGCTCACGCCGGAATTGTTGGCCGCGCTTCGCGAGGCCGGGGTAGCCTCCTTCACCTTCCACATCGATTCGACCCAGCGTCGCAAGGAGATCCCCGAAGGCGCGGACGAGGCGACGTTCTTCCCGCTGCGCGAACGCCTTGCGGGTATGGTTCGGGATTGCGGTGGGGTGACCTGCGGCATGAACATCACGGTCTCGGGCAAGAACGTGGCCGAAGTGCCGGAACTGGTGCGCTGGGCAGGGGAACACCCCGACCTGTGTAATTCCATGCATTTCATCCTGTTCCGCGACCCGGTCATGGGTGAACACCTCGACTTCTTCGCCGCCGGGAACAAGGTGAAACTCGATCCCCACTTCTCCAGTCCGGAACTGGCCACCTATCCCCCGCTCCTCGTTTCCGACGTGGTCGAAACCATCAGGCGAGCGGACCCGGTTTTCCAGCCCGCCGCGTATCTTGGCGGTACCCATACCCCGCAAGCGCTCAAGTGGCTCCTGGCCACCCGGTTCCTCTGGGCCGGCGAAACCCTGGGGTATGTCGGGCCGCGTTTTTACGAGCTCGCCCAGTACGTCGCCCATTTCTTCACCGGGAAATGGCTGGCCCTGAGTCCGCGGCGTACCTTCACCATGGGGTTCCTCGTGCTGTTCTTGTTCTTCCCCTTCGACCGGGGAGTCAGGTCCGCGGCGTGGCGTTTTTTGGGGAAGGTCGTGCGTCGGCCGCGTCTCCTGCTCGAACCGATCTACCTGCAGTGGTTCCTCGTCCAGCAACCCATAGACTTCCAACAGGACGGGGCCCTGAACATGTGCGACGGCTGCCCGAACATGACCCTCTACCGGGGCAAGCTCTACTGGAGTTGCCGCCTCGAGGAGCTCAAGAACTTCGGGGTCAACCTGACCGCCTCACCGAAGGCCTGACTATCCTGAAACCCGGGCGAGGGAGGCGCACGGCGGCTCCGGGAGGAAACCCTTGCTACCGGTTCAGCTCTTCCGGCCGGGAGAATCTCCCGGGACTGTGCCCAGGAACTCGCGAAGGCGCTGCAGCCACCCGGGGGGGTCTGTGCAGAGGTCTTCGTAGGCCAACTCGAAGCGGCGGCTTGCCGGGACCGCGGAGAGGGCGGCGCTAAACTTCTTCAGCTCCCGCCGGATGCTCGCTCGCAGGAGGACTCTCACCGCGGCGCGGAAGAGCACGGTCCCAAGCAGGAGGCGTCCCCAGCGATGCACCGCGAGGTAGAGCCACCCCCTCGGGATGGGTGCGAGCAACAAGCCGAGAAAGGGATGGGGTTCGGTGGCATAGGAGACGGCCGCGTTGACCTGGCTGCGGAGGATGGCCTCGGGATCGCGCGAGAGGAAGACGAAACGGGCGGAGGGGAAGGTTGTGACCAACCACGCGACGCGGCCGGTGTCCCAGGGATTCTTGAGTACGAGAGGACCTTCGGGTTCTCCTGTCCTGGGAACGAGGGAACACAGTTCGCGAAAGACCGGCAGGGTGGCTTCGCGGAGGGACATGGAACCACCGGCATAGCGTAGAATCCAGCCGTATTCTTCGACGGTATTGGCGCTGACGTGGATCCGGTCGATCTTGCGGTCGCTGATGCCTCTCGCGCGGAAGGTCTCGTTCAGGGCGGCACGCAAGGTCTCGAGGGTCGAAGGGCCCTCGGGGGCGCTCAGTTCGCGCCAGCAGAGCACATGGACGAGCCGTACCGCAGCGACGGGTAGGCCGTCGGCCATGGTCTGGTAGAGGAAGGTCGTTCCCGAGCGGTGCAACCCGATAATGAACACCAAGGAGGGATCGGCGTCTCTCTCGGTATCGGGGAGGGGGGGGACCATGACGGGCCTTGGTGCGAAAGGATCAAGGTCGATGTACCATGACGGGGATGAGGGCGCAAGGTGTTTGTCAAAGAAATTCAATACGGTTGCTATTTTTCATGACCCGACTAGGATGAGCCGGAGGTGCTCTTCCAGAGGGCTTCCATGAGTTTTTCCCTTCCCTGTGCCCTAGCCGCGTTCGTGGTCCTGCTCGCGGCCTTCGTCCGGGCCCTATTCCAAGCGCGGCGTCTGGCGAGGCGCCCTGTTATGGTCGAGACCGATGAGCATGAGGGGAAACCCTGGCCCACGGTCTCGATCATCATCCCGGCCCGGAACGAAGAGGAGAACATCGACGCGTGCCTTGCCTCGCTCGGCCGGAGCGACGTTCCGCTTGCCCAAGTCGTGGTCGTCGACGATGCCTCGAACGACGCCACGGTCGAGCGGGCCAAACGCTGGAAAGACCGGTTGCCCCTGAAGATCATGGCCGCGCCGGACGTAGGCGAACCCGGCCTCAACCGCAAATCCTTGGCCTTGTGGCGGGGAGCGAGCGTAGCGACGGGCGAATGGCTGCTCTTCCTCGACGCGGATGTGGCCGTGCGCCCCTCGAGTCTCGGCCTAGCCTTGACGCACTGCCGAGTTCACGGTGCCAAGGTCTTTTCGTGTGGCGGGATCTATCCCAACCACAGTCTTCTGGTCGACGTGCTCGAGGACGTGACCTATCTCTGCACCTTCCTGTTCATGCCGCTCCGAGCCATCGACGATCCCGCCGATCCGATCACCTGGGTCACCGGGCAGTTTGTGCTGTTCGATCGCCGGACCTACCTCGACCTGGGCGGACATCGCCGCATCGCTACCTTCACCCAAGATGATCTCGCCCTGGGCCGGCTCTGCAAGCGCGAGGCCTTGCCCTATCACTATGTCCCGCAGGCCCAGCTCTTCGAGTGCCGCAATTATGCGACTTTGAGCCAGGCCCTGCGCGGGTGGGCTCGGATGACCGCGGCCGGCGCACCCTGGCTCGGCTTCGGTCCCGGCACCTTCCTGCTCCTCCTCGGAAGCTTGGGAGCCTTGGGCTGTAGCATGGGTTGCGCGCTGTACGCACTCGCTCTCGGCACACCTGCGGCAACCTTTCCCCACCTCGCCGTGCTGGTCAGCACGGTAGGTTTGCTGGCGCTGCAGCGCAGAGGCATGGGCAAGAGAGTTGCCCCGGCAGCGCTGGCCCCCTTGGGCCTAGGCTTGGCCCTGGTCGTCTATCTATGGGCTTTCGTCCTTCGTTTCGGGCGGGGCAAGGTCCTCTTCGGCGGCCGGGAGTTGAGGATCGACCGGCCGATCTGAGTTCTGGAAAGCCATCCGCTCAGCAAAGACCTGGGAGCGGAGGGGATGGACTGGCGCCAGACCGGTGCACCAAGGGCCTTGCGTGTTTAACAAGTTGAAACAAAGTGATAATTATTTGGATGCAAGGGGTCGCAACTGTGCTATACAGCGGGGGTGTGCTGAACCATGTCTTCATTGAGGGGAGAGGGTGACGATGAGTGACGCTACGATTATCTGGACGAAGATCGACGAAGCCCCGGCACTGGCCACCTATGCCTTCCTCCCGATCGTGCAAGCCTACACGAGAGGGACTGGGATCAAGGTCGAGACCCGGGATATTTCCTTGACGGGTAGAATTCTCGCCAACTTCCCCGAACGGCTGACCGCGGCCCAGAAGCTGCCCGATTATCTCGCGGAACTCGGGGAGTTGACCCAGAAGCCGTCCGCCAACATCATCAAGCTCCCGAACATCAGCGCGACCGCTCCCCAATTGCAGGCTGCCATCAAAGAACTTCAGAACAAGGGGTACGATATCCCCAATTACCCTGAAGAGCCGAAGAACGACGAAGAAAAGGCGCTCAAGGCCCGCTTCGCCAAGGTGCTCGGTTCGGCGGTCAATCCGGTCCTCCGCGAGGGCAATTCCGATCGAAGGGCGGCCAAATCGGTGAAGCGTTTTGCCCAGAAAAATCCCCACAAGATGATGCAACCCTGGCCCGAGAGCGGCTCCAAGGCCCGCGTCGCCCACATGACCGGTGGTGATTTCTACGGCAGCGAACGCTCGATCACTCTGCAGAAACCCTGTAAAGTGAAGCTCGTCTTCGTCGGCACCGATGGCAACATGCTGACTTTGAAAGAGAATCTCGCCCTGCAGCAGGGGGAAGTCATCGACGCGGCCGTCATGAACGTCAAGGCTCTGCGGGCCTTCTACGCCGAGCAACTCGCGGCCGCCAAGCAGGATGGAGTGCTCTTCTCCCTGCACCTCAAGGCCACGATGATGAAAATCTCCGACCCGATCATGTTCGGCCACTGCGTCTCAGTCTTCTTCCAGGAGGCGCTCGACAAGCACGCTGAGACTCTCCGGAAGCTCGGAGCCAACGTCAACAACGGCCTCGCGGACGTGCTCGCGAAGTTGAACAAGTTGCCGCCCGAGAAGAAAGCCGAGATCGAGACCGATATCACGGCGATGTATGCCAAACGGCCGGCCCTCGCCATGGTCGACTCGAGGAAGGGCATCACCAACCTCCACGTGCCCAACGACATCATCGTCGACGCTTCCATGCCGAATGTGGTCAGGGACGGCGGCCGGATGTGGAACAAGGAGGACAAACTCCAGGACACCGTGGCCGTGATCCCCGACCGGTCGTACGCCACCATGTACAAGACGATCCTCGAGGATTGCCGGCAACACGGGCAATTCAATCCGGCGACCATGGGCAGCGTTTCCAACGTTGGGTTGATGGCCCAGAAGGCCGAGGAGTACGGCTCGCACGACAAGACCTTCGAGATGCCCTCGAACGGCACGGTCCGCGTGGTCGACGATAGCGATGCCGTCCTGCTGACGCAAACCGTGGAGAAGGGCGATATCTTCCGGATGTGCCAGGCCAAAGACGCGCCCATCCAGGACTGGGTGAAGCTCGCGGTTTCCAGAGCCCGCGCGACGGGAACCCCGGTACTCTTCTGGCTCGATGCCCAGCGCGGCCATGACACCGAGATTATGAAGAAAGTGAACAAGTACTTGCCCGACCATGACACCGCCGGGTTGGATATCCGCATCCTGCCGCCGATCGAGGCGATGAAGGTCTCTCTCCAGCGCATCCGTCGCGGTGAGGACACCATTTCGGCCACCGGCAACGTGCTGAGGGACTACCTCACCGACTTGTTCCCCATCCTCGAACTCGGCACCAGCGCTCGCATGCTCTCCATCGTCCCGCTCATGAAGGGCGGCGGGTTGTTCGAGACCGGCGCAGGCGGTTCCGCGCCCAAGCATGTCCAGCAATTCGTCAAGGAAGGCCACCTGCGGTGGGATTCCCTGGGCGAGTACTGCGCCCTCGTGCCCTCGCTCGAGCTGATCGCCAAGAACACCGGCAATCCCAAGGCGACGGTCCTTGCGGAAACCCTCGATCAGGCCATCAGCAGCTACCTCGAGCACGCCAAGCTCCCCTCGCGCAAAGTGAACGAGCTCGACAACCGGGGGAGTTCCTTCTACTTGTCCATGTACTGGGCCCGGGCGCTGGCCGACCAGACCAGCGATAAGGAACTGAAGGCACGCTTCGCTCCGGTCGCCGCAAAACTCGAGCAGAACGCAGCGACGATCGATCAGGAGCTGCTCTCGGCCCAGGGCAAGCCCATGGACCTCGGGGGGTATTATCTGCCCGATCCGGTCCTGACCGGGAAGGCCATGCGGCCGAGTCCTACCTTCAACGCCATCATCGATACGCTCTAACCCGTCACCTCCACCATCTCGCAGAACTTCCTTGCCAGGCCGCACTGCCTATACTAGGAGGATGCGTCGGGGTACACGGCCAGGGGGTGCAGTGCATTCGGTAGCAAACGGTGACAGGGGAAAGACCGGGAGGTCGTTGACAGGGCGGGTCTTGGGTCTCCTGCTCGTCACCCTGACCTCCTGTTCGTCCCAGGTCTTCGACGTGCGCGAGGTCGACGGCAGCCTCAACAGCCCGGTCGGCCTGAGCATCCTCAACCAGGCAGGGCAACCCCCACTCGCCCTGGTGGTCAATTCCAACTTCGACCTCTCCCAGACCAGCGGTTCGATCTCGATCCTCGAACTCGAGGCCGGGACCGCGGGCGAACTGGTGCTCGGCGAGGTCCACACCATCGCCAACCTCGGCATGGACCTTCGCCTCGAGGGCGAGGTCCTGTACCTGACGCAGAAGGACGATCACAGCCTGGACCTCTACCGGCTCCACCGGACCGGTGCGCGAGCCATCACGATGACCTTCGACCAACGCATCTTCCTCGACAGCAACCCCGGGGCCTTCGCCTTGCACCGCTCCGATGAAGGGAAGACCACCCTCGCGGCCACCAACACCCTCACCGGGGTTCTCTCGGTCGTGACGTTCGAGGGAGCCCCCCCCCGGGTGGTCGAGTTGGCCCTGGACTCGACCGAGGGTGCTACCTTCCGGTTCTCCCGCGGGATCGGGCTGTGTACCGTGGCGATCACGCCCGACGGACGCTTCGCCCTGGCCGGATCCACCAACGCGAACATCGTCTTCGTGGTCGACTTGGCCAGACCTCAGGTCGAGGGCTATGTGTACCTGGAACGAAACCTCGGCGGCAGCACGGCCGGAGTCCGCGGGATCGCGGTGGACGAGGCCCGATCCCTGGCCTACGTGTCCAGTCTCAGTCAGAACAGAGTGTTGGTACTCGACTTATCCATGCTTGAGGACAACCAGGTCGCGCACGAGCCCCTGACCTCCATGATCATCGACGAGATCCCGATCCCGGGGACCGAACCCTCGACCCTGGCGTTGGCCCCGAACGGTCGATCTCTGTACGTACTCGACTACGAGAGTTCGATGATGACGGTCCTCGACCTCGTGACCCGCAGCGTGGTGAAGGAGCTCGATACCGGCAACGGACCGATGAACCTGGTATTCCACGAGCCGAGCGGCCGAGGGTATGTGACCAATTTCCTATCCGACAGCATCACGGTTTTTGACTATGAACACAATCTGCCGGTCGGCACGATACGCAACCCGCACTAGCCTGGTCTGCCTGGCGGTGCTGATACTGGGGTGCGGGGACCAATTGCGACGCAACGTCCACACCTCCAACCTCCAAGATCCCTTCCGGCTCTTCGGGGTCGAGGTGGGGGAGAAGGAACGCTATCTGGTCACGGTCAACCGGGGTAATAGCTCTGTCTCGGTCTATGCCCAGCACCGCGGCCGCTTTCTCGACCTGTTTCCCGTGTACGAGGACGAGGTCCAACCGGTGTTCGTCGGGGGTCAACTGATCGACGCGATGCTCTGGAGACAGATCGGCCGCGTGGTTTCGCTGGTCTTGGCCACCAGCATCGGCGGCCAGAGCTACTTGGTCGAGTTGGAATTGACCCTCGATCCCTCTAAGCCAACCTATACTTTCAAGGTTCTGGGTTCCGAGACCGTGGCCTCGTCCGAACTCCCCGTGTTCGTGGACAAGGGCCGGCCGTCGAACCCATTCCTCAATGGACTGCGGCTCGACCCTGCCAAGGTCCCGGAAGCCCAATGGAAGGTCAGCTACTCCGAGCGGCGGAAACGTTTCGTGGTCACCGCGTATTCCGCTCAGGGACCGCGGGAAATGGGCGAGGTCGGCCTGGGAGAGACGTTCGAGCACGCGGCCAGCGGGTGTGCCTTCAAGGTCGGCAACGGCAAGTACCTCACCACCTCGAAGGACTTTTTCGCATTCAGGACCAATAGCTTGCGGCCACTCAAGGTGAACCGGAGGACCATTCTCGGGTTGGCCCTCCACCAACATCTCTTGTTCTCGGTGGAAGAAGCCGATGGGCAAGCAGTCGTGGCCCTCTATACCCTCGAGGATCACGAGGAAGTGGCGGTCCTTCCCGTCACGCTGTCCTCGCGTATCGGGACCCCGACCGTGTTCTTACGCCAGGACGTGCCGCATCTCCTCATCCCCGATCTCGAGCAGGAGCGGATGGTCGAGTTGCTCCTCGAGGAGAACGACGATTCTTACACACTGGTGCTGCATCGCACCTTCGATCTCCTCCCCGCGGCCAGCAAGGTCCTCTATCTCCCGGAGACCGATCAGTTGGTCCTGGCTCCCCAGGAACGCCCCACCCTGATCTTCGTCGACTACAAGAGCGGTACCATCGCCGAGCGCAGTGCCCCGTACTTCAGTGCCCAACCAACGTTGTTGGCCCTGAGCCATCCCCTCGTGGCCAGGACGCATGCGCTCTTGGCCGATACCCACGAGGGCATGGTGCAATTGCTGTTGGCGGCCGATCGCAACGGCGACCTCAGGTTCTTCGATCCCGCGAACGAGAATCCCGAACTGTTCCAAGTCGATCTCTATCCGCACGCCCAGGGCAGCGAGAGTGGCTTCGTCATGGCCTATCCGGCCTTCAAGGACGAGCTCGCCACCGGAGAGGTCCGTTCGAAGCCGAGGATGAGCTTCCTCTCCACCACCGATGGTGTCACCAAGGATGAAACCTTCGTGGTGACCTACGAGGGAGTGATACCCGGCAGTGCCGGACGGGGCGTGCTCGGCCAGGACTTCATCCTCACCGCCGCCGACCTCGATTTCACCGAGGTCGTACCGTACCTGCCCTTGCCGGCCGAGGAGATCCCGGTCGAACTCGAAGACGAACCTCTGCGACCGAGGATGTATCCTGAGGTCGACGAGGGGAATACTCCCTATACCCATCCTGCGGCCAGGGGGGGCGCGCCTCGGAACGTGAAGACCATCCTCCCCGAAAGAGCAGATGTACTGGTGCTCGAACTCGACGATTTGCACTATGATTTCGTCCTGGTCGAGGTCCTGGACTCGCACCGGGTGCGAGTCCAACCGCGGGAACTCGACCGCCAGGCCCTCCTCGGCGCGGAGTTGCCCTTCCATCTCCGCGCGAACGGCACCTATACCGTTGTCGGCACCCGTTCGGGACTCCAGCGGCAGAGAGCCCTGGAAGGCTTCGATTACAAGAGCGACGAGGGTGCGGTCGGTTTCCGCATCGATCCGGCGCCGCTCAACCCCACCACCCGAGAGGATGCGTTCGTCTTCGAGACCTTCGACGGACGTGAACCCCTCCCCCTCGGCACCAACCCGGTCGCGGTCACCTATCTCGAGGTCGCGGGCCGTCCGCTGGCCTTTATCGCCAATGCCTCCAGCGGCTCGATCTCGGTGGTCGACCTCTCGAACTTCCGCAAGCGCAACGCCATCATCCAGACAGCTCAGTGACCGAATGCCCCTCGGATGTCCCAGCCTGCCCGAGGACTGGCAGGCGGTTGTTTCTTGGTGCATGAAATCACAAGACAAAAAACGACAACCCTACGGCCCGATCTTTGCAAAACAGCCGAGCGTGGCAGGTCCTCGATCCAATCACGCAAGAGGAACGAGGCCTTGACCGAATTGACATGATGTGTTAAAGAAGGGTGGTTTGAACATGCGTTCCATGGTAGCAATGAGCACGCTCGTGACCATCCTGACGACCGCCGCGCTGGTCGGGACCCTCGTCGGATGCAACAAGAACCTCACCTCGACGGGTACGACGGGGAATGCCTTCCAGCAGGCTGGGGTCCCGGGAGCAACCCAGGCCGCGGGTGCAAGCGGCCAGCGCAAACTCGCCTTCGTCAGCAATTTCCAGAGCAACACGGTCTCGGTGGTGTCCTTCTCAGCCAAGACGACCTCGATGGGGATGATGCCGACCCAACAGGGCGCAACGGGGATGCCGACCGACCTTGGCCTGCTCGACAACAGCACCACGACCGTCAGCGCGACCAGGCACAGCACCTTGGAGCTGACCACGGGCGCCAATCCTTCGGACCTCTTGGTCACCACCGACAAGAAAGTCCTCATCGTCGCAAATGCCGGTGAGGATTCGCTCTCCGTCATCCCCATCGACTCCATCGTGAAGGCCGTCGAAGCAGGCACTACCACGGCGAACGGCAAGACCGTCGCAACCCCCGCGCCGACTCCGGCCACGGTCGAGACCGGAGCCGAGCCCATGCGACTTGTTCAGACCGGTGATGGGAAGTACGTATTTTCGGCCAATCGGGCAGGCCGGTCGATCTCGATCTTCAAGTACGAAGGGGGCGCGTTGACCCACCTTCGCGACGTCGAGGTCCAGTACTCGCCGAACGATGTGGATCTGATCGAGGTATCCAATCTGTTGATCGTCTCCAGCTTCATCGACGGCGGGTTCACGGTCTTCAAGCTCGATCGTCTGGTAGCGGGGAGCGAAGAGGTCGAACCCCTCTTCGTGCAGCAATATGCCCAGGTTTCGGCCCTTGCCGTGGCCGAACGGACCAAGAACATCCTCACCGCCAACACCAGCGTCGTGAACGTCTACCCGCAAGGGGTTGAGAGCTTGATCCGCAATGCCTCGGTGATGCCCATACCGCAAGACGGCGCCAACAGCGATGTCATGTTCGACCGCAGCGGGAAGCTCGCGGTCATCACCAACCAGACTACCAACACCGCGACCCTGATCCGCTTCAACAGCAACATCGCCATGCCGACCGGGTTCCAGGAAGAGTATCAGAACCTCAACTTCGAGCCCATGACCCCGGTGTCCGTCGGCACGATGCCGGTGCGGGTGTGGGTCGATCCCGCGGGCAAATATGCCATCACCGTGAATTCGGGCAGCCGCGACATCTCCTTCCTCAGCATGAACTACGCACGCGGCCTGCAGGCTCTGAACCGGGTCCAGGTCGGAGAATTCCCCTCGAGCATCGCGGTCTACTGACCTCCGTTCCCTTTCGAGTTCCTCCCGCGCCCTGCAGAAAAATCGCATTGAAAATCCGCATCGGACAGGCTAGAAAAGATCTTCATAGCCTGGACCGAGGAACTTCATGACCCTGCTCCGTATACTCTCGATCGGGTGCGTGCTTGCGATGCTCGCCTGTGGTGCGGGGGACGAGACTCCCGCTGATCCTGCCAATCCTTCTGGCGATAATAAAGATGCGGGACCCAGCGATACCCCGCTGACCGATAAGACCAACAAGTTCATTGCGATACCGCAAACGACCTTCGATATGGGCAATAGCCTCGGAGAAAAAGAGAATAAGAGCTATGCCAAAATCGAACTGCGGGCGTTCCAGATCAACCGTTTCGAGGTCACCGCGGAAGAATATCAGGCCTGCGTCGAGGCCTCGGTTTGCAGCAAAGCCGGGACCTATGTGCAGTGCAACTACCTGCAGGAAGGCCGTGCGAACTACCCAATCAACTGTGTGACCTGGGAGCAGGCACGGCAGTACTGCCAATGGAAGGGCGGGGATCTACCAACCGAGGCCCAGTGGGAGTTGGCTGCGCGGGGTACCGACCATCGGATATACCCATGGGGCAATGAAGAGCCCGCGGTTGCCGCGGGGAAACGTGCGAATTGCGAAAACGTCGCGTGCAAAGAGAGCGTTGATGGCTCCTCCGAGGTGGGCTCGTATCCCGCCGGAGCTTCGCCTTATGCCCTGTACGACATGGCCGGCAATGTCCACGAGTGGACCCGGGACTACTACCTCCCGTCGTTCTTCGAACGCTGCCTGCGCACGGTGTGCAGCAACCTTTGGAACAACGAAGCGGGGAGCGAGGGGAAGACCATTCGCGGCGGCAGCTTCCTCGATCCTGCCACGGAGCTCCGCACCTATGCCCGGGCCCATCGAGGTACCCTCGAAGCTGGAAGTTCCATCGGTTTCCGTTGTGTCCTCGAAACCCTATGAACTGGAGGTATTGCATGAAACTACTCCTCGTCCTCCTGCTCGTCACCCTGGCAGTAGCCTGTACTCCGGCCAAGAAGCAACGTTCGACGGACAAGACCTTGCAACAAGCCGCCGCTATGGAGGCGGATCTCGATCAGGATACCAACTGGTTGTTGCAAAACGTCTTGCGCCGGATCAAGGCTCGTCTGCAAGAGACCGACGGCGGTACCTTGGCGATCTTCCCAGTCCTCCACGACAGCGGGAAGACCACGGCGCTCTCGACCTTCCTGCAGGGCGAACTCATCCTGGTTGCAGGAGAAAGTCACACCGTGACCTCGGCAGCGACCCTCAAAAGTAGCATCGACAAGCATAAGCTCGACCTTGCAAGCGTTTTCAGCGGACTCGAGACCGAAAAACTGGGTTCGCAGTGCGGCGCCGCCTACGCCCTCGTGGGAATGTACAGCGATCCGCAGCAGCGCCTCGCGGTCCAGTTCAAACTCCTCGACCTCAAGGCCGGCACCGAGGCCATGACGTTCGATGAGGAAATTACGGTGGACGCGACCATAGCCCAGTATCTCGAATGATCGATACTGAGAGTCCCATGCTCGAGGACCTGCTCATCACCGGACCGGGGCCAGTATGAAACATCACATCCTCATCGTCGATGACGAGAAGGACAACGTCGACCTCCTCTTCAGACTCTTTCGCCGGGACTACGAGGTGCTCCAGGCCGAGAGCGGAGAACAGGCGCTCGAGGTGGTGCAACAAGAAGGTGACGAGCTCGCCGTGATAGTATCGGACATGAAGATGCCTGGTATGTCCGGCGCCGAGTTCCTCAAACGCTCGATCCAGTTCGCGCCCAACGCGACGAGGATCATCCTCAGCGGGTACTCGGACTCCAGCGATCTCCTCAATGCCATCAACGAGGCCAAGGTCTATTTGTACCTGGTGAAACCCTTCGACCACGAGAAGCTCAAAGAACACGTGGAGATAGGAGTGGAACTGTACCGGCAGAAAATGGGGCAGTCCGAGTTGACCCCGCCGCCCGACCTTCCGGACGGGGGTCTCGAGGACCAGGGACCCACGTCGACCGTGACCGAGCTCCTGCTCGAGGACATCACCATGGAAACGGCGGTGCTCTTCGAGGCCGAGCACAACCACGAGGTACGCCGGGAGTTGCTGGTCGACACCCTGTTCGTGGCTTCGGACGTGATTGCCCCCGAGGGCAGCCGTGCCATTCTCCGTATCGGATCGCGCAAGACCGACTTCTACCTGACCTTTACGGGAGAGGTCACGCGCTGTCAGTTGACTCCCCCGAAGGGGATGGAGATCTGTTTGACCGACCTTGATGCCGCCGGCCGCAAGCGCCTGGCGGCGCTGTTCGCCTGAACACCGACGAGGTGTCCTCCATGGCCGTGCGTCGCTACCTCATCTCGGTCGATCTCGAGGGTGTGACCGGGGTCGCCACGCGACATTTCGCCGACACGACGGGAAAACGCTACGAACTCGCCGTCGCGTACCTCCATAGCGACCTGAACGCCGTGATCGAGGGCCTTCTCGCGGCTGACCCGACCGCTGAAGTGCTGGTCCGGGACGCCCACTGCAATGCCGACAACCTCGATCTGCGCCTGCTCCATCCCCGAGCTTCGCTCATCCAAGGGTGGGGGACCGGTCTCTACATGGTCGAGGGTATATCCCCGGAAGTCACGGCCGTCCTCCTCGTCGGGTATCACGCGGGAGGACACTCCGGCACCGCGGTGTTGGCCCATACCTTCTCGGGGCATCTCCGCGAGGTCAGGGTGGGGGGCCGCACCATCGACGAGGCGGGTTTGGCCGGGTTGCACGCAGGGCACTTCGAGGTGCCCGTGATCTTCCTCGCCGGGGACGATCAGGCCGTGGCCGCGGCGCGGGAATGCTTCCCCGGCTTGACCGGGGTGGCGGTCAAGCGCAGCCTGGCGAGGGACTGCTCCGCCTCGTTGTCACTCCGGGAAGCCTCG
>MGSU01000049.1 GCA_001799195.1 Deltaproteobacteria bacterium RIFOXYA12_FULL_61_11 | reverse complement strand
AAATAATTCGCAGCTACTCGGCAGTGTCCCTCATCGCTCGAGTTTCCTGAGTTTCCTGCGCGAAGAATAGACGCTCTTCATCGCTGACCCACTCGAGTGACACCTTTTCCCTGTCCCGGTGTTCCAGCAGGAGGTCGTGGTAGCACCGGCTGTACCCTTGGTAGGTCGAGCCGACTCTGCTACCGTGGTCCTAGCATTCCCTCGATGGTTCTATCCCGAAGGAGGATGTCATGCGTTTCCCGACCCGACCAGCACTCTTCCTCTGCTTCTTCCTGCTCCTCCCAGCCCAGGTGCACGCAGACCACGGCGGTCTGCAACGCCTTGCCCTGCTCGTCGGAGCCAACAACGGCGGCCCTGCGAGGACGCGCCTGCTCCACGCGCACTCGGACGCCTCTGCCTTTGGCAAGGTCTTGCGCGACCTGGGCGGCGTGGAAGAGGATCGTCAGGTCCTCCTGACCCAGCCGAGTGTCGGTACCGTGCGTCACCACTTCGCGGAGCTGGGACGACGCCTCGGCGCAATCAACGCAACAGGGGCGCGGGCCGAATTCCTGTTCTACTACTCGGGGCACTCGGACGAGCGCAGCCTCCTACTCGGCGACGAGCGACTCGATTACTCGACGCTGCGGGAGTTGTTGGAGAGGCAACCAGCCAAGGTGCGCATCGCCATCCTCGATTCCTGCGCCTCCGGAGCCCTGACCAGACTGAAAGGGGGTCAGTGGCAACTCCCCTTCATGGTCGATGCCTCGACCTCGGTACAGGGACATGCCTTCTTGACCTCTGCCTCGGCCGAGGAATCGGCACAGGAGTCGGACCGCCTCGGCGGCTCGATCTTCACCCACTACCTGCTCTCGGGCCTCCGAGGGGCAGCGGACACCAGCAAGGACAGCAGGATCACCCTGGGGGAAGCCTACACCTATGCCTTCAACGAGACCTTGACCAGGACCCAGGTGACCCAGGCCGGCCCCCAGCACCCGCACTATGAGATGCAACTCTCCGGCAGCGGGGACGTGGTCCTGACCGACCTGCGAGGGATCTCCGCCGCCCTGGTCCTCCCCGAGGCGCTCAGCGGCCGCCTGTATATTAAAGACGCCAACGGCGCCCTGGTCGCCGAGATCAATAAACCCACCGGCAGAGCCATGAAGATAGGACTCGGTCCAGGTCGGTACCACCTCACCCTCGAACGTCCGGCCGAGCTGCGCACCGGCTGGTTGACCATCGCCGAAGAGGGCGAAACCGTCCTCGATCCAGACCTCCTCGTCTGGGAGGAGAAGGAGCAGACCCGCGGTCGTGGCGGTGAGACTCCCGCCGACACCAGCGACGATCGTGCCGCGATATCTGAACCTCCCGCTCAGGAACGGCTGGTGCGGCCCTTCTCGTTCGCTTTCGTGCCAAGCATGAGCACCAACGATCGCCATCGCGCCCCAGGCCGCTTGATCGTCAACAATGCGGCCTTCAATATGCTGCTCGACGAGGGGGATATCCTCGAGGGCCTTGAGTTATCCGGCATCGGCGCGATCCGCTCGACCTCGGTCACCGGCGTGCAAGCGGCCGGTGTCTTCAACCTCGTCCACGGGCCGGTCCAGGGCCTCCAATTCGCCTCGGCCTTCAACCTGGCCAAAGGGGACCTTACGGGCGGACAGCTCGCCTCGGGCGCCAACGTGGTCCTCGGGTCCTTCACCGGCGCCATGGCTTCGTCGGGACTCAATGTCGCGACCGGCAACGGCCGAGGCGCGATGCTCGGGACCTTCGGCAACTTCCTGGCCGGGGACCTCGACGGCGCCCAACTGGCCGTGGTGGGCAACTACGCCGCGACGGTCGACGGAGTGCAGGCCGCGGTGCTCGGCAACTACACCGAGAACCTCACCGGTGCTCAGCTCGCCGTGCTGGGGAATTACTCTGCGACCTTGCGAGGAGCCCAAGTCTCCGCCTGCGCCAACATCACCGGCCCACTCGAGGGTCTCCAACTCGCCCCCACGCTCAATGTCGCCCGCGGGGTCAGCGGGGTGCAAATCGGCATTATCAACCTCTCGACGGAAAAGGTCCGCGGCGCCCAGATCGGCCTCATCAACCTCGCCCCGGAGACCGACTTCTCCTTCGGCCTGATCAACCTCCTCTGGAAAGGGCGTTGGAACCTGGACGCCTACCTCGACGAGGCGGGTTTCACCCAAGTGGCGCTCAAGCACGGCGGGCGCTACTTCCACTACCTGCTCTCGCTCGGTCGGAGGAGCTGGGGCCTGGAGGATCGCTACAGTGTCGGCTACGGCCTGGGTGGCCACCTGCCCGTGAACGAAACCTTCTTCGTGGACCTCAACCTGCACGACCAGCACTTCTTCGCCAAGGCCGACCGCGACGACGCCCTGCTCCACCTCCAGGGGAACCTCGGCTGGCGCCTCACCCCCTACGTGGCCGTGCTCTTCGGACCCTCCGTCGGCCTGTCCTATACCGCCGAGCCGCACCCCGAGTTCGCGGCATGGTCGAGCCGCCTGGCCGGGGGCGACCCCGGCGACACCACCGTCCGCCTCTGGCCCGGCTTCACCCTCGGGGTGCAGGTGTTCTGAGCACCCGACGGCACGCTTTCCCGGTGCTACCCTCGACCAAAGCGACGACCGCGGTTGACCTAGTTGGGTCTCAGCGGGCGGGCTCCCTTTCGACCTACATGTCCTGTCAGAATCCCTTGGCGCTGGCCTCTCGCGCACCCAGCTCGGGATCATAGGTGCAGTACCGGCTCGGATCGAACGGTTCGTCCGGTATGCTGTCGAGAACGGTCGTATCTTCGGCCCGGTCGACGATGCGCACCAGGTATTCGCGGGGTTCCTGCCCCCGGAACACGAACTCGAGCTCATGCTCGTCGTACCTGTTCCTGCTCTTGACCACGAGGTGCTTGGGCACGCGGTACATCTTGAGGTAGCGGCGATTGACCCCGATCTCGTGGCAGAAACCCGGCTCGGTTGGATCGTCGACATGTCCGCCGAGGCCGAGAGAAACGTAGTCGTCCGCACCGCCGCCGGCATGGGCCATCAATTCGAAGACCTCGTCAGGCTCGGCCTCGACGAACCGCCTTATCCCCTCTTCGGTGCAGGGGAACTTCCTGGCCGCCGGGTCGTATGCCCAGTCTTTGCAAAAATAGTCGAGGTCGGCTGCCTTGAAATCACGCAAGAGTTCTTCACCGGCTCTCTGACGCTGGCCCTCAATACGGAGTCGCCGTCCGTCGCCCTGTTGATAGCCCCGCGCTCGCTCCAACTCGGGGTGATTGGTGTAACGCACCAGCTCCACGTAGCTAACCGCAGGATTTTCCAATTGTTGCTGAAACAGCTCCAAGACTCGATTGTCCTCGAGACCGTCGGACAGGACGTTGTCGTCGTGCGGGATATAGGCTTCTGGGGGGCACAACTCACGATACAATGCTTGGATTTGTTCAGGGGTCTGATACCGACCGGACATGATCTCGCGGTACATCGCAGCTTCGTCGCACGTGGCGGCAAGGCCAAACGGTGCCAGGAGGAGGAGCACACCGGTGCAACTTGCTGCGAGGATGGTACGCATGACGTGTCGCCCTCTTGGAACCCGAATGACCTCGTGCACAATGCAAAAATGTTACCACCACCAAGAATTACTACTATTTGTTTTATTTGATTCTTGTAGCAATCCCTGGCCTCAACCTACTACGATGATGCGGCAGGCTTGTCGCTATCGAGCTCCTCGTTCTAAGATTGCTGGTACCGTACGACGATCGGCAAGTGGTACAGCTCAGCGCGGACCGCAGGGAGAGGCGCCGAGGTCGCCGCGGAGGATCTGGAACAGCGAGCGGTCGGCCAGGGCCACGACGTCGGGGTCGTCGATGGCGTACTCGCGCAAAACCCACGAGGAGATGGCGGCGCGATAGTTGTCGAGTGTCAGGTCGGGTGCCCAACGCGAGGAGAGCGCGGGCCTTCCGTCGGCCTCAGGGGTAGACGTCCAGGGCACCGGGTGACCGCTACGGTCCAGAGACAGGGTTTCGAATTCGACCTGATGGGCATAGCGCTCGGTCAGGTAATTGATGAAATCGACATTGTAGTGCCAGGTGCCGCGGTCGAACCGGCGCACAAAGCATTCCGGCAACCGTTCGGCCAGAGCCCAGTGATGCTTCTCCATGAACACGTAGAACCGGACGTGGGCCAGCTCGTGGATGAGCATGAGGAATTCCTCGATCCTTCCCCCATCCGGCGTGAGGATAACGTCGAAACCAAGGCTCAGCCCGTCCAATTCTTTGAACATGGTATCGTAATCGAGACCGTTGGCCACAACCTGGTTGAGGTTGCTCGTGGACGGATTGAAGTCGATCTGCCTCCAGGACGCATGATAGCGCGGTTCGGTGTGCATGGTTATCGCGCCGGTGCGCGGGTCGATACGGAAGCGTTCCCGGCGCTGCGGTGTCAAGGCGTGGAGCTCGAGCGTCGCCAGTAACGCTTGTAGAATCACCCGTTTGAGGTTCTCCGGGACACTCCGGTCGAGCAGGAAGCGCGTGGTCAGGTCGAGCAGGGACGGTAGTTCGCCGTCGTTGAAGCGATAGGCGAGCCAGTCATTAAATTGCTGCAACTCTTCAATGCCGGTGGTGCCGAGATAGGGGATCAGGGCGCGGATGGAAGGGACTTCCGGATCGCTGGAGGTATCGGAAGCCTGACCCGCCGTCGGCGCGAGGAGGACTACCGGCAGCACCAGGTACACGGCAAGGAACAATCGCCACCTGCATCCGCGAGTTGTCGCCGCCCAAACCCACCCGTACACCACCTTCCACCTCGACAATTCGGAATGGTTGTCCCCGAAAGCAAAAACCATGCACAAGAGATTGGATTTCGAGGTACAAAGGGATATCCTTCGGCAGATGATTATTTGCAAGAACGTTCGAGGTGTGCGCATGAAAGTATGGTTGATGATTGTCCTGATTTCCTTTGTATTCTCCCTCACGTCCTGCCTGGAAGAGGAGGATGCTGCTACCGGTGATGATACCACCAGTGGAGGCGCTGAAGTGACCTTCATATTTCCGATAAATCCACAGTACTTTACAGAGGAAGCAGTGCTCACGGTGAGGATCTTCAACGGCGTCCAACTGGCCATCAGCGACAGGCAGGCAAACTGCACGGTGAGCTACAACATGGAGACCGAGACCATCTCCTGCCCGGATGGAATTGACTACCAGGAGGTCGAACCCGAGGAGATAAGTTTTACGCTCTCCTCCACCACCACTGAGATCACGGTGGTCAGCGATTCGGTCGGGGTAGGAGAGGAATACCGGCTGCAGGCTTCCGCCCTGAGCAGCGACGAGTGTAATGGCAGCTCTGCGAGTAGCGAGGGGACAGTGACCTCCGGGGTGATGAATCTGGGGGACCTTAGCTGGATGACCACCCAGATGGCCTGCAACGTGGGTCCACCTCCCGGGCATGGAAATGACGATGAGTTTGTCACCTTCATGGTCCCAGTGGATTCAGACATGTTCGAGCAGGGCGTGACCCTGACGGTCAGGGTTTATGACGGGGTATTGATGGAGTTCTCGGATCTCCAGGCTGATTGCACGGTTGGCTATGATACTCAGACGCAGCAGGAGACCTATTCCTGCCCCGGAGGCAGGGAATACCAGCACGTGCTGCCGGAGGAGCATCTGTTACAGTTGACAACGAATACCCGGACCTTGACGATCCAGAGCGAGATCGTCACCGTGGGAGAGGAGTACAGGCTGAGAATTACGGGTACGAGCAACGACGGTTGCAACACCACCTCCACCGCCTACGAGGGAGTGGCCGAGGAAGGGGCGGTGACCCTGCCGGAACAGGGCTGGGGGACCACCGAAATGGCCTGCGTGTACTGAGAGAGTCCTCCGTCGCGATACCTCAAGGTCTACGACTTCTTGCAGGAAGAGCGTAAACGTGTAACCAACCCCTCTAGGCGTTCTGGGAACAAGCCGCTATCCTTGACCACGAGTGGTTGCGAAAGCGGGGAGGCGGGGTATGGAGCAGGCACAGCGGCAGAGCGGAAGGTATGCTTGGCAAAGGAGGTATGCACGCTCTGGAAAAAACTAGAGAACGCCCTAACCGTGCGAATGCGGAGGAGGAGATGGAAATGGCTGTCCAGAAGGCAACAGTCTATCAGGCTGATACCATAATGCTTTTTATATTCTGCCAGAAGGTTCAGATAGGATTCCTTTAAAAACAAAATACTACCTACAGCAGACCACGGGCATTCGAAAAGGCGATTCGGCTAATTGAAGTCCAACTTGGTTACAACGTATTCCGTGATTTCAAATACCCGCCCCTTGCCACTCGCTTACCCTCCTTGAGTAGGAGGGGCTGGCTATTCTCCTGATGATCCCGAAGGGAAAGTCTCTCCCAGCAGTCTGAGGTAATCCTTCTGGGTTTCCTTTACGGCTTCGGCTATCAGCAGTAAAAAGTCGGAATCGCTGGTGTGAGCCTTCTCAAGCGCCTGGAGATAGTCCACCCTCCTCACGGGAGGAATCAAGGCGATGGTGTAACCCTCTTGGAGCAGGACGAGGTTCATGAGCAGGCGGGAGACCCTTCCATTTCCGTCCACGAAGGGGTGGATGAAGGCCAACTCCTTGTGTACCCTGGCTGCGTAGATCACTGGGTGATGAGCTGCCTTCAGTTTTGGTAATTTCATGATCAATCCTGTCATGAATCCTGGAACTTCCTCCGGAACTGGCGGGGTATAGCGGGATCCCGTGATGATGACCTTCCCTGTCCGATACATTCCTGCCTGATCAGGATCAATTTTCTGGTAGAAAAGCCTGTGGAGTTCCTTGATCTGCTCCTCTGAGAAATCAGAAGCGCCTGTGAACTCTATCATGCGTTCATAGGCCTCTCCATGCCCGGCAGCTTCGTAGTGGTCCCTGAGGGGTTTTCCCGATACGGTGAGACCGTCTTCCAGTATGACCTTTGTCTCCGTTTCGGTGAGGGAGTTTCCTTCCAGGGCGTTGCTGGAATAGGTCAGTCCGATCTTGAAGTAATCTCGGAGTTGCCTGAGGAAGTTTTCCTGGAAAGGTCGGTGCTTGTTTATCCGGGACTGAAAGCGGTCGATGTCTTCTAGGATCTTCATTCAGGCACCTTCATGAGCGGATTTCATGTACTCGTCTATCATGGGTTCCACTAGTTCTTTTTGCCCCAGGAATATTCCCATAACTATCAGAAAAATAGCAAGTTGCAGGAAAATACGACAAAATAAAGTTGGACTTCCTTCCTGCGAGGCTCCTCCCTCTGCGTTATCAGCACCGTGATAAGAGGATTGAAGTCCAACTTTGAGGATTGAGGATTTCAGGAGAACTTTGAGGAGGATTTTGTACCACTGCCAAGACATGATCCTCACCCCCAGGGGACACTCTGGTGTACCAGAGGCGCAACCCTGCTCACCTTTTGCCTCGACGAGTCCGATCGTCTGAAACGCTGCGACGAACCCGATGAACCCAACCCCTTCGGTCCGCTCTCTACTCTGGAATGGTTTATCGATGTCCACAGGATGAACCAGATGCCCCGGCACCACCGCCTCACCGACGGCAAGTAGGACCTCCCTCCCGGTTGTCACCACCCCTCGGACCGGGGTAGGATGCGGCCCGAGGCCACGAGACGTAGCTACCCACCCCAGCGAGGTCGACCCTTCCATGAATCCCCCGAACCCAACCTCCCGCCTGAAGCCCCGCGTGCGTCAGGCCGTCACTTCTTCCCGCAGTTGGCTCATGAAGGATTTGCTGCGGCGCTGGCCCCAGGGGGCTGCGCTCCTGTCGGAGCAGGGCAATCCCGAATCGGAGGTCGCGGTCACGGCCCCGGACGGTCGGAGCTATGCGTTGCGTGCCATCCACCCCTGCGACATCGAACGGATGAAGCGGGCCTTCGCCCGACTGTCGCCCACCACGGTCTACCGCCGTTTCCATGGCCACGTCAAAGAGCTGTCCGACGACAGTTATCGCTTCCTGACCAACGTCGACGGACGGCACCACCTCGCGCTCGTCGCCCTGGAGCAAGGGGAGATCGTGGCCGTGGCCCGCTATTACCAGCCCGAGCACAGCGACGTAGCCGAGGCCGCGATCGTGGTCACCGACGACCTACAACGCCGCGGCCTGGGAGGACTCGTGTTGGCCGCCCTCGTCGAACGGGCGACCAAGAACGGTATCGCCGGTTTCGAGGCTTTCATCCAGGCAGATAACCTGCCCATGCGGCGCATGGTCGAACGGAGCGGCTACCAGCTGCACCAGCGTTGCGCCGACGGAGTCCTGCACGTCTGGTTCCGCTTCGCCGAACGCCACGAGAAGAGCCAGAGGCCACCAGAGGTTATCCACCTCGCCGGGCTCACCTCCCTGCCCCTCCTCTGTCACGGCTTCTGCACCCGCCGCGGCGGCTCGTCCCCTCCCCCCTTCGATACCTTCAACTGCAACGCCAAGCCCCCGGGCGAAGATCCCAACGTGCGGCGCAACCTCGAAACCCTCCTCACCGACCTGAACCGGCACGGCACCGCGGTACATGCCGCCGTGCTGCTCGACCAGGTCCACGGAGCCGAATTCGTCGACCTCGACCGCGAGCCGCCGCCGGAGCGGATCAACCTGCTCTACCGCCGAGCCGATGCCTGCCTGACCAGCCGCAAAGGCCTGCTGCTCGGGGTCTTCACCGCCGACTGTGTCCCGATCCTGATGGCGGATCGAACGGGGCGTTTCGTCGCCGCGGCCCACTCCGGGTGGCGCGGGACGGCGAAGAACATTGCAGGCACCCTCATCCATGCCCTCACCACCCGAGGGGTCGATCCGGCCGAGCTGCACATCGGGATCGGACCTGCCATCGCCGGCGCCTGTTACGAGGTCGGCGGCGACTGCCTCGAAGCCTTTGCGACCTCACCGCATTTGGTCCCCACCACCAACGGTAAAGCACTGCTCGAGCTCAGTGCCGTCATTACCGAGCAATGCCTGGCGGCCGGTGTTCCCGCTTCGCAGCTCTCGGTATACTCCGGCTGTAGTCACTGCGACCGCGAGCAGTTCTTCTCCTATCGGAGGGACGGTTCTCCGGTCGGGTGCCAGCTCAGTTTCGCGGTGTTGCGTTGACGTTGCCGTCTTCGTGCCGACAACGGCACGCTTTGCCGTAGGCGGCCAGCTCACGAAGCAGGGTCAGGGGGTAGATGCCGGAACGGTGCCCGTCCTGCCAGCGCACCGAGAGGGCATAATTGCCCAACCAGTGCAGCTCGACCGCGACAGGTTCCGCCGGTAAAGCCGTCTCATCGTAGACTCCCCGCCTCCGGGCATCCTCGCACTCGGCGCAGCGGCAATGCCGCCGCAAGGCCTTGAACTCGATCACCCCGAGCGTACTATCGGGCCAGTGGAGCTCGAGCCGCGCCGGACCGAGCACGGCCTCCGGCAGGAGGGTGTGATCGCGCGTCTCGGCGAGGGCCTCGAGTACGGCCTCAGCCATGACCTTCAGCTCACCGCGGGCGGCAAGCTCTGCTGGGGCGCAGGCAGCGCCGCTGAGCAGCGGCAAACGGGCAAGACAGCGCAGACCAAAGCGTTCTTGCACTTGTTTGGCAGCAGAACCGCCGAACACCTCGTGTTTCGCCCCGCAGGAGCCGCACTCGAACCAGGCCATATTCTCGATCAACCCCAGGACCGGAACCGCCACCTGGGAGAACATCAAGAGCCCGTTCTCGACATCGGGTCTGGCCAAGGCGTGGTTGGTGCTCACGATCACCGCGCCGTCGAGTCCCACGATCTGGCTGACGGTCAGGTGGACATCGCCGGTGCCGGGCGGTAGATCCAGGACCAGGTCGTCGAGCTTGCCCCAGGCCACGTTGCAGAGCAGTTGCCGGACCACGCCGGCGAGCATGGGACCGCGCAGAACCGCGGGGTTGCCCCCGGCGAGCAGACCGAAGGAGAATAAGGAGATCCCGGCGTGCTGGTACGGCACCAGGTTTTGACCTTCGTTCTCGACCGGGACCTGCCCGAGCCCGAACAAGGTCGGCAACGAGGGACCGTGGACATCGAGGTCAAGTAGCCCGACGGCCCGACCACGGGCGGCAAGGGCCAGCGCCAGGGCCGCGGCCAGGGTCGACTTCCCAACTCCGCCCTTGCACGAGGATACGGCGATCAGATTGCCGACTTCGGCCATAGTGCCGGGACGACGTAGTTGCGACATAATGTTCTCCTCTCCCACCCGTTCGGGCGACGATAGTCCGGCCACTCATCGGCGTCAATCCCCCTCCCCTCACCGCAAATACTATGGGCCTGCCATCGCGGCTTCCTTGAACCTCTAGGAGAGAACAACCTGCTCCGGTATACCCACTGTCGGGTTCTCAGCACTTTGAACGGAAAACTCCCCACCATCATCTCTGTCTATCACATTGTTATTGCAATAGAAATGTTAAGACCCCGCCGAGGGTATCGGCGAGGCTTTCGGTAAACCTACCCGATGGGGAAACCGTCGGGATGGATCATTGTTGCTCCCCATCCTTGGGTGCGGCGACGGCGTAGCTCCTCGCCAGGCCGGCGACGGTCATGTTGTCAGCGATCGCATCGTGGGGGATGAGCAGGTAACGCCATGGTTTGCCCTTGTTCGCGGTCTCGTGTGCGGTGGCGTGCTTGCACCAGATCGTCGCCGCTCGCGCTTTGGCCAGCACGACCGGGTCCTGCATCTGATCGGCGCGCTTGGGCTCACACAACAGCTTCTCGGTCTCAGACTCGACAACGAAGTCCGGCTCATAGTCGTTGTCCGCGGTGTAGCGGATCTGGAAGACACCCTTGCCGGGCTTGAACCACTTGATGACGGAGGTGTCCTTCTCCAGGACCACGGCGAAGCGACGCTCGGGATCGGAGTCGAATTTCTGCGTCGGGTAGAGGCACTTCTTGAAGCCACCGAACAGCATCTTCCGGATGTCGGACTTGTTGTCGATCGGCGTCCCGAACGCGCGAATGGCCTCGTCGGCCGACGCGGCGAAGGCCTGCGGCCGCACCTCTGTGAATCCCTGGCTGACGACGGCCTCGTAGGAGGACGCCTCCTCCCAGGCGTACGGCTGCATCTGCGTGTGGACCAACGTTGAGAGCTGCCGCTGATGGAACAACAGGACGTTACGGACCTCGTCATCGTCCTTGAGGTAGCCCCGCAGGTGGGTCACAACTTGCCCCGCGAGCGAGTAGAGCAGATCTGCCTGCTCGTCGTAGCTCACGTCGTCATAGTCGATGAGACCGCGCACCACGTAGTCCTCGAGCCGTACCTCGTCGTGACCACCTTCGAGGGCACCGATGAGCTCCCGCGTGTCGCTGGCGAGGTGCTGCACCAGGATCTCCTGCGACACCGGCTGCAGGTGGAACGACGACAGGTCGAGCGTGAAGTCTCTGAAACCGGCACGGACCTCGCCTTTTGGCAGCACGATGACGCGAGGGATGGCGATGGTGTGGGCGACGTACACGGCGGTGACCTCGCGCACCAGGCGTGATAGTTCCTCCTCGCTCAGCGCAGGAAACAGCGTAAGTTGCGCGTCGTGCCGAGGCTGTGCAATCGCAGCGACGAGCATCTGTTGCACCGTTTCGCATTGTAGCGCCTGTTGCCCCGGCACGACCTGAGGGTCGCGCACCATGCTGGCGATAGCTTCTAGCGTCGCCTTCGCGGCCGCTACCTCTTCGGGCTTCTTGAACCTTGGTCCCGAAGAAGTGGCCTCCAGCTTCGCAGGGTCGCTTGGTGTCGCCGTTACCTGTGGAGTATCCACCTCGCCGTGAGGCTGCTGAACACCAAGGATCGTCTCATACGTCGGCGGTACCACCAAGGTCTGCTTTGGCGTCTCGGGAACATCCACGCCGATGTTGATCGTGCTGAAGGTGTAGCCGCCCTTCTTGGCCTCATCGACGATGTCCTGAAAGCGGTCGTGCGCGACGATGGTCAGGCGGTCTACCGCGGGCACACCCGTGCGCTTCCCGTAGGGTAGACGAAGCCCACGGCCGATGGACTGCTCGACCAGCGTGCGCGAGTCGGCCGCGCGCAGCGGGACTATCGTGTAGAGGTTGGTGACGTCCCAGCCCTCCTTGAGCATGTTCACGTGGACAACGATCTCCGTCGGCTCGTCCGGGCGCTCGACGAAGAGCAGGCGTTCGACGTTCTCGTCCTTCTCGGCGCCCTTCTGGCCCGAGTGGACCTGGATGACCCGGCCCTTGTAGCACCCTTTGAAGAACTGGTCGTCCTCGATGAGCCTGACGAGTGTATTGGCATGCTCGGTGTCGGAAGCGATCACCAGCATGAACGGCTTCACCTTGCGCACGCCGTTCTGCTGTGCATACACATCGAGCTCAACCTTGGCCGACTCGTGAACCCGAATGCCGTCCTCGAGCTTGAGGCGTTCGAGCGCGGTCGGGCTCATGCTGGCGGGGTTGAAGTTGGCGCGCGTGGCGACCGCCGGCTCTTTCACGTAGCCGTCGCGCATCGCCTGGGCGAGCGGATAGTCGAAGATGACGTTCTTGAAACGCACGGGCTTGTTGCCCGGCTCGACCTGCGGGGTCGCCGTCAATTCGAGCCCGAGGACCGGCTTCAGCTCCTCGATCGACTTCATGCTGGAGTCGGCGCGATAACGGTGCGCTTCGTCCATGATCAGCACGAGGTCGTCAAGCCCGGCAAGGTAGTCGAAGTACGACTGCCCCAGGTACTCGGAGAGCCGCCGAATCTTGCGCGATTCTGCCGCTCGTACGTTGAACTTCGAGATATTGAAGATATTTATTTCAATGCATTGTAAAGCATCTTCCTGAGGGGCAGCAGCCGATCGGTGCTCGTAGTTGTCCGAGGTGATGATTGCAGGCAGTACGGCAGAAAACTCGGCGATGCCCTGGAAGACATACTTCGGCGTGTTGGGAGTGAAATCGGCGACGAGCTTGTTGTAGATGGTCAGGTTCGGCGCGAGCACGAAAAAGTGCCGGATGCCGTGTGCGAGATGGAGGTACGCGATGAACGCCCCCATCAAACGGGTCTTGCCGACGCCGGTGGCAAGGGCGAAGCACAGGCTGGGGAAGGATCTCTCGAAGTCCTCCACCGCCGTGAACTCGGAGCGGATGACGGACAGAGCCGCCTGAACGTCGCGGTTCCTGTGCGGCTGGGCAAGGTCCATCACGCGATCGAGGAGCGCGAGCGACTGGCGCTGCGGCGTGCGTAGGCTCAGGCGCCCGCTGATGCTGTTGACGTGGCGGCTGCTTGCGCTCATTTGGTGCTACCCTTCTTCGCGCGGGACGGCTGCTTGGCTTCGATGCGCTTGATTTCAGCTTCGAAGTCACTTTCGAACTCTCGATCCTGCCGGACGCGAAACCGCTCGTATTGCTCCTCAGCCAGGCGTTTGGCGACCTCCGCCGAGATCACTCCGGCGTTCGTAAGTACCTCGTATTCATTGAACGTCAGGAAGGAATCCAGGCGTCTCGTCCAGTCCGACATCCTCATCGGGATCTGCCGTTCAGCCTGGTTCTCGGCGTAGTCGAGGTACATGGAGACGATGCGCTCCAGCTCCTTCACCTCGTGCTCGATCAAGTAGTTCTTTGCGACACCAACGTCGGATTTCAGGATTTTGCCTTTGGGCGCGTTCTTCCACGTCGAAAGACCCATCGAGGGCTTTGCCGCATCAGCACGCTCCGCGACGATCTCGGCGGCGGTCTTACCAGTGACTGCCCAATGTAGCTTGTTCTGCACAGTTTTAAAAAAGGTCTTCGTCGTCTCGGAGTTCCGATCGTAGTCGATGCTGCACTGCTCGTAGATGTCTGTAATCTTTAGATAGAAACGACGCTCGCTCGCCCGAATTTCTCGGATCCGTTCAAGTAGCTCTTCGAAGTAGTCCTTGCCGAAGCGCTCGTTCAGCTTTAGCCGTTCGTCGTCGAGCACAAAGCCTTTGACGATAAACTCGCGGAGGGTTTGCGTTGCCCAAATCCTGAACTGCGTGGCCTGGGCGCTGTTGACCCGGTAGCCGATCGAGATGATGGCATCGAGGTTGTAGAATTCAATTTCGCGCCGAACCTCGCGATTTCCCTCGCGTTGAACTCTTAGAATTTTTCGAAGTGTTGCTTCCTGCAGTAGCTCCCCGGCCGCATAGACCTCTTTCAGGTGATAGCTGACCGTCGGGACCTCGACACCAAAGAGTTCGGCGAGCCGCTTCTGATCGAGCCAGAAGGTCTCTGATTCGTAAAGCACCTCGACGCGGATGGTGTCGTTTGCTGCGCGGTACAGGATGAGCTCGCCCTCCTGGGGCGCTCGCCGGTCATTTTCGCTCATATGCGATTCCCTCCCCCCTTCTTGTCATCGGCGAGTCCGGCGAACAGCGGCAAGTCCTGCATGGCCGACGCCTTCTTACGGCGTCCTCCGCTCGTGGCTTTTGTGCCCTCGGCCTTGGTGCTGCCGTTTGCGGTCACCTCGACCTTCGCCTCTTCAATGGCTTGCACCGGGGGCAGTTCCTCGACGTTGAGGCTGTAGTCGTCGCGTCCCCACTCGCAGCGCGACATGACCGCACAGGGGATCTTCTTCAAGGTCAGGTTGGGGAAGTCCTCCTGCCTGGCACGAAAGGCCGAGCAGCAAATCAGCAAGGTGCGCTGCTCGCCGACCTGATGACTAATGAAGGTAAGCTGCTCATGGCTCAGGTTCTGCGTGGTCACGTAGATGAAGTCGCGCTCGGTGGACTTGCCGTGGATCCAGAAGACCTCGGAGTCGGGGGCGTAGTGGAAGCCCTCGAGCTTGCACATCGCCTCGGCCAACATCTCCGGGCGATATTCCTTGCTGACGATCCAGTTGCCCCATTTGTCCTTCTCGAGTAGCGACGGCGCGAGCCTGAAGAACCGGAAGCCGCCGCCGCCTTGCCAGTTGCAGGTTTTGGTAACGCCGCCGGGGTCCTCGCCGTCGATGACCTTTCGTAAACGCGGGACGATGTGGGTGTGACAATGCTCACCCAACTCGACCATGATCCAGCGGCGCCCCATCTTGTGTGCGACCGCGCCGGTCGTGCCGGAACCGGCGAAGGAATCGAGGACGAGGTCGCCAGGATCTGTCGCGACTTGGATCACCCTTTGAATCAGCTTTTCTGGTTTCGGCGTACCAAACGGCTCTTCCCCTGAAAACAGTTGTAGTATTTCCTTCTTGGAGTCTTCAGTTGTGCCGACCTCGGAAGAAAGCCAGAGCGACATTGGGACAAGCCCTTTGCGCTCCGACAAGTATTGTTTGATGCGCGGCTTTCCATCACCGCTCTTGGGGAAATACACGCGACCTTCGCGAAGGTAATTGTCGTAAACAACTTCAGTTGCTCCCCAACATCGCCCAGTCGGTGGATCATGCACCACCCCTGTAGGCGTCGTGATCTTGTACATTTGATTCGGACGCCAGCCTTGAGCAGTAAAAGGGATTGAGTCCCACGGCCCTCTCGGGTCATTGTCGGGGTTCGATGCTTGCTTTGACGATTCTGGCAGTGGGTTTCGACTTTCCTTCCATTTCACTGGGGGGACCTTCCCATACACAAGGATCGTGTCGTGGCTCGAACCAATTGCCGCGCGATTTTCCCTGGAAGTACGCTTTTGCCAGATCACTTCCGCGATGAAATTGCTGCGACCGAAGATTTCATCGCACATCACTTTCAGATAGTGCCCTTCTTGCCAGTCGATGTTAATCCAAATACTTCCGTCCTCGGTCATAAGAATAGACAGCAGTTCAAGGCGATCTCGCATTAGCGACAGCCAAACTGAATGTTCTAGGCCGTCGTCGTAGTGTTCGAAGGCATTCCCAGTGTTGTACGGAGGATCGATGTAGATGCACTTGACCTTGCCGGCGAACTCCTGCTCCAGCGCCTTCAGCGCGAGGAGGTTGTCGCCGTGAATCAGCATGTTGTCGAAGATGTCGTTCTCTGTGACACGCTTCGCTGCGTGATACGACAGCGCGGGGTCTTCGAGCAGGATGCGGGGCTCCAGGCGCGGCCGCTCGTCTTTGCCGATCCAGGTGAGTTCTAGGCGGGGTTTGCGGGTGGTCATATCGTTACGCTCGTAACATCTGCACCGGGAAACGCGAAATATTTGCACGCATGAGCTGGAGCCAGAGGGAGTGCTCAATCCCGTCATCATAGTGCTCGAATGCGTTTCCAGTGTTGTACGGTGGATCGATGTAGATGCACTTGATCTTGCCGGCGAACTCCTGCTCCAGCGCCTTCAGCGCGAGGAGGTTATCGCCGTGAATCAGGCGATTGTCGAAGAGGTCGTGGTCCGTCACACGCCTCGCCGCGTGATAGGAGAGCGCGGGGTCTTCGAGCAGGATGCGGGGCTCCAGGCGCGGCCGCTCGTCTTTGCCGATCCAGGTCAACTCCAGTCGTTTCAGTCGGTTCGTCATTGTTCAACGCCTTCCAGGCCCCGTGTGATCTCCTCCAAACGCGCCTTCAGCTCCTCCTTCGAAGGGAGGTAGAGCTGGTACTTCGAGGCGAAGATGTTGGCGCCCTCTGGCAGAGTGAGCTCGACGAGGGCGTCGTGTTTGTCATGGCAGAGCACGATGCCCACCGTGGGCAGTTCGCCTTCCAGTTTTACGTGCCGGTCGTAGTAGTTGACGTACATCATCATCTGGCCGAGGTCCTGGTGCGTGAGCTTGCCGCGCTTGAGGTCGAGCAGTACATAACAGCGCAGCAGGCGGTTGTAGAAGACGAGGTCGATGCGGAAGTGGTCGTTGTCGAAAGTAAACCGCTTCTGCCTCGCCTCAAACAAGAAGCCCTTTCCAAGCTCCAAGAGAAACGCCTGTAGCTTGTCGATGATGGCCGACTCAAGGTCGTCCTCGGAGTAGTTCGGTTGCTCGTCAAGCCCGAGGAACTCCAGCACCAGCGGGGTCTTTACGAGGTCAACCGCTCGCTCGACCACCTGGCCCTCGGTCGCTAGCCGTCGAATCTCGACCTTGTCGCGAGACAACGCGAGGCGCTCATAGAGCGAGCTGTCTATCTGCCGCCGCAGCTCGCGCACCGCCCACTGGTTGTGCGCCGCCTCGATCTCGTAAAAGCGGCGCTCATCGGCGGCGGCGATCCGCATCAGCTCCAAGTAGTGCGACCAACCCAGCGGGAACGCGTTGAGCAGCGAGGCAAGCTGGGCCTGACCGAGCCGGGTAGCACCCTGGAACACAGCCAGCGTTTCGTTCGGCTGCCCCGGCGTCTTGAAAGATTCGCTCAACAGCGTTGAGCCGATCTCGGAGGATTCGGTCAACGCCGTCGACCGAATCTCTGGATGCTCACGGTAGAAGCGCCGAAACCGGTT
>MGSU01000048.1 GCA_001799195.1 Deltaproteobacteria bacterium RIFOXYA12_FULL_61_11 | reverse complement strand
GGGGCTCCAGAACTGGACAACACGTCTTCCACCATTCTCGTTGTCGAGGAGAAGTCGAGGAGAAGTCGCACTCTGTTGAAGTCACCCTCCGTCCCCCTGACTCTCCCCTGACTCCATGACTCTCCCTTAACTCTCGACCTTGAACCTTGTGACTGCCGTGACTTTCCTCAGGGATCAATACTGTAGATCGCACCTTGGTGTGGGCCGAGGCGGAGGTTTCCATGAAGAATATGAGGCGCTACCCCATTGCTGTGAAAGAGGAGTTCGGATAGGGAAGGCAGTTCCTGGAGCGCAACCTCGGTAGTCCTTGCGCCGAAGTGCGCGAGGATCAGTCGATGATCGTTCGCTTCGCTTCGAACATAGGCCAACACCTCGGAGTTGGAGAGGGGGAGGAGCCGGAGAGATCCTCCCGAGAGGGCGAGCTGCTCGCGACGCAGGGCCAGGAGGTCGGCGTGGAAACGGAGGAGGCTGGTGTCTTCCTCGAGTTGCCGCACGACGTTGATGAGGCCTGCGTCCGGGGACAGGGGTAGCCAGAATCGGTTTGGGTCTGCCGTAGAGAAGCCGGCCCCAGGGGTTTCGTTCCATTGCATCGGGGTTCGACCTGCATCTCTGGAGACGGGCAACGGCCAGAACTTCTTGCCGAGGGGATCCTGTAACCGTGCCCGCGGCACTCGGACGTTCCGCATACCCAGCTCTTCGCCATAGTAGAGTACCGGGGTCCCGCGCAGAGTCAGGAGCACGAAGGAGAGCAGCATTGCTTTCGCCCGATCGCCGCCGTGTTGCGAGATGATCCTGCTACGATCGTGGTTGGAAAAGGCATAGCAGGGCCACAGCGGGTCGGGGAGGGTCGTCTCGATACGGGCAATGCGTTCGGCGAAGGCGCGGGCCCTGTACGGAGTTTTCGAGATGCTGTGCGAGGCCAGTGAGAAGTTGAAGGCAAGGTGGAGCCCGTCTCCTTGCTGCCCGTAGAAGCTGCGCACGGTCTCCGGTGGGCCGAGGGTCTCCCCCAGAAGAAGCACCCGCGGATCGAGCCCTTCGACATGGGCGCGCAGGCGTTGCACCAACCGTAGAGTTTCGGGCCGGTTCCAATCGTAGCGGTGTTCCTGGAAGAGCCAGCGCATGTTCAGGTCCGAGGGGGGGCCTTGCAAGCAGCGAGGGTTGTCGGGAAAGTCGGGATCCTCGAAGAGGGCTCCGATGACGTCGAGCCTGAAACCGTCCACGCCCTTGGCGATCCAATGGTCGAACACCGAGAACATGGCCGCCTCGACGGCCGGGTTGGTATAGTTCAGGTCGGGTTGGAAGCGCGAGAACTGGTGGTAGTACCACTCGCCGCTCTGCGCTTCCCGGGTCCAGGCCCGTTCGCCGAAGCTGGTGATCCAGTTATTGGGCGGCAGCTCTCCGTGCTTCCCCCGTCCCTTCCGCCATACATAGAAATCCCTTGTGGGGGTCTTGTTGCCTTTCACTGCACCCTGGAACCAGGGGTGGAGGTGTGAGGTATGGTTGAGGACCATGTCCAGGACTATCTTGAGCCCGCGGCGATGAGCCTCGGCGATGAGTTCTTCCAGGTCCGCCGAAGTGCCGAAGAGCGGGTCTACCCCATAGTAATCGGCGATATCGTACCCGTGATCGTAGTGAGGCGAGGGGTAGACCGGAGAGAGCCACAGGCCGTCGACTCCGAGACTTGCGAGGTACTCCAACCGCGAGGTGATCCCCTTGAGATCGCCGACACCGTCACCGTTGCTGTCCTGGAAACTGCGCGGGTAGATATGATACAGGACCGCACTTCTCCACCAGGCCTCGGGGGTTGCGGCGGGGGCTGTCGGAGAGAGGAGGGAGGCTAGGAAGACGAAGGACAGGGGGTAGTTTTCATTTCGACGACGCTTCGTCATATCCGTCCCTCCTGGTAGCATGCACGTAGTGCCCCTACCACGATGAGGCCTGATTGTCCAATATCCTTGATACCATTGTCGCTACCCATTCTCTCTGAGCTACCTTGCCGATTCCTGGTGCAGGAAGGATTTCCTCCCCCTGCGTTGCTCGGGTTGCTTAGACCTGGTATACACGCCGGCTGATGGGTGGTACGAGCATCCCTGTGGAAACCCCGAGATCCCGCGAGCACCTGCTCGAACTCTGGCGCATCGCCTACCTTGACCTTGCGGTCCCTCCGGACAGAGCTGTCTTCTTTGCAAGTCCGTTCAAATACTTTGTGAAAAGAAGTTGCTGAGCTCTTCTTGGATCGCTAATCTCGGGCATCGGGCGCCATCGCGTTCCTCCTTCGTTGGGTGTCCCAGCCACGATGGAATCAAACGCTGATGGCCTTTCCAAGCTCTTTCTATAGCTTTGGAGGGGTCCTGAGGAAGCACGAATGCAAGAGATGGAGACTCATGTTCTTGCGGTATCCTCTTCTTCTCTTGCTTGCCTGCGCGATGAATTTGGTCATATTGCAGGTATGTTGGCATTCTACTTTTAACGATCTGTCCTGTCACGATAATTTGCCCCATCTTGCTGGCCTGATGGATTACGAAACGAGCGTGCTCGATTTCGTTCATGCGCCATCCTTGTCCAAACTGTACAACTTGCTGATCGGGCCCGACCCGGTACACCGCCCTCTGACCTATATCTTGACCCTTCCCTTTCTGGCCATTGGTGGCCGATCCTTTTTTTCCCCCTGGGCTTTAAACCTCGTGATTGTTCTGCTCATCTGTCTTCTCCTTGTCTCCTTTTCCAAACGACTAGGACTGACTGACCGATTTCTGAGCGTTGCATTACTGCTGAGTTTCCCAGCTTTCATCGGTTTGACAAGGTACTATACCATCGATTTGCCGCTAACTGTCTGGTTCCTCGGTGTGGTTTACGTAATCTGGCATCATCCCACTCGGGTTTTCGGTCCTTGGGCAGTGATCATCCTTCCCTTGTTCTTCTTGGTCGGTATTGGCCTCAAGAGTACTGCTCCGCTCTACATAGTGGCAGCATTATTCTGGGGGGCAAAGCGTGCAGCCCGTAAGTATTGGGTATTTTTTCTATTGGGAATGCTCATTATAAGCGGTTACGGTTTCCTTGTGGTCTGGACTATACAATGGTACTGGCCAGCGCTTCTGCCATCATGGATGGTGCAATTTCTCGAACTGGTTCAAAGATATATTCATGCTCCATGGTACTACCTTTTCCTGGCAAACCCCTACACCATCATGTTGCGCACCGAAGGTACCCCACTCTGGGTATTTTTCATGTTCTACCCTTACTACCTGCTCAAGGCGATTCTTTTCCCAAGCGTGTTGATCATGCTTTTGGGTCTATGGTCGGGGGGGCGCCCGCATGTAGAAGGGATACTTCATCTCTTTGGATTAATCTGCTCTGTGGCGTTCTTCCTGACTTGTATTGGCTTGAAAAATCTGAATTACCTTCAGCCTGTATTACCATTGGTTGCTGTAATAACAGCGACCTCCCTCGAGAAGCTTCCACGGTCCATGACTGTAATTTTTAGCACCCTGATCGTCTTGTTCAATGTCACCATCGGTTGGGATGCTTCCTTCGGTCATCCTCTGCGACTCGCATCTGCAATACCACGGGATCAGTTTGATCGGAATATGCTTGGATATTATCCCCACCGTCCCGAACCCCTGGACCAATCCTGCGTTCCGAACCTGGAGTTGACCTCCTCACCTGCCATCATCATGCTCGATTGTAGCGATAATGGTGCTATTAGTCCACGGTATCATCGCTATCTTTATGGTCTCCGCCAACCTGGCCTGGAGGTGTTTCTGCCAGATCGCCTTCCAGATGGTACTTGGCCATCGATTACAACCGCATCCAAGCAGTTGTTGCTCTTTCTTCCCCCGGGACTCTTCGCTGACCAGGCAGGGGATCTCCGAGTGATTGACATCTGTCTGCACCGGATGTTCTCCAGTTTCGATTTTCGTATACTCCGTACCTTTACAAACATCGGTGAATTCTGCCCAGATATCGTTGAAATTACCCTTTCTTCCGCCATTGATCCCGATGTTTCGCCTGATAACCTTTCAGGCACTGGACACTATACTACTGAGACTACTGATACACCCCTTGTCAGTCCTTTTAATATGGGTGCTGCAAGTTTCGAGCGATTATCGAGATATCTTATCGCGTTAGATGTTCCCTTTGTTGTTGATAACGAACCGTCTAACATTCTTGAATCGGCTCGTTATCTTCTCCTGTCACATTTAGGCACTACTAGACCAGGATATGAACTCGATGATCATGACCGCAAACCACTGATCTATGTGACACTTGGTTTGAACCACCAATCTGGATCTCAGATGGACGCTGGGTGTACACACATGTATCATGAAAACATTGAGATGAAATTTTTTTCTCGAAATGGCATTTCCGTGTGTCTGATTATCGATGTTCAAGATCTTCTAGTCGACCTCCATAAAAATTCCAGCCGGCAAGCGCAAATGGTGATCCTTCCCGAGAAGTTGTATTCTGGATGTTATCTCGATAAATTATTTTCAAAACTTGGCTTGAACGAATTACTGTGGTTGTTGGAACGATTGAATCCCGAAGTGTTACCCTGGCGAAACCATGCCTTTCGTCTCATGTTAGGGCAACGACTGGTTTCGAGGCTTGATGAACTTCCCGCTCAAACGGTACTTCCTGGATTGTCGCAACTCCTCGAAAGGGTACTACACGAAGAACGTGTGGATCGACTGCGACAAGATCTCCACTACAGCCTGAGCCTCGTTCACGAACAGCAAGGTTCACCGAGAAAAACCATCGAACAGATAGAAGAATGCCTACGCCTGGGGAAAAATACCTCTACCGGCATATTATGTGGTCGATTGCTGCGTGAACTCAATATTCACCCCTGAAAACATCTCATATGATTCAACCACCTCGGACTATTCCTGACTATGATTATAACATGATGTCCATGAAAAAGTATGGTTTAATGACCTTCTTGAGTTGGTACAATGGATCGATTGGGAGCATGTTGATTACTCGACGAGGATAGGAAATATAATGAAATATTTCAGCCAACCTTTTCTGCCGAAATGCGCTTTCGTGGAGTTTTTCCTCCCAAGACAATCCATCGATTTCATCGTAGGGATGTGACATAATCATCATCGGATTCTTCGGATCACAGGGGTCCAAGCAAGAGAGTGCATCAGCGCTTTGTTCTAGGTGACGAGGTATTATTCCTAACTCAACGGTTCTGTGAAAAGCTGGAGCACCATACTTGAGCGCAAATGGATATACGGTTCCGTTAGCGGCGTACCAACTTAGTCGTCGTGCTAGCGTAAGTGTTAATGCAAAGTCTCTGTCGCTTTCTCCTGGAAAACTGTGCATGAAATACAGATGATTATTGATTCCCGCTGCATACAATTGGCGCAAAATCATTTCAAGCTTTGGTGAAGATGGAATTTTCGTAATTCGGAACAATTTCCGTATTCTCGGACTTCCGGTTTCAATACCTATATAGGCATATCTGCAACCAGCAGTAGCCAATAATCCGATGCTATGTTGATCCAGTCCTTTTACTGACAGCGATCCACCAAAATGAAGAGAAAGATTATTCTTGATTAATCTATTACAAAAATCATCAAGATACCTTGTATCATTGTTCAGGTTTACATCTGTCAGATATATATTGTCAGGCCGATAGGTTCTCTGGAGATAATGAAGATCGGAAATGGCTTTTCCCACCGGCATACTCTCAGGATGGATGCCGACATTTGTACAATATTGACATTGAAAGTGACACCCCTTGGTGAGTTGGTAGGGGAGAATCAGTTTTCTTCTTGCGCTACTGTTTCTTGAAGTCATTAAATCCAACAGGTCAAATCGAGGTATTAAATTGAGGGGTAGAGGCTCATCAGGCATTGTTATCAAACGTGGTGCATCTGCTTTTACGAGTAAAATCGGTAAGATATGAATACCAGGACCAACAACGAGGTGATCGATCCAAGGTAGCCTATGGAGGCAAAGAAACTGTGGTTCGAGAAAGACACTTCCCCCGAATATTACTCTTTGTTTGCACTGCCTACGTTTTAGCCACGAAGCCATTGCAAGCGCAATTGGCAAAGAATATTGTGTTAGCACTGAAAAACCAAAGACTTTGGCGGAAATATTTTCACCAAGGAGGTTCCACAATATCCCGGCTGCTTTATCAACGTTCTCGACATTTTCCCCACGAAGATATTTTTTCAAGGGTTCGATCGCCATGAGTTGGGATACCGCCTTCCTGTGGGGATTGAACCATGGATAATGCGATCGAATCATTGTGGTCATGTTGATTGTTCGAATTGAAAAACCCAAGTTTTCAAGGTGGCTTTTGAGAAATGCAGGCCCTAAATGAGGAAAACAATCGGGTATACCATCAGGGACAGGGGCGGTCAGAAGTAGAAGGTCGTGTTTCATATAAGTTATTCTAATGGTTGGTGTAAATAGCATTCATATGAAAAAGAAAAATATGTCCTATTGCACCTTTATCTCAAGTACTGCATCTACCAAGTTGAGAGGGTGTATGCAAGTAATAGCGACGATATTCCTTTCTCGTGGAGCGGTGTTTACCAGAATGCATGAATCATAAAAGAAACTCGAGATTGTAGTACGGTCTCAGAAGCATCTTTTTTAACTGGTATAACGGGCCGTATGCAGCCATGCGCCAGAGTTGATGAGGATAAGTATAATAGTGAAAGACCGCTGCCAACCTGTCTTGGTTGTTTTTATTCTTGGCAACTCGTTCCTCCCAAGACATCCCCTCGATTTCATCAAAAGGTATTGATATGAGATAATCTGGTCTTGTCGGATCAAGGGGGTCGAGACAAGAAAGCGGGTCAGCAGAATTATCGTTGTGTCGAGGTTTTATCCCCAGTTCTGCAGCTTCTTTGAAAGCAGGTGCGCCGGTCATGAGACCAAAAGCATGCACGGTACCGTTTGCGGCATGCCAACCAAGACGGAATGCAGCGGTGAGGGTTTGCTCAAAATCGCTGTCCAGTTCTCCAGGAAAACCGTGCATGAAATACAGATGTGCGTTGATATTTTCCTGCCGAAGATAGCGCAAGGTTCTTTCCATTACGAGTAAGGAAGGTGTTTTTTTTATTCGGCACAACGTGCGGATGCGCGGACTACCTGTTTCAATGCCGATCAAGACAAACTTGCAACCGGCTGCGGCCAGGGACTTGATAAGATTAGCATCGAGTCCCCTTGCTGAAACTGGACACCCGAAGCGAAGGGCCGGTTTTCTGCTGCTCAGGGTGTCGCACAATCCCTGGAGAAATAATGGATCATTGTTAAGATTGACTCCAGTAAGGAAGAAAGCATCGGGTTTATACGTTGTCTGGAGAATACCGAGATCAGTGACAACTCTGTCGATCGGCAGATGCTGGGGAAGAGTGTTTGCTTCCGTGCAGTAACGGCATTGATAGCGGCAACCTCTTGTGACTTGATAGGGGAGAATCAATTTGCTTCTGACACCACTTTTTCTAAATGCCTGAAGATCCTCCCGTTCGAAACTGGGAAGGGGATTGGAAGCAAGGGGTTCATCTACTGAAGAAATCCAACGTGGAGCATCAGACCGATCAAGAAGGAGAGGTAGAACATGCATTCCTGGCCCGGATACGACATGGTCGAGCCAAGGAAGCGCAAGCAGGTCACGATACCTGGGATCAGAAAAAAGACAACCTCCAATGATCAACCGTTGCCGTGGTTGTCTGCGTTTGAGCCAGGCTGCCATAGCCAGAGTAGCATGCAACGAATATTGAGAAAGAACTGAAAAACCATACACTTTGGCTTCCGGACGTTTACCGAGCAGGGTCCATAGAACCCCTGCTGCGCTATCGACACTTTCTACACGCTCCCCCAATAGATAGCGTTTCAAGGGCTCGCGACTCACGATTTGAGCCAAAGCTTTTCGATAGGGGTTGAGCCAAGGGATGTGGGAACGTACCCTTGAGGTGAAATTAACGGTTTGTATACAATACCCCAGGCTCTCGAGATGACTTTTTAGGTAAGCGGGGCCCAGATGAGGAAAAGAATCGGTGGTAATATCGGGAGATGGAGCGGTCACCAGGAGAAGATCCGGTCGGCTATTTGCCCTGTATGGTTTGTGTTGAAGGCAAATGCTGCGTAGCATGGTAAATATTACAACCTATTTCAACCTACTTCCAGGGAACACCCCGTTCGGAAATTAACCAAACGGAGAGTTGGCAATCTAGCAAGTTACTCTCAATATTTCAAGAATAGAATATTGCTCTACGCTATTGTATGCTATAGTGTTGCCCGCTCTAATGATATGTACCGTCAATCCATGCTAATCCCTGGACGTTATCGGAAGGAGGCTTCATGTTCGAAACGTTGCGAGAGATTCTCGACCGACACCACTACCGGTACATTTCGATGATACCCGCCGATATGGACGTTGCGTTTTCTCGAAACGAGTGGGGTCTATTGACTCTACTCTCTTCGTATCGGCAACGTACAACCCTTCTTTTTTCGTATTCTCGACTGCGCAGATTGATTGAATATTCCATCAAGTGTCTGAAACCAGAGACATATCTACTGTATCAATTATTCTTTCGCGGCCTTGTTGTACGTCCCGACCTCGTTGAACCATTGTTGGATGGGGTGCTAACGGAACTCCTCGACGCCTCGCTCCTGTTCAAGGTAGGTTTCGATGGATATCGAGCTCGTCAATGTATTGTTCCTTTTAAAAACTATTATCTGTTTTGTGATTTTCCAATCAGTCATCAAGATCACGTGTACCTCGGGGCAACTTCCTGTTTTATGGCCCAGTATCTCTTGTCGCATTCCTGGCCTGCACATGGTCGTGGGTTAGATATCGGCAGTGGTTCCGGTATCCTCACCTTCATGTTACGTCGCTTCTGTCGGGAGGTTGTGGGAATCGACATTTCAGATGAAGCGACTACAACCGCTTCATTGAATCGTACATTCAATAATATCAGCGGAGTGCAATTCATCACGGACGACTTCAACCAGTTCCAGGAAACTGGTTTTGATTTTATCGTTGGCAATCCTCCCGCCGCCGATCTCCCTTCATCGTTCCAGGGGGTCCGAAATGCTTACGGAGGGAAGTACGGCATTGAAAAGACAATAAAAGTCATTCGTTATATTGAGAAAGCGCTCCATGAAAATGGGCAAGCATTACTACTGACAGGTGCACCGGTGGTCCAGGGGGAGAATATACTCTATTCCTCCCTCAGGGACTTGGTCAAAGAATCGGGGTTGTCGATCGCCGTCGAGGTACAAGCTTTTTGGCCGATGGCGCGTGTAGACTGGCACGAACCGGAATTTAGCCCAACTCATAAGTATCTGGTATTGCTTCACATAAGGAGAAACGCGAGGCCAGAGGTCATTCTTCGCCCGCTACCATTCTATCGTCGGTTGGAATATATCTTCCAGGGGCTAGGAGGTTCCCGATGAGAAGTTGACCTAATAAGGGCACCTTGTGTTGTATACCTTTTGGTAGTGCTAGAAATTACAGGTATACATCGTAGTGAAAGTACGGCCGGAACCACTTTTTTTTCAATGCGTATAATGGACTACAGGGAGAGATCCGAAGAAGGTGCCGTGCATAGACCTCATTGGTCAGGAACCTCTGCAGGCTTTGTTGTCGACGAAGATTCTGGGAGAATTTTTCGGCCCAGTTCATGCCGTTGATTTCATCGAAGGGAATAGTGACCATATGTGTCTTTGGAAGCGAGAACATAGGCTCAAGAAAAGCCAGGCTATCGTTGCGGTGAATAGGTGGGTGCAGTCTGATTCCGAATTCTTCTGGATGCAGAAAGATCGGCGTCCCTGGTTCTACACTGAAAATGCTGACCACACAGGTTGCTGCATACCGGCTGAGCCGATGGAGCCAATCTACTGATTGGGCAAATTCTCTTTCGTTTTCATGGGGAAACCCGTGCATGAAGTAAAGGTTGAGCCGAATCCCTGCAGCGCGTAAGTTGGCCAAGATAGATTCGACTTCTGGTAGGTTAGGTACTTTGAAGATGTTAAAACGTGTCCGAATTCTCTTGCTGCCGCTCTCGATGCCTATCTGTAAATATCTACACCCTGCCTTGGCCATCAAACGAATGAGTGTAGGGCTCAATCCGATGAGTGAAGCAAAGCCACCCCAAGGGGTTCTCAGGCCAGAATCCAACATGCATTGGCAAAGTTCACTCAGGTACATTGTTTGGTTATTGAGGTTAACTTCAGAGAAGAAAAAAGCATCGGGTGCATACGTTTCTTGGAGTGCTAATAGTTCTGTCGAGGCTTTTTCGATGGGCATGAACTCCGGAACAGCTCTGGAGGAGGGACAAAATTGACATTGGTGGCGACAGCCTCGGGTGAGTAAATATGGCAATAGTAGCATTCTTCGGATACTGACCCGGCGATACCACAACAAGTCCTCGTTTTCAAAAACGGGACAGGGCAATGTTTTAAGCGGCAATGGTTCACTGATGATGCGTTGTGAGACTGGTTCGCCATTGGTCAGCTTTTCCACGGTATCTTCCCCAGGACCCGATACAACGTGGTTAGCCCAAGGAAATGCTGTTATGTCATGATAAAGGGGGTCGCTGAAGAGCCAACCTCCGAAGACGATCTTCTTTTTCTTGTCATGGCGTTGTAACCAGGCAGCCATAGCCAAAGCGGGTTTTAGAAGATGTCGAGAAAACACCGAAAAGCCGATAACTCGGGCTGTTCTGTCTCGTGCAGGAATGAGTTCCCACAATCTTCCCGCCGCCCGATCGATCTCTTCTCGGTGAAATCCATGCAGATAGGCGGATAAATCCTTGCTATCATTGAGCAACAGCACTGCATGGTCGTATGGATCAACCCACGGTATCCTGGCTCGAATTCTGGCCGTAAGATCGATCAGTTTTACCTGCTTTCCCTGACTCGAAAGATGGCTTTTCAACAAGGCAGGGCCGAGATGGACAAAGGACTCACGGGTGAACCTTGGGGCCGGAGGGGTGATTAGCAGGAGATCCATGCCAGTATTAGCTTTTCAGAATGAGACGAGGGGAGAATGAGTATTCGTTGAGCCAGTTCCTCATGCTCAATGCAACAGCATTCTCGAACAGTTCGGTGGGTTGACGACAGTGAGGGGGGAGAATTTGAAACTCATCTCGGTATCGAAACGGGCATTTTCCACCATTTCGATGTTCAATTCCGGTGCAAAGTCAGCGAGGGCCTGACGTAAAGCTTGCGGTGTGCTCGCGGTGAACCGAGGACCACGTTCGTAGTGCAGGGAGGCACCGTGACCGTCAGCAGCGAGTCGAAGTTGGAATTCACCGAGGACAAAATTACGCTGGAAGCTGTTTTCAAGAAGGGTAACCACAGGTGACCAGAGACGAGCCAACGAATTTTCGCGCACGCGATAATCACCAATTTCCGACAATACCAGGGCGGTGTTTCCACAAGAACAGGATTGAGAGCTGAGTTTACCCTCATCGCCGTTCTGATAGCGAATGAGCGGAAGATGACGATGAATCAAGCTGGTGCAGACTAGTTGACCGTGTTCTTGAAATACCGGTAAACCGTCTTTGATTACCTCGAGATGAACTAAATCGTCCTCTACATGCAGGTTGCCGTGGCGGCATTCATAGGCCATGGCCCATAGTTCCACACATGAGTAACGGTTGTAGACTCGGCAGTGGAACGAGCTTTCGATCAGTTCTCGAGTTGTCTCGGTGAGCAACTCGCCACCGAGCACGATACCGCGTGCGGCAAAACCAGGCTGTTCGCCACGTTGTCGCATGAGGGCTGCAATGCGACGTATTGTCGAAGGCATACCCATCAACCAATCGGGTTGAAAGGATCGAATTTGCTGAAGCTGTAACTCTGCGGGAAAACTTTGGTCGAACCAACCGCGTTTGACCATACCCATGCGGTGGTAGAACCGGGTCGGCATGGTTGAACGGTAATCTCTGCACACATCCAAAGCACGCCAGGCCGGCGGTGTCGGTTGAGATGGTGGTGCTTTGATTGCAGGAGTATCCATTGCTTCCGTGGAGGCAGTAGGAGCGTAGGTATAGCATTGAATACGCTCACCAGGCCGAAAACCGACGGACCAGAGCCAACGCCCGAAGACAGCGGCATAAAGTTCCAACCCTTTCGATTCATAGGTGATGGGTATCTTCTGGCCAATTGTGCCGGCGGAGGTGAAGGTTACGGAGTTACTCTTCTTGGAAGCAGGTTGGGTTACTATTTGGTCGTAATGTGCTACCAGGTCATCTCTGGTCAGCAGGGGGATATACTGGACATCTCCAAGCGTGCGGAGGTGCCTCGGATGGAATCCCGCAGCGTCGAAGTGTTGCTTGTAGAAAGGGCTGTGTGTATAAGCATGAGTCACAATGGCCTTCAGTCTCGGCAAGGTTGAAACTGCCCGATCTTTTTGCCCCACGCGTAGAAAGGAACGAGATATATACCAAGGAAATCGTAGGCTCATGGTCCCCCCTTAATCGATGAAAACATGCACACACTGATTTTTCTATAACACAACCTCAAATCGACAGGAAGATTTTTTCTTGCTGGGATTCTTTACCAAAACCTACTGTCTCTCAACATTATTGAAATCCAGAGCTGGGCCATGGTTGGTCAGCCGGACCCAGATGTAGCGGCTCGTGATCTTGAGTCAGCATGCCACCCTGAGCAGGCGTAATCGAAGGGTGGCAATGTTCTCCTCCCCTGATCGCTTGTGAGTTCCTGCCTTCATACGCTTCACTCTTCATTGCTGACCCTAGAACAGGTTGATTGCAATCAATGGCAAAAGTGGTTTATTGTGTACAAGCGAAAAAATAAGGGACCAACATGACCGTACCGCTCCTCTCAGTGCAGTCAGTCTCAGAAGTGGCGTTACTCCAACCTTTCTTTGGGGGGCTGCCTTTCATCCTTGACGTCAAGGATCCTGAAGCTGGGACTCTCGGAGCGCCGCGACCACATGTTCTGGCTGGTATTGCTGCGCGAGTGGGCGGACGTTGCCCCTTGAGCATCGCCCTGGGAGATCTCGGTTACCAACCGGGTACGGCAGCACTGGCTGCCCAGGCTGCCCTCACGTATAAACCATCTTATCTGAAGGTTGGCCTCAACTTGCCCGGACCTGCCAGGATGGCAACCGAAGTACTCGCTGCGGTGCAGGAGGTGTTGACCGAGCAAGGCGCAGAGACCCTTTTAGTTGCGGCTGGTTACGGTGACTATCGCCGACAGGGCACCTTGTCGCCGTCTGGAATGATCGAGGCCGCAGTGGCTGGCGGTGCCACCATCGTGCTCCTGGATACCTTCAGCAAGCAAGGCGAGACCCTGTTCGATCATCTCCCGCCCAGCGAACTCGCTCAGGTCATTTCCGAGGCCCATGCTGCAGGTCTCGGTATAGGTTTGGCGGGGGCACTCGGACCGAGCGAGGTCCCCGCGCTGCTTGAAATCGAACCCGACTTCCTCGGCTTCAGGGGTTGCCTGACCTGCGGGCATCGCAGCGACACCTTGGATCCACAACGGGTGAGAGCCCTTTTGCATTGCTTTGATGGGCGATAGACCAAGCATCGGCAAGACGATCTCGTCGCCGGTCCTGATCAAGCTAGGCGGTGCACTCCTTGCAAACCCCCCCATGACGTTGAGGGTTGTGGCTGAACTCGTCGGCCTAGCGAAAAGCGGACTCCGCCTTCTAGTGCTGCCGGGCGGAGGGAGTCTGGCCGACCAGGTTCGTCTCCTTGATCAACGATACAGTTTCCCCGATGATCTTGCCCATTGGCTTGCGATCGATGCTATGGACCTGCATGCCCGCATGCTGGCAGGGCTCGCACCGCGCTGCCGGTTGGTTGCCACCATGGTTGCTCTCGATTCTGCCTGGTTGGGTCGAAAGGTGCCAGTGCTCATGTCTCGGCCATTGCTCGAAAGCTTTCCCGGCTTACCGGCGAGCTGGGCGGTCACCTCGGACAGCATTGCCTTGCACCTGGCAGGAGCGCTAGGATGCCGCCGCACCGTGCTGGTCAAGATGTGCAGACCTGGCCTGGGCCCCGGTATACTGACGAGAGGTCCAGGGCCTTGGATCGAAGGAGGGCCTCTCTGGGAACAGATGGTCGATGCCCACCTGCCAGGACTGCTCCGCGGACTCGACCACGAACTCGCCCTGTGTTGGGCGGACGATCTGACGGGGTTGAGCGCTGCTATCCGAGATACCGACGATGGCTCCTACCTGCTGGTGCCGGGAAGGCCGACCGTGTCTTTTTAACCGGACCTGGTCTCCGTTTCTGCCCACCTCGGCTCACATCTGGAAGATACTGCCGAATAAATAGAGAACTACATAACACCCTCCCTCGTGCAGACTGTAGCTCTTGTGCCAAGAGGCGCGCAGTCCTGCGAAGTAGGCTTTACTCCAATCTGCCCGCGCAACGAGGAGGAGCCGCAAGAGCGTGAAGCCGATGGCGACGAAGAAGGCCCAGCGGTGTCCTGGAACAAGGAGTAGACCGGAGATGGCAAAGCCGAGGGCTGCGAGGAGAAAGGCCAAGGAGGTTCGGCCGGCACCGCGCAGGCCCAGCGCCGAGGGTAACGACACGATGTCGTCCTCCCCCCAATGGGCGAGCTGATGGACGACCTCGTGGAAGGCGAGATAACAGAAGAAGAGCACGGAGAAGAGCGCTCCGGCCAGGTCAAGGTCGTTTCGAAGCACCAAGTAGGGGTGGAGGAAGGGAATGGTGCCGAGGCACAGCGCGTTGATGAACAACGACGGGACGTAGTGGTGTTTCCAACGGAACGGTTGCATCTGGTACCCGGCAAAGAGGAGGATGTAGAGCAACAGAAGGAAATGGGCGGGATGGGGGCTGATTAGTGCTAGTACGGCAAGAGGTAGCAGGGGGAGGTGGACGAGTATTTGACTCACGATGAGACCGTAACGCGCGTGAAAATGGCCGAGAGCATTGGCTTCGTCCCAAGCCAGGTGGTCCTGCAGGTCATTGGCCGAAAAAGAGTGCATTTGAACAAGGATATGCATGATCAGTACAACCAGGCCGTTCAGCACCGAGTCAGGTTTTCGTGCCGCTAGGATGGCGACTACGACCAGACCTTGGTCGCGCAGCACGAAGTCGAGCCGGTACAGCGAGAAGAAGTGTTTCCACGTGCGAATCAGCATGTTCTCAAGAGGAGACATCAGTACTAGAACTCTGGGTGGAGCACCGGATGAAGCCGCCATTTCCGTACCAGGTAATCGGGTCGTACGGCAAGTACTTGCAATAATGGTGGTAGCTAGGCATTGAAGAAGAAGTAGGGGGACATCCTGGCCTTCCTCCTCGCGGCTCTCGCCACCTTCTCTGCCCAGGCCAGCCCTTCGCATTCTTCAAAGGCCCGCGCATGGACATTCGTATTTCCTGAAGCCCCCTCCGAAGCTGCGAAAAGAGCTTGAAAAGGCCATCAGCGTTTGATTCCAACATGGTTGGAAAACCCAAACGGAGGAGGAACGCGATAGCCAAGCAGCCGAGAATAGCAATCCAGGAAGCGCTGAGCAAGCTGTTTTCGGCAAAGGATTTGAAAGAATTTGCAAAGCAGACTGGGCCGTCCAGCGGGACCGTAAGGACAAGAGCGGGGCCTTGTTCTGGACCTTGGTGCTGGGTTCGGGGCAGGACGGACCCGTATCCTACTCGGTAGTGCCGCTCATCTCGAGAGTTTCCCGAGTTTCCCGCGCGAAGAATTGTGAGGCTCTTCATCCCTGATAAGGAGATGTGCCTGCTTGCCGCTCGCCAAAGGGGCGATACGTCCGACTTCGAGCAGGAACAGTTTTACTGGAATACCCAAATTGTACACTAATTGTTCGAGGCGATGGGGATCTTGGGGTTCGAAACGTGCACCGCGCACATAGCGCACTACGAGTTCACCGGTCTCAATCTGTACCTCGAGTTGCACGGCAGCAAGGTTACCCTGGCCTATCAGCGTCTCCTCGATACTACTAAGGATCTTTTCCCAATGGGCGAGGGCCGTCTTCTTCTTGCTGCGGTAACCTCCAACCTCGACTAGCGAAGGGCCGCGATAGCCACAGGCACAGACAGTGTGTTCCAAGCGGGCCTCATCGCCGACCACGTAACGTATTAGCGGCATGAGGTCATTGTGTAGACTGGTACAAACCACCGTTCCGCGTTTTCCGATCACGGGGCGACCTTCGTGGAGTACCTCGAGATACGTCGTTTCTGGTTCAAGGTGCAAGTGACCACACTCCCGGCATTGTCCCGCCAGTCCCCAGAATTCGGTGCTGGCATACCAATTATAGATTGGCACCTGCAATCTCCCTTCAAGTATCGTGCGAATTTGGGGCGAGAGGTATTCTCCGAACGACACGACTGCTTGCGGTGCAAAGCCTAGGGGCTCATCGGGAGCCAGGAGGTGCGTGACGATCCAGAGAAGAGCATAGGGATAGGCAAAGAGCAGGTCAGGTTTGAAACGCCGTAGTTCCGACAACTGCACAGCGGGTTCGGCCGCAGCATCGATCCAGAGTTTCTTCATCAGTCCGAGACGGTGGTACCAGAAGCGGGTGGCGGTCGCCAACTCTCCCGGGGTCCGGTACATGGCCAGACGCAACGGTGGGTGGAAACCGAGTTTCCACAGCCAACGGGCGAAGCAGGCTGTGCTGCGGTCCACCGCCTCTCGGGAGTGGATGACACGCAAGGGCTCACCCAGGGTCCCTGAGGTCGTCAGCACGACCTCGTGCGGAGGTCTGGGCCGCCTGAGGTAGAGTGCCTCAGGACTGGCATCAAAGTCGTGGCGGTGCAACAGGGGAACGCGCTCGAAATCTGCGAGGCTTTCGAGCATCGACGGATGGAAACCCGCCGTTGCGAAGTGTCGCCGGTACCAGGCATTGTCGCGGTGAGCGCGCTCGACCACGCGACGTAGGGCGGGAAGGGACTTGTCGGGGGTAGGTCCGGCAGGCCATCGGAGCAGTGAACCGGAGAAGTACCACCCTTTCCGGAGGCTCATAGTTTATCTTCGAAGAGCGGTGGAATTACCATGTAATCATCGCCCGAAGACAAGGGCAAGGTCAATTGCGACCGCAGTGCTGCTTCGCGCTCGAGCGGCGGGGGGTGTTCGTACTCCAACAGCACCAGTGCGGGGTGAGGAGTCGGATGAAAAAGACCATCCCTGGTCAGCGCAAGGTGTAGATTCGCCAGTTCCGCGCCAGCCCCGGAGATTTTTTCGGCAAAAGCGTCGGCAGCGAGTTCTGCCCGGCGTTTCCATGCGTTTTTCGCGAGCCGGAGCGGCAAAAGGAAGGGGCCTTCCAGCAGAAAGGTCAAGAAAAGA
>MGSU01000047.1 GCA_001799195.1 Deltaproteobacteria bacterium RIFOXYA12_FULL_61_11 | reverse complement strand
CCCTGTCGATGAGCGGCTTGAAAACCATCTCACGGAGGCAGAAGAATTCCTTCCTTCCCCCCACTTCGCGATAGAGGCGATCGGTGTGGGCAAGGGCCCGTACAAGTATTTCCGGTACCGCGATCTGGAAGCGTTCCATGAAGGCTACGGACCTGCGCAGACCGAGGATGTCCAGGGTTTCAATAGGCCCCACCTCCTTGGCAAATCCCCATTTGAGCGCATTATCGATGGTCGCTATGTCATCAGCGATCTCTCCTACCAAGGAAAGAGCATAAGCAGCAGAATCGAGAACCAATTCACAGATACAACGCGTTTCAATAGCCTCAGGATGATAGGTCATCACCGAGCGAATTTTATCCTCGGCCGAGGCGAATGTCTTTGCCGTGCGAATGGCATCCGATTTCGGATTCCTCGTCGGCTGATAGGTAAAGGAGTTCAGGTCGAGGATCTCGACCGATTTCTTCCCTGTACCTTTCTGCTTGCGATAGAATCCAACACCGGTTTTATCGCCAAGCATCTTCTCACTTACCATGCGTTCGAGAAAGGCGGGGGGCCGGAATAACTCCCGTCTCGAATCTGTGGTGCAATTCTCGAGACAGTTCTTGGCAGCGTGAACAAGAGTATCAATACCGACCATGTCAGCCAATCGGAAGGTTGCAGTTTTCGGGTTGCCTACTGGAGGACCCGTGAGCATATCGATGGTTTCGACATCGAGCCCAAATTTCTCTTGAAGCTGCAGAACCTTCATCATCATGAAGATGCCTACCCGATTGGCGATGAAATTCGGAGTATCTTTACCAACAACCACCTTTTTACCGAAGGAACCGAATAAAGCTCCGACCTTGGTCACAACCAAGGGGTCGGTATCGGAACAGGGAATAAGTTCGACTAGCGGTAGGAACCGCACAGGGTTAAAAAAATGGGTGCCCAAGAAATTGCGGCGGAGGTCGTCGGAACACCCCGCAGCAATTGCATTGACCGAGAGACCCGAAGTATTTGTGGAGACGATGCTACCTAACCGACGAAAGCGGTCAATGTCCGCGAAGACCTTGCGTTTGAGGTCCAGCACCTCAGGCACCACCTCGATGATCCAATCGGTCTTGGAGAGGCCGGATAAATCGCTCACTGCAGCAGCCTCGATGAGTGAGATACTCCGGTTCGTGTAGATGGTCGGTATCTTGGCCTTGGGATCTGACAATTTTCCAATCGATCCTCTCGCGAGTTCGAGCGTGAGATCATACACGGTACAGTGAATGCCGTTGTTGGCGAACAGGGCCGCAATACCCGCTCCCATGATGCCACCGCCAATGACGGAGACATGTTTGATGTCTTTCATGAGTTCACCCCCTCTTCAGGATGGTAGAGACACCCTGCCCACCACCTACACACATGGTCGCCAAGGCGAAGGTCCCACCGGTCTGTTCCAATGCGGTGATGGCCGTCCCGACGATACGCACTCCAGACATACCCAGGGGATGTCCTAGAGCAATAGCACCACCTAATAAATTGATCTTGCGTTCGTCCCAACCACCTTTCCGTATTACATAGAGGGATTGCGCGGCGAAGGCCTCGTTCAATTCGATGACATCGAAGTCGTCCATCTTCATCTTGGCCCGAGTCAGGGCTTTTTCGGTCGCTGGTAATGGTCCCATACCCATTCTGGTCCAGTCGCATCCCGCCATGGCAGTGGTAACGATGGTTGCACGCAGCGATAATCCAAGCTCCTTGGCCATACCTTCGGTCATAATGAGGGCCGCGCCTGCCCCAGAGGTCACTGGCGAAGAGGTGGCCGCGGTAACACTCCCCTTGATGTCAAAGGCAGGGGATAGAGAACGCATCTTTTCGGGATTAGGCGGCATAGGACATTCATCCTTGATCAACGTACTGCCATCCGGCAGGCTCATCGGGATGACTTCGCGATCGAAGGCTCCAGAAGCCCATGCGGCAAGTGCCTTTTCATGACTGTACATCGAGTAGGCTTCTTGGTCCTCGCGGCTGATCTGCAATTCCTTAGCGAGGTTCTCTGCAGTATCGCCCATACCGATGTAGAAATTCATCTCGGATAGTTCTTTGTCGAACAATGGATTGAAGCCTCCCATGGGGATATGCTTCATATGTTCGAGACCGACAGCAATACCAATCTTGCCTTTGCCAACGGCCAGCATATCGGCGATCAGGGCAACCGTAGTCTGCGATGACCCACAGAACTGGTTGAGGGTCAGGCCCGCGACCTCGGCCGGCAATCCGGCCTTGACGGAAATACAGCGACCGATGTTGAAACCTGCCTCTGCCTCGGGGAAAGCACAACCAGCAGCTACGACTTCGATGAGATCCCGAGGCACCGCCGGATTACGATCAAGCAGCGCACGCACCACCCGAGTCGCGATTTCCAGAATGCTCAACTGGTTGAGTCCGCCATCTTTGGCCTTGCTGATGGGTGAACGGCAAAAATCTACGATCCCAATATGTTCCATGATATCCTCCTCCATATTCTTTTCGTGGCAGTAGTCAAAGATTGTACTTGCCTGCATCGGATACTTCCTCGGCAATGATCCTTCGCAGCGCAAAAAGATCGGCCATCGGCGGGAGCGCAGCACAGAGGGTCCCCACCTCTGCCAAACGAACTGCACGCAGGTTTTCCGGGAGAATCGAGGCAAAAGTCTCATGAGTCAAAGCAATGATCTTGGTACGAGCATGTTCGGCCAGGAGACGGACGACAGCCTGGAGCAAGACAGGATTACCCTCATCCCTCATCTGGAGCTTGTTCATGCGCAAGAATGCGGCATAGGCTATATAGGACTCGATCACGGCATCCGCGACGTTCACCATGGCCATCTGATTGGTGCGTACTGCCTTGCCAAGATGTATGAGAACTTGATTCAGAAGGTTGGCGACAAGCAGGCGCGCCCCCTTGAGCAGGATCTCGATTTCACTTATACACCCTACGTTCACCTCTGAACCAGCGGAGGCAAGGTCCGTCTCAAGGCGTTCGATACCTTCACGAAAACCGATCTCACCGGACATCGCACGCCGTACCAGAAAATCGAATATCACTATCCTGTTGATATCATTCGTACCTTCGAAAATCATATCAACTACGTTATCTCGGAGGAACCGCTCGACATGGTATTCCTCGAGAAATCCATAGCCTCCGTGCATTTTCAAACAGCGATCACACACGAAAGAGAGAAGCTCTGAACCAGCGATCTTCATCACCGAAGCCTCTAGGGCGTGGTCCCGCAAGACCTTGACCGTCTGCGAGGCGTGGTCCTCTCCGCCTTTGAGTCGTGCAATTGCTTCGTCGATCAGCCCCGAAGCACAGTAACCAAATGAATCAACTGCAAATATTCGAGCAGTCATTTCAGCTAGACGGTTTTTTTGAGCTTCGAAGTTGATAATGTAATTCCCGAACTGCTTACGATCGAGACAGTAGCGAATGGTCATATCAAGGACTTTCTTGGCATTGCCCAGCGAAGAAAAGCCGAGTTTGAGCCGCCCGAGATTGAGGATGTTGAGAGCAATTTTGGGACCATCCCCGATCTCACCGAGCAGATTGGCTTTGGGCACACGCACTGTGTCGAAGACCAGGGCAGTGGTGGAACTACCGTGTAGGCCCATTTTCTTCTCTTCTGCCCCACGTTCAACGCCTTTGGTGTGCAAATCAACGATGAAGGCTGAATATTTCCCCTCGACCATGGCGAAAACAATGGCCAGATCGGCCCATGCACCATTGGTGATGAACTGTTTGGCCCCGTTGATGAGGTAATGACCATCTTCTTGCAGAACGGCTGTGGTCTTACCCGAGAGCGCATCAGATCCATTTCCCGGCTCGGTGAGAGCATAACAGCTCACCAATTCTGCGGTGACAAGCTTGGGTAAGTAAGTATTTTTCTGCTCTTCGTTGCCGAAAAGCACGATGGGTAACGTCCCAATGCCGATATGAGCGCCGATGGTGGTAGCGATACTGGCATTCCCGACGAACATCTCACTCATGTGCATCGAGGTCGTCTTGTCCAAGCCGAGTCCACCATGTTCTTCATCGATGTCGACCATGAGGATACCCAATTCCCCGGCCTTCTTGAGGAAATCGATGGCAAGAGGAGTAGTATGCCCCTCTCTCTCCACAATGCCCTTGTGCTCGATCTGCTCGATCTTCGGGGCAATCTCCTCTTCGAAAAGCCGCCGTGCAGTCGCTCCGAACTCGCGTTGCTCCTCGCTCAGATCTTCGCGGATGAAAATGTCCGGTCGCTGACTGAACAAGAAACCTCCTCCAGGTGCCAAGTGTTTCATCGGCTCTCTCCTCCTTTGAGTCATGGTATGATAGAGGTACTAGACGTCGCAATCTCCTCAGCCGTGTAGAGCGCCTCGAGGAGCTTCTGATACTTCTGGTACACCGCTCTTCTGCGTATCTTCATCGTCGGGGTCATCAAACTGTTCTCAACTGTGAATGGTTCGGGAACCACGAGAAAAGCCTTGATCTGCTCAAAGCGATTGAGCTGTTGGTTGAGACGTTCGACCTCGGTCTGAATAACCTTTTGAACTCTCGTATCGAGATGCCAGTCAGGTAATGTTCCGAGATTGCAACCTAGCCGTTCTGAGAGACGCAGTACATTGGGTACAATCATTCCCGTCAAATATTTATGCCGATCGCCAAAGCACAAGAATTGTTCGATCAATGGCGAACGACTCATCACTTGTTCGACATTCTGAGGTGCAATATTCTTACCCTGAGAAGTGATAATGAGGTCCTTTTTCCGGTCGGTGATGACCAGATTGCCATAGCAATCGAGCCGGCCGACATCTCCCGTGCGGAACCAAGCCCCATCGAAGGCTGAAGCAGTCGCCTCAGGATTGGCATAATATCCGAGGAACACGGTAGGACCGCAGAGCAGAATTTCCCCGTCACTGTCGAAACGGCAGGTGATCGAGCGTAGGGGTTTCCCAACTGTTCCTACCCTCACCTCTCCGAAGCGAGTACCATGAGAGAGTGCACTGACCTCGGTCAAACCATAACCTTCCAGCAAGGTCAACCCGCAGGCAGCAAAGAAACGATGTACAACAGGAGGGAAGGGGGCTCCACCAAGTATTGCGAAGCGAAACCGGGACCCGAAACGAGATCGAATGGTACGATAGACCAAGCGGTCGGCGAGGGCCAACTGGACCTGTTCATTCAACCGTAGACGCTCTCCTGTTTCTTTTTTCTCTTCGGTGCGAAGTCCGAGGTGCTTTGCCCAGGAGAAAATAGCTCGCTGGAGCCGAGATTTGCACCGTATCTGGTCATGAATCTTCTCGTAGACCTTTTCAAATACTCGCGGTACCGCCACCAGAATGCTGGGTTCAATCTCGAGGAGTTCCGTCGCCAAAGCCTCGAGTGCAGAGGCAAAATGGACCCTCAAGTCGTGAAATAGGCCAGCATACACCTCGCTACGCGCTATCATGTGAGCGAGCGGCAGGTAAGTCAGGAGAGAGAGTGGTTCATCTCCACGTTCAATCTGATCGAACCACTCGATCAATCCTTCTTGCTCGGCCAACAGGTTTCCATGGGTGAGCATGGCCCCCTTGGGAGGGCCGGTGGTTCCTGAGGTATAAACGATGGTAGCTAGATCCTCTCGCTTCGATACTTCCCCCGGGAAAGGGTTTGAGTTCTCGTGAGTTTCGCCGATGAGCGTTCCGATAGTGTTGAAGGTAAGCACTGCACGCAGGGAGGGCATACCTCCGGCGCGACGGGCTGCCTCGACCTCGACAAGGTGTTCTTGGCTTTGGAGGCAGAGGATCCGAGCACGGCTGTTGTCGATGATATACGCAATGTCCTCAAGCCGCAGATTGGGATAAATCGGCACGCTCACACCAGCAACAGCATACACCGCCAGGTCGCACAAGGCCCAGCACTGGCAAGTCTGACCGAGGATGGCACAGCGTTCACCTGGTTCGAGCCCTCGTTCGCGTAGGAACCGACCGAGATGCTGCACCTGCCGCAACAGGGTAGCGTTATCGGTTCCCATCCAAACGCCTGCTTTTTTTTCGCTGAAGCGGATGGCTTTCGGCGTTCGTTCCGCACCCCGAACTAGCAGGTGGTAGATGTTGCTTATTTCATTCATCGCAGCGGCCTGAAGAACGCCATGAACTTGAGCATGATACCAACGTTGCTGACCTTGATCTTGCCCATCATAAAGGCCATTTGTGGGTTGAGCGTTCCCTTCTCGATCCCGAGGAAGGTCTCGTCGCTTGCCTCCACCAGACAATCGGTGGTCCCCTCAAGTCCCTCGGATATTGTGAGTTCACTGTGTTTGACCACGGCCGTGTACTGTCCACCGGAGGTTCCGGTGAGCTTGAAATGCACCGTTCCATTGAAGCCACCTGCTTTATCTGGGAGGAACCGAGCCGGATAGGTGGCAACGAGTTGAGCACAGGTGCAAACAGAGGCAGCCTCAAGAGCGGGATTCTCGGAGGAAACCTGGCTTCCCCCTGCTTCCATCGTTTGCTTCTTCGAGAACGATGCCTCTTCTTCTGGTTGGTCGTCCGCTGGAGAGAAGGTTGAGAAGTCCATTCCATCGATCACGATTTTCCCAAGGATTTCGCGCATGATCTCAGAGGTCCCCCCCCCGATGGTACCGATGCGTGTATCGCGATACATCCTTGCCACCGGATACTCTTCCATGACGCCATAACCACCATGCATCTGTACGCATTCGTTGGCTGTCTTCACGGCCAACTCCGTGGCCAACAACTTAGCCATGGTGATTTCCTTTACCAGGTAGTCCCCACGGTCATAGCCCCAAGAACATTGATAGGTCAGGGCTCTAACAGCCTCGAGTTCGCTATAGAGATCTGCCAATCGATGTCGTAGAACCTGGAACTTGCTGATGGGCCTGCCGAAGGCCTCTCGAGAAGCCATATACTCGAGGGTCTTTGACAGCATCAGGTCGATACCTGCCATAGACGTGATAGCGGCAATCAGGCGTTCTAATTGGAAATTGTTCATAATATAATAAAAACCCTTGCCTTCCTGTCCGAGAAGGTTGGTCCGGGGAACTCGCATGTCTTCAAAGGCCAACTCGGCCGTGTCGGAACTCCACCAACCCAACTTGTCCAATTTCCTCGCTACTCTGAAGCCCGAGGTAGTGGTATCTACCACAAGGAGAGAGATACCCATAAAACCACCATCTTGGCTCGTACGCACCGCCATGGTCACAAAATCGGCGTTGCAACCATTCGTTATGAAGGTTTTCGAGCCATTGACGATATAGTACTCTCCCTCAAGGCGCGCGGAGGTGCGAATCGCTGCGACATCACTCCCTGCATTCGGTTCGGTGATGGCAAGAGCACCGATTTTCTTCCCCTGGATGGCCGGGAGGAGAAACTCATCCTTTATGTATTGAGATCCAAGATGCATGATCGGCGGGGTAGCCATATAGGATTGAACACCGACTGCTGCCATCAAACCGGAAACCTGACAACGCACTAATTCCTCGAAAAACACCACGCTGTAGAAGAAATCGAGTCCACTGCCCCCAAGTTCCTCGGAATAATTGATACCTAGATAGCCCATCTCGCCAAGACGAGCGAATATCCGTTTTGGTATTCGCCGTTCCTTTTCCCATTCTTCCGCTTGAGGCGTCAATTCACCTTCAACGAATTTCCTGACCGATTGTCTGAAGGCTTCGTGATCGTCATTGAAATACGGCGTTTTCATTGCCACTCCTTACTTCTCTTGTTATTTCCATCATACTCATTGTATTTAGAGATGATTATTCCGCGCTGTAGTACGGGCTCTCCTCGTTGGTTCACCACCTGAAAACGTAGTTTTGGACCACTAGACTTCTCACAGAACAACCTCAGGATATCTCCGGGGTATACAGGATAACTGAACCTCGTGAAAATACTGTTCAAACGATTCAAGCCAGAGCCTAGTACAGCTTGGTTCAGTGCTTCAAGGGTTCGGGCTAGGGTACAGAGCCCGTGTACGATAGGAGCGGAGAATCCGAATCGCCTGGCGACTTTATGGTCAAAATGGACGGGATTATAGTCTCCAGAGGCCTCGGCATAGTGTCGAGGCTGATCTATCGGGACTGTCCACCTTGCACACTGGATTTGCCCATGGGCCTCGAAAAGGTCAGTGTTCACGGGTACTATGGTCGAATGATCGTCCGAAACACTATGGAGAACCGATGGTTTGATGCAAAAACTGCTTGCATGTTCCAAAAATACGAGCCCTTTTACCCGCACAACACCCGAGACGCGAAGGAGGAGTAATGTCCCTCTCTTTTTTACATTTTCTACCGTACACGTCAGCTCGTACTCATCACCGATACGCGGTAGGGACGAAATATGGAGTTCCTGTTCAAGATGGATAACCGCCGTAGTGCAATCTCCCCATCGCAGGCATTCGAGGTTTCCCTTCAAGAACTTCCATAATGCACGTACAGTAAAGAAGGGAGGTACCATCTCGTCCCCAGGAATATCATCTTCTCCTGGAATTGCAATAGCATCACGATAGCATTGTACCGAGAGGGAATCGATACATTGCTGATCGAGAATCGTTTCCTGTCGAGACCTTACACCCTTATCTTGTAGATCCCTCGCCCCCTCTACCTTCCTAGTACTCATACCTCACTTGCCTCTCAATAGCTTCACGAGCGAGGCAAGGACCAGACTCACCAATAGACAGGTCGCCAAGGGCAGGTGATAAATCGTGCGCCCAGCGGTGAAGGTAATATCTCCGGGAAGTTTGCCGATAAAAGGCATATATGGTCGCAACCATACAAATAATGCAAGAAGCACGCCGACCAATAGTAGGAAAAAGAGAGTACGACCTAACCAGCCTGACACCTTCATCCTCCCCTTAGGAATCTACCCGAGAACACTGTCTTCCGACAAGACCGATGAAACGTCAACACTACCGCTAATTTTTGTGTACGTTCTAGTCGGAGTACTTCGCGGCCTAGCTCTACTTGGCATAGGGCATGGTCGAGCGGTCTCGAGCACCGACCCTAGAGATCTAGCCAATTTTCCAAGACAATGCAATGGAATTCTACGAGGGGTTCTTCTCCTCGACCTACGCTTCAAGGGAAATCAATCTCGAACGGTGTTCGGTGTCAATTTATTTGTACAATTCATGAATTTACAGAGCTAGCAGAGGGGGCTTCAAGGCAGCACATCTCGAGGTGCTTAGTGTACGACAATATCAGAAGTCGTTGTTCGAAATACATTACTCGCCAATGACAATCCATCGTCATTGGAAGACTCAAGAGCAAGATGACTACGTAAACAATCAAGGAGTACTCCATCGAGCGGTTTTAAATAAAAGGTATAGATCCCTTCTCGGAGGAATTGGGCCACCTCGGTCTTCTCAAGATATTCTTTGAATACTATAATTTGCGCATGAGGATGACGATCTCGCACGAAACGTAACTCCGCCCAATCATCCCAGGCATCGGCATCGATCAAAATCAAGACAGTACCATAATCCGGTACGCTGAGGAGTAAGCGCTCGGCATCGCGACCAAGAAATACCCGCTCAAGTCCAAGACGTCGCAAGGCAGATTCGAACACAAGTAATTCGACCTGGTCCTGTCCGAGACAAAATACCCCTCGACCCCAATCGATCGACATGGCCATATTCTCCCTTCAAGCAGGTGGAGCATGGCCGAAATACACAACCCGTGCCAATTGTTAACATATCATTATTACTGCAATGCTGCCTCAAGGGTGTCAATTCCCCAACGTTCTCGGTCAGATCCGCCTTCGCCTATGGTTCAACGCTGATCCAGGCAACGATGGAAGCGCAAGGAGTAGCAGGAACGGTAGGTCCCGAATTGCTCGCTCCGGACGTTGAAGAGGTCCCGACATATTTCGAGTATTGCATGTTCATCCAACTCTGTACAACGCCAATGAACCTCCTTACAGGATGAAACCGCTTCACTTTCGGTGTTATAACAACTGGATTCCATCTTTGGGGTATCCTTTCGGCAGACCGTGAACGTGTCATGGTAACAATACTCACGCCGAACCGAGGCATACGTAGTACCTCGAGATTCGACCTCTTCGACATCCTCGCACTGCGCAAGGATCTGCAACTCCGGAAGACTGGTGCAATTCCAATGGAGATCCCGACAATGCAAACGAGCCTGACTGGGGTCTGGAAAACAATGTCGGTGGTAATCGAGGAAAGCGAAGGACGAGCCCGACGAGAGCAAGAAAATGAGAACCAAAAGCATTGCCGGATGCATTGGGACCTCCGTGCATGACAATACGACGTATTGCAAAGATAAGACCACGTTTATCTTAATTATTACTTTGTGTTATTAAGCAAATGTATCCCCTAGATGGTGACGATAATCGGGGTCGGCGTCGAAGTGGCGCCACCGTCAAATTTGCAAACCCTCGGCTGTTTCCAACTCACGCTGCCAGGCTTGGGCGACGGAGAGGACCTTGCGCGGGCACGCTCCGAAAGAACCGTGATTGAGATAGGTCCACGACGGATCCAAGAAGAATAGACGGCGAAGCTCCCGCGGGGTTGGCAACCTGCTTCGAGCAGGTTTCATCGCCACTTCATCCCATGACATTTGAAACAGGAGGGTTCCTCATGTTCTCCTCCCTTCAGGTCCCCGCCATGACAGGGAGTGCAGCGTCTGCTCGCTCGGCGAGGTTCCCTGGCATGTGCGACGCCCTCTAAACGCAGGTCGTGTTTTTCGGACCAATGGTTGCCGTGACAGTCGAAACAAGCGGGCTGCCCCCCTTCACCGCCCTCCAAATCCTTGCCATGACAGCTGCTGCAGCGTTCTGCCGGGGTCGAGAAACCCTCGGCGTGCCGAACCGCGCCGAGTTCTTGATCATGCGCCGGCTCTTCCGGGAAGCCATCCTGCATGCCATCTTCCCAGACAGCCTGATGACAGGAATAGCAGGAAGGTTCGCGGTGAACCCCCCCTTTGAGATCGCGCCCATGGCATTTGACACAGGTCAACACCGTAACGGTGAGCCCACGTTGGTGACCGACATTTCCGCGCATGAGATCGTGATCGACCGGAGGATCCACGGACACATCCTGTATACTCGGATCCTCTGACGCCTCATTTGTAGTCCCATTCCAGAGTATCCCGTGACACCACTGGCAGGACGTACCCTTCCCCTCAACTCCGAGGAGATCCGCACCGTGGCAACTGGTACAGGAAAGATCCGGCTGCTGGGCATCTGGATGATGGCCCACGTCACCGAAGAGAAGATCATGATCGTCCTGAGGATCTGAGGAAACATCGAGATCACCCGTTTTCCAAACCTCGGCGTGACAGGTGGTACAGGAAGGGATAGCATGGGGACCACCCTCGAGAACTTCCCCGTGGCACCCACCGCAATGTTCAAGGGGCTTGCCATAACCTGGCGCATGCCGTGCATCACCAAGGAGTACTTCGTGTCCTGCCAATTCGCTGCTCACCGGGTTGACAGGCAGATCGGCGGAGGGGTCTCCTTCAACCTCGACAGTAGCAGTCTGCGTATCCTTGCTGACGTCACCATTCTCGATGACCTCACCAAGATCATTACTTTCGTCGGCCAACTCGGTAGTTACCGTTGAATCAGTATCAACACATTGTAATAATACAACAACAAGAAAGAACAAGAGTGGACCTGTTCGCATCGGGAGCCTCCGGAGGATCAACCAATCAAAGCTACTCAGCAGCATACCTCCTGGTCCCTCGAAAGGCCAGGTCCGACTGGCAACCTGACTTCATGGGTTTCATTACCCCAGCGCATCTTGACGTCGGCAAGGTCTTCTGCTAGAGAGTGTCCAGCTTCCCGACGGATACGAGGTTCCTATGGTGAATATCGAGCTGTGCAAGGAGCAGAACTGCAACGATGCGCAGATCGTCGCCGGCTATTGTCGGCTTCACTACATCAAGAATTGGCGGCAACTCAAGACCAAAGAGGCGAAGGTCCACGACCTTACGCTCGATGACTACCTCAAACAGGTCCTCGCTCCGCAACTCCACCAGCAAGAGCTCGAACGTCATGCTGGTCAACACCAAGAAGCCTGGACTACCGCGGATTCCGGGAGATCTCAGGTCTCCACCGACCTCGAGGATATCTTCTCCAACGAGGAAGAGCTCGACAGTTTTCTCGATGAGGTCACCCTGGCAGAGGACGACTGAACGCCTCCAAGGAGCAAGATATTTCCAGTTCGATTGCGTTCTCGGAGCCCCATGGTCAATACTAAGCTCGCTACTTCCTCGATCATGTTGGTCGACCGTACCCCGAAGATGCGGGTCATCCTCTCCTCTGGCCTGACCAAAGAGGGCATTAAACTGCTCGTGGCCGACAACTTGGCCCAAGTGTTCAGCACACTCCTTGAACGGCGGTCCGAATTACTCATCATTACCTCCGAGGTTCTCACCAGTGCCGAACCCTCCCAACTGAAACGCCTTTCCGAACTGAAATTACGACTGTTCATACTCTCACCCAAAGGTACGGTCTTCGACCTACCTCAACCACTGCAACCCAGCGTATTCAAATACATCCGTGTCCCCTTTAATTATTCCATCCTCATCATGGTCATCAAAGATTTTCTCTTGGAGGAAAATCCTGTACCACTCATCAACAAAATAGAACAATCCGAAGCGCAGGACTCCGAACAGCCAACCTCGTCGTTACCAGCACCGAACGTGCAGAAGGGGCAGGATCCCACTCTCCACCCGGGGACTCGTATCGAGGAGGCCACGAACATCCAAGCAGGCCTGATCGACCCGATGGACCAAGAATACGGGCCGTTGATGAAAATCATCCTACTCAAGCTCAAGACCTCGGAAGTCAAACTACCGAGCATGCCGAGCATCCTGGTCGAATTCGACCGGCTGATCCACAACCCCGAGTTCGTGATGACCGACCTGGTCCAACTCGTAGAGAAAGACCCCACGGTTTCAGCCAAGATCTTGGCCACGGGAATGAATTTTCTGGGTAGCGTGAAGCCGCCCAATGTCTCCCTCCAGCATACTATCGTCAAATTGGGCGTAGTCCGGCTCAAGAACCTCGTCCATACCATCCTCTTGCAGCAGGAGTTCATCGTCCGTGAACAGGAGTTGTCCGAGGTCAAAGTCCGGTTGTGGAAGCACTCCCTGTGTACCGCCAACGCTATGCGTATTCTGGCCTTGGCCAAGAATGACCCGGCGGCCGACAGTTTCTACCTGGTGGGGTTATTCCACAACCTCGGTCGATTGTTCCTGCTGGAAATCCTCGACAAACTCTCCAAGCATGTAGCGTTCCGCAAACTCAAGCTCCAGGAGAAGATCGATCTCATCAACCACTTCCAGCGTCACTTCACTCAAGCCATTCTGACCAGTTGGCGCGTCCCGGGTTCCATTGTGAAATCCATACTCCTCCCCTCCGGTCCTTCCGCGGAACCGGATCATGGACACGACTATCTCGATTTCTGTCGACACCTCGCCGATTATCTCGGATATGCGCTCACTCCAGAATGTCGCTACGACATCCTCTCCCTCCCTATGCGACACAATCTCGCGGTGAGCCGTGACGAACTGGGCAGGACCCTGGTTGACCTGACCACCTTCATGAGCACCATAGAGCGCTCGCTCTGACCCACGGTAACCCTTTGTCGTCTTCATGGAGACAAAAGCCATGGCCGAATATATTGTGGTGCGCAACGCCCGCGAACACAATCTGAAGGGGGTGACCGTTGCCCTGCCCCGCAACCGCTTCGTGGTCATCACTGGCTTGAGCGGTTCCGGCAAGTCCTCCCTGGCTTTCGATACCATTTTTGCAGAAGGTCAGCGAAGATACGTAGAATCCCTCTCCACCTATGCCAGGCAATTCCTCGAGCAGATGGAGAAACCGGACGTAGAGAGCATCGAGGGGCTTTCACCTGCGATCTCGATTGAGCAACGCTCGGCAAGCCGCAATCCGCGTTCCACGGTCGGCACAACAACCGAGATCTATGACTACCTGCGCGTACTCTACGCGAGGATTGGCCAGCCCCATTGCCATCGCTGCGGTTTAGCCATTAGTAGCCAAACCGTCCAACAAATGGCCGAACGACTCCAGACCTTGCCTGAACAGACCAAAATCGCGATCCTAGCACCAATCGTCCGTGGCCGTAAGGGCGAATACCAGCGAGAGTTCGATCAACTGCGTAAAGATGGTTTTGTCAGGGTCAAGGTCGATGGACAGGTCATCGATCTGGCAGAAGACATCGTCATCAACAAGAACCAACAGCACAACATCGATGTTTTTATCGATCGTCTGATCATCAAAGACGGCATACGCAATCGTCTCATCGACAGCCTAGAAACCACGCTCAAGATCGGCAAAGGACTGGTCAAGGTCGAACACCAGCAACCCGGTGCGCCCGACGGGGAATTACTCTTCAGCGAACGTTTCGCCTGTGTCGATTGCGGGGTCAGCTATCCCGAAATCTCACCACGGATGTTCTCCTTCAATAATCCGCACGGCGCCTGTGAGGACTGCGGCGGTTTGGGAACCAAGATGTACTTCGATCCCGTACTTATCGTTCCCGTGCCCGAACTATCCTTACTCGGCGGTGCGGTCAAACCCTATGCAAAATCCTCCAGCCTCTATTTCTTGCAATCCCTTCATGCTCTTGCAAAAGAATATGATTTTAGCCTACTTACCCCCTTCTCCAAGCTACAGGAGGAGATACGACAAGTCATTCTCTATGGTTCGGGAGAACGAGAACTGACTTTCCAGTTCAAGAAAGACAGCATGACCCATACCGTGCGACGATCCTTCGAAGGGGTCGTCAACAACCTCGAACGCCGTTATCGAGAAACCGAATCCGACTTCATCCGTCAAGAACTCGAAGCCTACATGAGCGTGCAGACCTGCCCACGCTGCGAAGGAAGGCGCTTACGTCAAGAGAGTCTCCATGTGAGACTCGGGGATCTCGACATCAGCCGTCTGACCGACCTCTCGGTAGAGACCTTGCTCGTTTTCCTTGCAGACCTTCGACTCGACGGTCGCCAGCGGCAAATCGCCGCTCCCTTGCTCAAAGAGGTTGAAGCCCGTTTGTTTTTCCTTCGTGACGTGGGTTTGGGTTATCTGACCCTCTCCCGTTCCGCAGCTTCTCTCTCCGGAGGAGAGGCCCAACGCATCCGGTTGGCCACGCAAATTGGCAGCCAACTCGTCGGTGTATTGTACATCCTCGATGAACCCTCGATCGGTTTGCACCAGAGGGACAACGCAAAACTCATCGCCACCTTGCACCGTCTACGCGATCTCGGCAATACCGTGATCGTGGTCGAACACGATCGGGAAACCATCGAAGCTGCAGATTTTCTCGTCGACATGGGACCCGGCGCCGGGGTCGCCGGCGGCGAAGTCGTGTACGCAGGTCCCCTCGAGGGCATCCAGCAGTGCGAAGCATCACTGACCGGGGCTTACCTCAGCGGCCGACGTGCTATTGAAGTGCCGACCAAGCGCCGTCCCATCGGTGAACGAACTGTCAAAATTCTCGGAGCCAGAGGCCACAACTTGCAGGATCTCGACGTGAGCCTTCCGCTCGGGGTGCTCACCTGCGTTACCGGGGTCTCGGGTTCCGGCAAGAGTTCCTTGGTCAATGAAACCCTGGCGCGTCACTTCCAACGCACCCTCTACAAGGCCAAGACCGAACCCCTCCCCTTCCGCGCCATTCTGGGTGATCGAGAAATCGACAAGATCATCGTCATCGATCAATCCCCGATCGGCAGGACTCCCCGCTCAAACCCGGCCACCTACACCGGAGTTTTCAACGACATCAGAGAACTGTTCACTCAATTACCCGAATCCAAGATTCGCGGATATAAACCCGGGCGCTATTCCTTCAACGTCAAAGGTGGTCGCTGCGAAGCCTGTAGCGGAGACGGGCAGATCAAAATCGAGATGCACTTTTTACCCGATATGTACGTCACATGTGAACTCTGTGATGGAAAACGATATAATCGGGAGACCCTGGAAATCAACTTCAAGGGCAAAAATATCGCAGAAGTTCTTGCCATGACCGTGGCCGAGGCTTCTACCTTCCTTGGGGCCATCCCCAAGATCAAGTCCAAATTAGACACCTTGATGGAGGTCGGTCTCTCCTATCTGCAACTCGGCCAGAGTGCCACCACTCTCTCCGGCGGCGAGGCTCAGCGCATCAAACTCTCGCGCGAACTGACCAAGAGAGCCACGGGCAAAACTCTGTACATCCTGGACGAACCCACAACCGGCTTGCACTTCGAGGATGTACGACACCTGCTTGCCGTCCTTCACCGCCTTACCGATAACGGCAATACCATTGTTGTCATCGAACACAACCTCGATGTCATCAAGAACGCTGATCATATCATCGATCTAGGTCCCGAGGGAGGCACGGGTGGTGGCAAACTCCTGGCCTGCGGCACTCCTGAAGAGGTGGCGACAGTGGAAGGATCCTATACAGGCCAATACCTGCGCAGGGTACTTCATTGAGGATCGCGATCCCGTTTTTCCATATCAGGGGGGGCCTCGTCGTTCTTTTTTGAATCAGGGGAATCCTCTTCTTCCCTCAGGCCGAGGCGAAAATTGCGGATACCTTCTGCGAGACCTCTACCAAGTTGTGGCAGCTTGCGCCCGCCAAAGAGAATCACGACAATCGCCAAAATGACGACGATCTCTGTAGTGCCAAGTCCGAACATGGTGGGTAACCCCATTGCACGGCATCTTCTCTCGCATAGCATAGCCCGAACCGACCTGTCCATGTCCTAACCCATTTCCAGAGGAAGGGCTAGAGGACGAAGGACGATGGCGTTGCCATTTCAAGCATCCCCGTCTATGCTCGCGAAGTCGACAAGATCCTATCGAAGTCGGCACCTGCGCGAGGAGGTTACCATGGCAGCTCAGCTAACACAGCACCGCCACAGCGCTCTTCTGGTCGCGACTCTGGGTTTGTGCTTGTGGACAGTACCTACTCTCTCCCTCGACACAGCGGCTTTGAACACAGAGATCGCCCATTTGACCAAACTCTACACCAAATATCACTACCGGGTTCTCTTTGATCTCGAGAGTGAAGCGGGCACAACGACGCAGGAGGGCTTCCTCTCCATGCGCGATGTGCTGCATTGCGATCACACCAACCTGCAATCAATCACCTCCTGCGATCGCAACACGGTTATTGGGTGTCTTTGCTTGATTCTTGACCAGCCCTCCTCGATGACCCCGGCCCTGTTCACTCAGCTCGTCAAGAACGTGAGAAGTTCAGACTTTGTAAGCACCGTTCGCGGGACCACGACCTTTCACCCCACCTACAGGACCTCTTCGGGGCAACTCCAGCGAGTCGCAGAGGTCCGAGTACTGCCGAACAGTATGCGCGATGCTCTGCAAGCCCTGAATGGTTTTGCCCAACGTCTCGATCACCTCGGCAAGCATTTTCAACTC